>JAFZXF010000099.1 GCA_017616915.1 Bacteroidaceae bacterium
CCCTCAATATTGAGCATCCCTCGGCCAATGCCCTCGTAGGGCTCATCTTTGCGACCTACTCCCAGGCGGAGTGTATCGCCCTGAATCTTGTCGCAGTCGAAGCCGCCAATGCTGTAGCCGTATTCCATACTTGCGAGGTTCACCAAATCTACGGCGGTATTGATTTGATAGAGGTCTTTGCCTTGAAGCACTCTCCTCAATAATGCCTCGCCGGACGGACGGTAGCGGCTGGGGTCTTTGCCAAGTCGTCGATAAATGTTGCGTGTGGCCAGAATCGATGGAATTTGTTTCAGACTCTCGGTGGTATGTTGCTGGCGGCAATGCTTGACCGACTGCTCAATCTCCTCCCACAGCTGGGCGGAGTAGGGGCTGTTGGCAAACTCTGCATACACGGCTGCCCCCTTGAATTCGGGGCATGCGGAATGGATGTTGTCTTCTATTTGAATGATTTTCATGGATTGCCTTAAATGTTTGGCGTATAGGCTATTGTTCCTTTTTGTTAAAGAAACCCCTGAAGTTTAAGTGTGGCGATAAGAGACTCGGATATAGCTTTGCAGTCGTCGCCTTTATAGCGTATATCTGTGAATATCTGTGCCAATGTCTCGGTGCCGTTGATCTCTACGAACCGGCGGTTCTCCTCCAGCTGCTCCTTGGCTGTGTAGTATTGGTCAATGTCGGCCGGAGTATATGGTTTGTAGGTCTCCTCGTGGATGATTGCCTGCAGCGATAGGCGGTCGGAAACGGGTGCTTCCTCATCGGGCCAACCGAGGGTAATCGTTGCCACGGGCATCACCAGCTTAGGCAGTTGCAATGTGTCTATGATTTGCTGGGCGTTGTAAATGGTGGTTCCCAGAAAGCAAAGCCCCAGGCCTGCTTCTTCGGCAAGGTGGCAGAAGGTCTGGCAGTAGAGTAGGGCATCGGTAGCGGCATTGAGGAATGAGAGGAGATTGTCGTAGCCGGGATGTGCCTTGCGGTTGAGACACCACTCGGTGCATCGGTTATAGTCGGCACAGAAGGTCAACACTACCCGTGCGCCCTCCACCATCGGCTGGCAGAAGTGGGCGGGAGCCAGCTCCTTCTTCTTCTCGTCGCTCCGTGTGACAATCACGCTGTAGAGCTGCAGATTACCCATCGTCTGGGTCTGCTCGGCTCTCTGCAACAGGCTGTGTAGCAATTGGTTGCTGACCTCTCTGTCGGAGTATTTGCGTATGCTGCGCCGCTTGGTGATATCGTACATGGGAGTATGTAACTAAGTCTTGATTGTTGCTCCGCAGTTGGTGCAGATGAGGTTGCCGTCTTGATATACCATCGTTTCCTGCTGGCAGTTGGGGCACTTCTGGCCTGTGGCAGGAGTGCCGTCCTTGATATATTTCTTCAGGGCGCGCTCCACTCCGTTCTTCCAGTTGTTGATGCTCTCGTCGTCGAGCTGCAGCTGGCTTACCAGTCTCACGATTCTCTCCAGCGGCATGCGGTAGCGTAACACTCCGGAGATGAGCTTGGCATAGTTCCAATATTCCTTATTGAATCTCTCGCTCAGTCCCTCTACGGTGGTCTTGTAGCCGCGCTTGTTCTCAAACTGGAAGTCGTAGCGTTTGCTGCCGTCTTCGTTTACGGCTTTAATGATGCGTCCTTTAGTGACGGATTTGGGCAGTACTATTCCCTCGTCATCGTCCTGGAGTCCGGTGAATATCTCATAGGGATAGCCGTTGAGCAGTCCCACGAATGCTACCCATTTCTCCTTGTTGTTCTGGAATCTCACCACATCGCATTCCAGCGACACGGGTCGTGTTTCTGTGACTTCGGGGTGGGTGATTATTACTTGCTGTTCCATTGTGTGCTTGATAGTCTAGTTGAAGTAGTAGAGGAAGATGGCTATGCCCTCGAGTGCTTTTTTCTTCTCGCCCTCAATCTCGAGTGCGAACTTTATCTCGGCCTTGCATACGCCGCGCAGGTTCTGTATGTTGTACAGATCGGCCACGAGTCGTATTCGCTGTCCGCTGAGCACAGCCTGCCCGAACTTCATCTTGTCGATGCCGTAGTTGATCATCATCTTGAGGTTGTTGACCTTGATGATCTGATTCCAGAGGTAGGGCAGCATGGAGAGAGTCAGATAGCCGTGAGCGATGGTGCTCTTGAAGGGGGACTCGGTCTTTGCTCTCTCGGTATCTACGTGTATCCACTGGTGATCGAGAGTGGCGTCGGCGAAGGTGTTAATACGTTCTTGGTTAAGCTCTACATAGTCGCTCACACCGATGTTCTTTCCCAAAAACTGGGCAAATTCGTCGTAGGAATTGATTGTTACCATGGTTTGAAGTCTTATTATTTTATGATTTGTGGCGCAAAGTTAGCAAAATAATCCCATATAATATAATAAGGTAGGCAAAAATTTGCCCATATCAAAATATTTGCCCACTTTTGCAGCCCAAAAGCGAAATCAGATGCGTAAACTAATTCTTTTATTCTTATCTGTGGCGATACTGCCATCGTGTTCCGCCAAAGGCGGTAGCAGCTCAAGTTCTGATATGTATCCGAATGCAGATTCGGGCATTGTGGATGACAATGCTACTGACTCACTGACTATACTTTTTGCAGGCGACATGATGCAGCATGACAATCAGATTCGCACCGCTGCTGTGGCTGGTGGTTTCGACTACAGTGACTGCTTCGCTTTCGTTAAGGATCAAGTGGAGGCTGCCGATATAGCCATTGCTAACCTCGAGGTAACGCTGGGTGGTAAGCCTTATGCCGGATTCCCTCGTTTCAGCGCTCCCGACGAGTATGCCAAGGCTATTCAGGATGCGGGCTTCGATGTGCTGACCACCACTAACAACCATTGTTGTGATACAGGGAGTCGTGGACTGGGGCGCACTCTCCAGGTGCTCGACTCGTTAGGGATTCCTTCGCTTGGCACTTACCGTAATGCTGACGATCGTGCCGGTCGTTATCCTCTGATGGTGGAGAAGAATGGCTTCCGCCTCGCCCTGCTGGCTTACACTTATGCCACAAACGGATTACCAGTACCTCAGCCCTATGTGGTTAATCTGATTGATACCGTCCAGATTAAGCAGGATATAGAGCGTGCAAAGGCCATGAATCCCGATGTTATCATTGCCTTTATGCACTGGGGCATAGAGTATTCGCTGACTCCCTCCAATACCCAACGATGGCAGGCCGAATGGCTACTCTCACACGGAGTAGACCACGTTATCGGCAGTCATCCCCATGTGGTGCAGCCCATCGAGTTGCGTGATTCTTCTCATCTGGTGGTGTGGAGTCTAGGTAACTTCATTAGCAATATGACTAAGGGCACCACCTACGGCGGACTTATGGTAACGCTGAAGTTGACAAAGAAACAACAAAAGACGGCGGTGAATGATGCCTCCTACTCGTTGATATGGACTAGTCGGCCTGCAGTCAGTGGGCACCGTACCCATCGCGTATATCCCATAGATGTGCCCGATTCACTTCTCAATATCAAGGAGCGGAGCATGCGTGACGTCTTCTCCCGTACAGCCCGTAATCTCTTTAATAAATATAATAAGGTAGTAAAAGAACAGTAATATGTCCAAGTATTTAGTTGATGACACCCGCAAGGTAACCACCCTGCGCCTCAAAGAACTTAAGAAGCAGGGCAAGAAGATAGCCATGCTCACCTCCTACGACTTCACCCTTGCGAAATTGGTTGACGAGGCAGGTATCGACGTGATTCTTGTTGGTGACTCCGCCAGCAATGTGATTGCCGGCAACTCCACCACATTGCCCATCACCGTGGACCAAATGATATACCATGCTAAAGCGGTGGTTCGTGCCACCAGTCGTGCTTTGGTGGTCTGCGATATGCCTTTCGGCTCATATCAGGTCAATCCTACAGAGGGAGCCATGAATGCCATCCGCATCATGAAGGAGACTGGCTGCGACTGTCTCAAACTGGAGGGTGGCGCGGAGATTATTGACACCGTTAAGAAGATTCTGGATGTTGGCATCCCCATCATGGGTCACCTTGGACTTCGCCCCCAGAGCATCAATAAGTACGGCACCTTTGCCGTCCGGGCACAGGATGAGGAGGAAGCACGCAAACTCATAAGTGATGCTCATCTGCTGGAGGAAGCTGGCTGCTGTGCTATCGTTATTGAGAAGGTGCCGGCAAAGTTGGCGACTCAGGTGGCCAGCGAGCTCAGCATCCCCGTTATAGGTATTGGTGCCGGACACGGAGTTGACGGTCAGGTGTTGGTGCTTCAGGATATGCTCGGCATGGACCGCGGTTTCTCTCCCAAATTCCTTCGTCGCTATGCTGACCTCAGTCGTATTATCACCGATGCCGTCGGGCAGTATATCATTGACGTGAAGAACGTAGCTTTCCCCAACGATCAGGAAGAGTATTAATAAACAAGGTGAAACTAACAAAAAATGGTTGCCATGCATTTGGCAACCATTTTTATTATTGGAACTCAGTAGCTTTTATTCTTCGTCTGTTTCCACTTCTCCCAACGCTTTCACTTGTGCTGGCGTAAGGGCAGCATCCCAGAATCGTATTTCACTTGTTTTTACAATGTGTTCCTCGCCATCGTTGTCAAGGAAGAAGAGCAATGCGCCGCCGTTCATCTCCCAATGCTCGGGACAGGGCTGTGAGCTTTGGCCTACTCTCTCTCCGTCGATATATGCGGTGCCGATTCCTTGGTTCACTACAAAGACGAGTCTGTGCCACTGTTGGGCGATGATGCTGCCATTGTAACCCAGTCCGTGCGAGCCGTTGAGGCCCATCTTGCCGTTGTTGATAAACAAGCTGCCATCCTTATCATTGGTGATGTCGTTCTGGAAGAGGGCGGTATATCCGCCTGTCTGGTCAAGTCTGATGTCCATCATCCAAGTGTAGGTCTTGGTATCGCTTGGGTCGCCCTCCATCATGAGTCCGGTGTGCACAGGCACTTCTATTGCGCCGTTGCCGGTCTTCGGTCCTTCTACTATCTTGATTTTAGTCTCTGAGGGATCGGTGACGGGGAGTGTGGCGTCATCGCTGAAGAGCATTTCCTGCATAGCTTTCATCCCGCTGCCGGCAAGCAGGTCGTTTGTGTCGTCGAATGTCCAAGTGCCGGTTGCATCGGGTACTTCGACAGGCTCAATCGGCTGGTCTGTTTTCACGGCACCGAGCTTGGCGGCTTGGCGCTCGGTAAGAGCTACGTTCCAGAATCTCACTTCGGCGGTCTGGATGGCTTTCTCCTCACCGTTCTCGTCAGCGAAGAATAATGCACCGCCGTTGAGCTGCCAGTGTGTTTCTGGTGTTTGTGAACCGCCACCAGTGCTTTGTCCAACCTTCTGACCATCGATGTATGTGGTCACTGTGCAGTTGTCGCTTACAAAGAGCACCCTATGCCATTGCCCCGTATAAAGGGCTCCACCGTAACCAAGTCCCTGGAAGCTGAGTCCCACCTGTCCGTTTTTAATGAAGAAACTACCATCCTTGCTGTTGTTAAGGCTGTTGGAGAAGAACGGAGTGTAGCTTGTGAGGTCTTCCGAGCGGATGTCAAACATAAATGTGTAGGTCTTGCTGGCAGCATCTGAGGTCATCTTCAGACTCGAGCCGACAGGCAGGTTGATGGCGCCGTTATCTTCGGTCGGTCCGTCCACCACCGTGATATTGGCATCGGCGGGGTTAGCGTGAACTGTCACGTTGTTCTGGGTGTGGGTAGTTGCCTGCAGGGTGCCGGTGCCAGCCATCAGGTTGTTCGGGTCGTCGAAAGTCCATACTCCTACTGCCTCGGGCACTTGGTTGGAGGGGTCGTTATCCTCGAGAGTAGTGAAGGTTGTTTTCAGCGGCGTGGACTTGTTGTCATACGAGTCGTAGGCCACTACTTCCAGCGTGTATTCCGTTTCGGGCGTCAGTCCGGTTGCGGTGTAGCTGAGTTGTTGCGGCATGTCGCTGTAGAGGTAGAACTGCGAGAATAGGAAGTTGCTCTTCACCACTTTTTTGCCTTGGAGTACACGGATGTTGTAGCGGAATACGCACTCATCATCGGTAGCTTGTGGGAATGTGACCTTCACACTATATGATGTCACTTCCAACTCGGGCTTAGCATCCTCTTCAAAGACGGGGGCGGGCTTTCCATCGCGCAGTGGCTTTCCTGCGGTTTCGTTGTCGGCAGCATCGCGAGTGTCAGCGTACTTAAACTTTGAGCCATCGTGGGGGGCATCGAGCCTCCATCGTTTGTTGGGTAAAATCTCGAGGTCTCGGAAGGTGTCATAGCGGAATATATCTATGTTGCCCTCGTCGTCCTCCTGTAGTATCATGCCCTCGGTCACGTTTTCATAGCCGGCGGGGTGAATGCCTTCTTCCACTGCTCCTGGGTGAATCTCCGAGTATGTGGTGCTGGCTGTGTTGATGGCTGTGTAATAGTTCTCTCTGGTGCTTTTGGGGTCAACGCCCTGATGTATGCTTCGCGGGTCGCCGATAGGATAGTGGCTGTGAGCGCAGAATACCACCACTTGCGGATATTTGTTGAGTATTGGGTTGAGTATACCCATACTCCACGCTTCGCCGTTCTCAAAGTCGGCCCATGTGCTGTAGCATCCGTTGTTGGGACCTACGTGCAGGAATACGAAGATGGGCTTCCCGGGGGCCTCCTGTGCGGCCCTCGCCAGCATGTTGGTAAGTGAGTCGCGCGACTCCTGGGGATAGGATTTCTCTGCTGCAGATGGGTTGTTGATATCGTTGTTGGCTGAGCCGAAGTCGCTGATGGTTATAAACGGATAGCCCTTAATCTTCACGTACTGATGGTAGGGATACACTCGTCCCATGTTAAACGACTTTAGTCCTGCCTGGTAGTTGCGCTTTCCGTTGCCATCATAGTTGTCGTGGTTGCCCATCATGAAGAGCATCTTTCCTACGGGGTTGATGAAGTTGGTGTCAGCGCCAAACATCTTGGTGAACTGCTTGTACTGCGACTCGGTGCCCCCGTTGGTGAGGTCGCCCACAACTGCCAGCGCATCGAGTTTGCCCCGCTTGGTAAGGTTCTTCAGTGCGCGTGGTATTTTCACGGTGGGACCTACGCCCATGCTGTTACCCACGTGGACGTCAGATATTACTGCGAATCTCAGTCGCGATTCTTGTCTCACGGTCACAATATGGGGTGTCTTTATGTCTTTGGCGGTGATGCTCAGTAGTGCCTCGCGTGCATCATCGCCTTCGTTGATATCTACGGTCACTGTGAGCAGCGTGTCTTCCGTTATCTTAGCCCTGCACCACTCAGCATCGCTTTTCACGGTGAGCTTTTGGCTAGTGGCTATTTCTATTGTGCGCTCTCCTCCTTTAAAGGGCATAGTGATGACTCCTTTGGGAGCGTCAGGGATGTCGAATCGTGGCGATCCAGTCAGTAGTGAACTGACGACATAGTTTTGACCATTGACCATTGACCATTGGCCATTAACCATCAAGGCCAACAATATTATTAGTAATCTGGACTTTTTCATAATAGTATCCGTTGTGCTTATTTAACCATCACTTTTACCTTCTTTGCACCTATTTTTACTATGTACGCGCCTGCGGGTAGGTCGGTAGTTTGAGGCATCTCTTCACCCAGTGCGTTGAAGAGTTGCCATCTCTTTGCGCCTTTCACTGCGATGCGGTGGTTGGCCACTCGGATGGAAGTCGGCGTATCCTGCTGCGAACTGAGTCCTGTGATTTCCTCCTCTATTAATGTGAACTGCCATGCAATCGGTGTGCCGAATGTTGCAGATGAGGGATAGGCGAGTGGGCCGCCATTGCGGTCAATCATTGCGAGGCATCGCTGGTTGTCATCGTTCTCTATGCTCCATATGCTGAAGCTGGGAGTTTCGCCCGTTAGTTTCTCGATATGGAAAGGATTTTGGGGTTCCTCTGTGGTGAGTTGTGTGGCGTTTAGACTGTCGAGCTCAAAGGACTTTGCGTCAATCATGTTGCCCGTTGCTCTGTTGATGAGCACAACTCCTTGGTTTTGTGAATGCTTAACGATTTTCCACTGTGATTTTTCTTCAGTCTCGTTGGTTGCGAGCATCTGCAGTTGACATACATCGTCAAGATTGCTGCAGTCGGTCATAGCGTAGCTACCTGAGTTAGGCATAGTGCAGACGATGCGGTACCAATAGGTGGCATCATCGTCACTTTCTTGCGGCTGTGCGTTGACTGTTGACCATAGGCCGTTGACCATCGTGGCCGTCAACGCAAGCATTAGTAGTTTAAAGATTTCCATTTTGTTTATTTTTAAGTTTTAATTTTTAATGCTCAATTCACAAAGTATATTTGTTGTTGTCTTTTTCAGCCGCAAAGTTAGTAAATATTACCGAACCTCTTGTATAAAACGCTCCACATTTTGTGTCTCGCCAATAAATATGCCACCATTTTTATGTTTTTGCTGTGTAGTTAGGGAAATTTTCCTACATAACTAAGAAAATATTTTTCTCTAACTTGGGCGCAATTTTTCCTGTCGATTTATTTTTTTAGAGATTAAATGATGATGTAATATTAAAATAATGTATTACCTTTGCACTTTAAAACATAAGGAAAATGGAATATATGTCACAAGAGGGCTACGACAAGCTCGTAGAGGAACTCAGACAATTAAAGAGTGTGGATCTGCCACGCGCTAAAGACGCTCTGGCAGAGGCTCGCGATAAGGGTGACCTGAGTGAGAACTTTGAATACCATGCGGCGAAGCGCGAACATGCAAGGATTCTGGTCAGGATACGATTCAAGCAGAGGGTGCTGCAGTTCACCCGAGTAATTGATATGTCAAGACTTGGGTCCGATGCTGTGGGACTTCTTTCCAAAGTGGAGATGACTAACTTGAATAACAATTCCAAGATGACTTACACCATCGCCAGTCCGCATGAGGCAAATCTTCGTGAGGGCAAAATTTCCATCAAATCGCCCATCGCACAGGCTTTGCTGAACAAGAAAGTGGGGGAGGTTGTAGAAGTGCAGGTACCAGCTGGAACACTAAAACTACGCATTGAGAGCATAGAAATTGAAAATTGAAAATTAAGAATTGGTAGCTAGTAGTCGGAAATTGAGCACTTTTCCGCCTTTATTTGCAGTGCGTTTGCGTTTTTTTTCGTAATTTTGCACCCACTTTTGGAGTATGTAACTTTATTTAAATCCAAGCATTAACATTAAACATTTAAGATACACATGAACATTTCTCTTGAAAGAGCCGACGGAGCGGCGTCTGGCAAACTGATTGTCAACATTGTGAAGGCAGATTATGAGGATAAGCTCGCTGCCGCATTGAAGAAACTCAAGCAAAGGGCCCAGATGCCCGGTTTCCGTAAGGGTATGGTGCCGATGAGTCTGATACAAAAACTTTATGGCATCGAGGCTAAGGCTGAAGAACTGCAGCACTTGCTGGCTGATAGCGTAAACAACTATATCAGCAACGAGAAACTTAAAGTCTTGGGCGAGCCGATGCTCAGCGAGGACAACGATCCCGCTGATGTGGCTAACAAGGATGACTTTGAGTTTAAGTTTGACCTCGCTTTCGCCCCCGAAGTTTCCGTTAAACTTGATGGTCGTACAACTGTGGACTACTACAATATCGACGTAGATGATGACACTGTTCAGAAGCAGATAGATGGCTTCCGTCGTCAGAATGGACATAATGTAGATGCAGACACTTTCAGCGAGGAAGACCTTATCAAGGGTACTCTCAAGGAAGTAGGACCTATGCCTGAGCCCGTGAGCATTGACGATGCTACGCTGATGCCCAGATTCTTCGCTGACGATAAGCAAAAGGCTCTGTTCAAGGGAGCCAAGAAAGGCGCTGATATAGTGTTCTGTCCCCGCAAGGCATACGAAGGTCGCGATGCAGAGATGGCTTCGTTGTTAAAGCTCGACAAAGAAGAGGCTGTGAAGCACGAGGGTGAATTCACTTTCCATATTAACGAGATTAGCCACTTCGAGTTGGGAGAAGTCAATGAGGAACTGTTCCGCATGATATATCCCGAGGATACTCCGAAAAATGAAGAAGAATTCAAGGCACGCGTTAAGGCCGATGTAGAGGGTCAGTATCGTGAGGATTCTGACTTTAAGTTTATGCTCGATCTCAAGGAGGTTGCAATGAAGAAGGCTGGCAAGGTAGAACTTGCTGAAGACCTGCTCAAGAAGATGGTGCTGCAAAATGCCAAGACCGAGGACGGTCGCAAGCAGATAGAAGAGCATATCGATGAATATCTCAATGACCTGCGCTGGAGTCTAGTGCGCAATGAGCTGATGAAGAGTCTTAACGTAAAGGTTGATGATGCATGCATGATGGCTGCTGCTAAGCGTCTGATAAAGATGCAGATGGCCCAGTATGGACTTATCAACCTGCCCGACCAGCAGTTGGAGCAGTTTGCCGCCGAGCGCCTGAAGGACGAGAAACAGCGTGACCAGATTGCCAACAGTGCCGTAGAGTCCGCTATTACCGAGGCAGCCAAGAAGGTGGTGAAGCTGAAAGAAAAGACTGTAAGCATAGCTGACTTCAATAAAATGTTTGCTTAGATTTATAACCCCTTAAACTCTTACCTGGTATGATTAAAACTGATTTTGAGAAATTTGCCACAGGTCACATGGGCATCAACTCAATGGTGCTTAATGATGTGGTAAGGAGCCAGACACAATACCTTAATCCCTACATTCTTGAGGAGCGTCAGCTCAATGTGACGCAGATGGACGTGTTCAGCCGCCTGATGATGGATCGTATCATCTTTCTCGGTACACAGATTGACGATTATACCGCCAATACCCTGCAGGCACAATTACTCTATCTGGACTCCGTTGACCCGGAGAAAGATATTTCCATCTATATCAACAGTCCTGGAGGATCAGTAAGCGCAGGCTTGGGCATATATGACACGATGCAATTTATCTCCAGTCCTGTGGCTACCATTTGTACCGGGATGGCTGCTTCAATGGCAGCAGTACTGCTAGTCAGCGGTACAGAAGGAAAGCGTACCAGTTTACCTCACAGCCGCATTATGATACACCAACCTCTGGGTGGAGTGCAAGGTCAGGCTTCCGATATAGAGATAACTGCCCGCGAGATTCAGAAACTCAAGCGCGAGCTTACACAGATTATCGCAACGCATGCTCACAAGGACTACGAGACCGTACTCGCCGACTCTGACCGCGACCATTGGATGACGGCACAAGAGGCTAAGGAATATGGTATGGTGGACCTTGTGCTAGAGAAGAAAAAGATCGCTAAGTAATCATGGCTAAGAGTGTGAAAGACCGTTGTTCTTTCTGCGGACGTGATGCTTCGCAGGTGTCGTTGCTGATAGCCGGAGTTAATGGATTTATCTGTGGCGACTGTGCCCGTAGTGCTTACGACATCGTGTGCAATGATGCCGGCAATAAGACAATGGAGGGCAGACCAACCTACACCACAGACTTTACCGAGGTTCCCAAGCCGAAAGAGATAAAGGCCTTTCTCGATCAGTATGTAATAGGACAGGACGATGCAAAGAAATGTCTATCGGTAGCCGTTTATAATCACTATAAACGCCTATCGCAAGGGAGGACAAGTCAGGCGGACGATGTAGAGATAGAGAAGAGCAACATTATTATGGCTGGCTCCACAGGTACGGGCAAGACCCTACTAGCCCGAACCATTGCCAAGCTGATAGGAGTGCCTTTCACTATTGTGGATGCTACTGTATTTACTGAAGCAGGCTATGTAGGTGAAGATATTGAGAGCATCCTGACTCGACTGCTACAGGCTGCCGACTACGACCAAAAGGCTGCCGAGTGTGGCATCGTCTTTATTGACGAGATTGACAAAATTGCTCGCAAGAGCGACAACCCTTCGATTACTCGCGATGTGAGTGGCGAGGGGGTGCAGCAGGGCTTACTTAAAATGCTTGAGGGATCAGTGGTAAATGTGCCGCCAAAGGGTGGACGCAAGCACCCCGATCAGGAGTATATCCACATGGATACCAGTAATATCCTGTTTATATGTGGCGGTGCCTTCGATGGTATAGAGCGAAAGATAGCCCAAAGGATGAATGCCCATGTGGTGGGGTATAACTCGGTGCAGCATGTGATGCGGATTGACAAGAACAACCTCATGAAATATATAATGCCGCAAGACCTCAAGTCGTATGGGCTCATACCTGAGATTATAGGTAGATTGCCGGTATTGACATATCTCAACCCGCTTGATAAGGCTGCGCTGCGCCGCATACTGATGGAGCCCAAGAACTCTATCATTCGCCAGTATCAGAAGATTATGCAGATGGACGGCGTAAAGATGGAGGTTACCGACGAAGCCTTAGACTTCATCGTGGATAAGGCGGAAGAATATAAGTTGGGAGCACGCGGCTTGCGCTCGATAGTAGAGAATATCCTTAGGGATGCATTGTTTGAGATACCTTCATCACACAAACAGGTTTTCCGACTCACTGCAGATTATGCCCGAGAACATCTGGACGAGAATATGTCGTTGACAGCATAAGGACATAAAGCTATTTTGGTGCTTAAAATTTGAAAAATCTACGCAAAAAAGGCTCTAATCAAACTTTTTTATGCGTAGATTTAATTTTTTTTCCGAAAAATTGCTGTGGTTTGAAAATCTTGTTATAATTTTGTTAGGCAGATTGAAAGTGTAACATATTTTTATGAGTAGCAAGAAGGATATATACGCGTGCCTTAAACACTATTTCGGCTTCGACAAGTTTAAAGGTGACCAAGAGAAGGTGATCCAAAATGTGCTCGAGGGTAACGACACCTTTGTACTTATGCCTACGGGGGGCGGCAAGTCGCTATGCTATCAGTTGCCTGCACTCATGATGGAGGGAACCGCCATAGTGATATCACCTCTTATAGCGCTGATGAAGAATCAGGTTGATGCGCTACGTATGCAGGTGGAGGAGGAGAGCTTGGCTCATTTTATGAACTCCACGCTCTCACGCCAGGAACTGCAAGAAGTGCAGAATGATGTGTTGGAAGGGAGAGTCAAGATGCTATATGTGGCGCCGGAGACTCTTACCAAACCTGGCAATAGCGAGTTCTTTAGCAAAGCCAATATCTCGTTTTATGCCGTTGACGAGGCGCACTGTATTTCAGAGTGGGGACACGATTTCAGATTTGAATATCGCGAGATACGCCCTGCCATTAATATGATCACCATGAAGAAATGCGGCATCGCATACGAGGTGGTTGACAGATTCATGAAAGTTCATAAAAATGTGAGAGCCAGCCTTTTGGCCAATAGCTTTACGTTTGATGACTTCAAGATGATGGTCAAGTCTATATACCCGGAGTTTGCTGATCAGGATATTGATGATGAGTACGACGAGTATGATGACGCTAATAACGCAGGTGCGGAAGCCGAGGAGAAGGTGAAATCCAACCCGGAAGATGCAGAGAATGTAAACGAGACTCTGTGGAATCGATTCTATAATCTGATGTCGGCATACCTGCCTACAGACAGCAAGTTGATTGATGTCGACCAGTTGGATGAGTTGCTTACACATAAGGTGGATGACGAGGTTGTAAAACCCTTAACGGATGCAATGAGCATAACCGCCGGGCATCTACGTGATATACTCAAGGCTACCACTAAGCGTCCACCGATTGTGGCGCTTACAGCTACGGCTACCGACAAAGTGCGCATCGACATAAAAAAGAATCTGGGTATTCTTGAGGCAGCGGAATACAAAAGTTCGTTCAACCGTCCCAATCTATATTACGAGGTACGCCATAAGACTAAGAATATCGATAAGGATATCATCAAATTCATCAACGAGCGGCCACGCAAAAGTGGCATAATCTACTGTCTCAGCCGCAGGGAGGTGGAGCGCTTGGCACAGGTGTTACAGGCCAATGGGATCAAAGCTGCTGCCTACCATGCGGGTATGGAGGCGCAAGACCGCTCTAAGACGCAAGATGACTTCCTTATGGAGCGTATCAAGGTGATAGTGGCCACTATCGCTTTCGGTATGGGTATTGACAAACCCGATGTGCGCTATGTGATACATTTTGATATACCTAAGAGCCTTGAAGGTTACTATCAGGAGACAGGGCGTGCTGGGCGTGACGGCAAGGAAGGATATTGTCTGGCATTCTATTCCCATAAGGACTTGCGCAAGCTGGAAAAGTTCATGGAAGACAAGCCGGTTAATGAACAGGACATCGGTCGTCAGTTGCTTAGGGAGACTGCAACATACGCAGAGTCTTCTGTCTGCCGTCGTAAGTTATTGCTTCACTATTTCGGTGAAGCGTATAAAGAGGCCAATTGCCATAATTGTGATAACTGTAAAAATCCTAAGACAAAAGTGGAAGCAAAAGACCAACTTTGTAATGTTATAGAAGTCGTACAGATTATAAAAGAAAATTTCTCGGAAGACCATGTTATTGACATCCTGCTCGGTAAAGAGACCGATGCAGTGCTTGAGTATCGCCATAATGACCTTGAGTTGTTTGGTATCGGCGAAGGAGATGAACGTACTCTCTGGCAGTCGGTGATTAGACAGGGACTTCTGGCTGAATATCTTGATAAGAATAAGGAAAATCAAGGTTCGCTGCGTGTCACTGCTAAGGGAAAGAAATTCTTCAAGAATCCCGTTGATTTTACCGTGACCATTGATAATGACTTCGATGATGACGACTCCGGTGATCCCGATGCATTTGGCGAGAGTAGCGCTCTGGATCAGGAGCTATTCGAGATGCTAGTAGACCTGCGTAATCGGGTCGCTAAGGAAAAAGGAAAACCGCCTTACATAATTTTCCAGGATCCCTCCCTTGAGGCGATGGCCACTACTTATCCCATAACCAACGAGGAACTTCTCAATATCCCGGGGGTGGGTGCCGGAAAGGTAAAGAAATACGGTAAGGAATTTATTGCGCTAATCAAGCGCCACTGCGAGGAAAATGAGATTGAGCGACCGGAAGATTTCCGTATCCGCACGGTGCCTAATAAGTCGAAATTGAAAATAAATATCATACAGAATATTGACCGCAAGGTTGATCTCGATGACTATGCTGAAGCTAACCGTATAGACTTCGACGACCTGCTTGATGAAATCGATTCTATCGTATATTCAGGTACAAAGATTAATATTGACTATTTCGTAGAGGCCGTCATCGAGGAAGACAAAATCCGTGAGATATACGATTACTTTGACGAAGCCGAGACCGATGATATCGATAAGGCCAAAGATGAACTTGGCGATGATTTCACTCGCGAAGAGATAAGGCTTGTGCGCATCAAATATCTCTCGGACAATGCAAACTGATAAACTCAGAACTTTAAAATATAAAACATATGAAATCATTTCTTGTAGATAAGGTAGTGTCAGATGGTCTGACATACGATGATGTGTTGCTGATACCGGCATATTCTGAGATCTTGCCGCGTGATGTTGAACTCGGCACCCGTTTTTCTCGTAATATCCGCCTTAACATTCCTTTTGTCTCTGCAGCGATGGACACTGTTACTGAGGCAAAGATGGCTATTGCTATTGCCCGCGAAGGAGGTATCGGTGTAATTCATAAGAATATGTCTATTGATGAGCAGGCTCGTCAAGTAGCAATCGTAAAGCGTGCAGAGAACGGCATGATTTATGATCCCGTTACCATTCAACGTGGCAAGACTGTTGGTGATGCGCTAGCTTTGATGGGTGAGTATCATATCGGTGGTATACCTGTGGTGGATGACGGTGGCAAGCTGGTTGGTATTGTTACCAATCGTGACTTGAGATTCGAGCTTGATACCACTAAACTCATTGACGAGGTAATGACAAGTGAACACCTCGTGTTCACCGACCAGCAGACTGACTTAAAGAGTGCAGCGACAATATTACAGGAGAATAAGATAGAGAAATTGCCTGTAGTGGGCAAGGACGGCAAACTGGTGGGACTTATTACTTATAAGGATATCACCAAGGCAAAAGACAAACCTATGGCCTGCAAGGACGATAAGGGCAGACTTCGTGTGGCTGCTGGCGTAGGTGTTACCAATGACACCCTTGACCGCATGGAGGCTCTTATTAAGTCGGGAGCTGATGCTATCGTAATAGATACGGCACACGGCCACTCTAAGGGGGTTATTGATAAGGTTAAGGAAGCCAAGGCAAGCTTTACAGGCGTAGATATAGTGGTTGGAAATGTAGCCACTGGAGAGGCAGCCAAAATGTTGGTTGAAGCAGGTGCCGACTCAGTGAAGGTTGGCATTGGTCCGGGTAGTATTTGTACTACTCGTGTTGTAGCCGGTGTGGGTGTTCCTCAGCTGTCGGCTATCTATGATGTGGCTCAGGCACTTGAGGGAACCGGAGTGCCCATGATCGCAGATGGTGGTTTGCGCTATAGTGGCGACGTGGTGAAAGCTCTGGCTGCTGGTGGTGACTGTGTTATGATTGGCTCTCTTGTTGCCGGTACCGAGGAGAGTCCTGGAGAGACCATCATCCTTAACGGTCGCAAATTCAAGACATATCGTGGTATGGGATCGCTTGAGGCTATGGAGAACGGCAGCAAAGACCGCTATTTCCAGAGTGGAGTAGTTGAGGCTAAGAAATTGGTTCCTGAGGGCATAGCAGGTCGTGTTCCGTATAAGGGTACTGTGCAAGAGGTTATTTATCAGCTTGTGGGCGGCTTGCGTTCGGGTATGGGATATTGTGGCGCTCCGACAATCGAGGCTCTGCATAATGCTAAGTTCACACGCATAACCAATGCTGGTGTGTTGGAAAGTCATCCCCACGATATTACCATTACCAGCGAGGCTCCTAACTATAGTCAGCCTGATTAAGCATAAACAACTGACAAAATGAAGCAAGTAGCGGTATTGATGCTGGCGACTCTCGTTAACCTGGCAGGGTGGAGCCAGACGCCTATTGACCCCGTGCTGATGACCGTGGCAGGATATCAGGTTACAAGAGCGGAGTTCGAGTACTCGCTTAATAAGAATTATGAATCGCCGTCGCAAGTTACTGAGCAGGAAATACGCGATTACGTTGACCTGTTCATTAACTATCGATTGAAAGTGCAGGCGGCGAAGGATGCACAACTCGATACACTCGCATCGTTCCGCAATGAGTTCCGTACATATCGGGATATGCAACTTAAAGCTTTTGTCTATGATTCGCTATATGCCGATTCTATCGCTCATGTGGTCTATGAGACTCTCAAGACCAGTGTGGGTGACAGTGATATTGTGAAGGTGTCGCATATTTTCCTGTATGTGCCGCAGAATTCCAATATTGATTTTGTCAATAAGCAGAAGGAGCGCATAGATTCCATCTACGCGGTGATACAAACCATCCAGACAGCTAATGGAGGTATTCTGAACGCTGAAGACTTTGCTGAGCTGGCTCGTAAATATTCGGAGGATGGGAGCACTGCTCAGGAGGGCGGCGAGCTTCCCTGGATAGGACCTGCTCAGGTGATACCCGAGTTTAGGGATGCGGCCTGGGGATTACGTCCGGGCCAATACTGCAAACCAATACTATCGGCAGCGGGTTACCATATTATATATATGCATCAACGCAAGCAACTGGAACCTTTTGCGGAGAAGTGCCAAGAGATTATCGAACAACTTAACAAAAGAGGATTACGAGAGGATGCTGCTGAGCACATGATTGAACGCATGGTCAGCGAGAGTGGAGGCACCATGACTCGCGAGGATGTGATGCAAAAGGTGCAGCGTAAAGCCGTTGCAGAGAAACCGGAGTTGCAATATCTTATTGGGGAGTATTATGATGGTCTGCTACTATACGAGGCAAGCAATCGTATGGTATGGGATAAGGCTGCCCATGACGAAGCGGGGCTTGAGGCATATTATCACGCTAATAAGTCAAAATACAAATGGGACAGTCCGCATTTTCGTGGTTACACATGGCGTGCTAAGAGCAAGGAAATGGCGGCTCGCCTTAAGAAAATATTGAAGAATTGCAGCGCTGACGAGGGCTTGGAATTACTTAAGCAACAGCTACCGGAGGATTCCGTGAAGGCTGTCAGAGTACACTTTGGAGTGTGGCAGCGAGGCGAGAATTCACTGGTGGACTACTTGAAGTTCAAGACGGGTAAAGAGCCGACGCCAAACAAGGTGTTGCCCTATTATGGCGTGATAGGCAAGGTGCTTAAACAACCGAAGGAACTTATAGATGTAAGGGCTCAAGTGGTCAGTGACTATCAGGCCATGCGTGAAGCCGATTGGATTAAGGGATTGCGTAGCAGATATGACTATACGGTGGACGAGGATGTGGTTGCTACCGTAAATAAACATTAGCAGGAAATGAAAAACACCAGATATATCCTTATACTAATATTTTCATGTGCTCTAGCCTGGCCGGCTGTACAGGCACAGGACAATGTGCTTGACGAGGTAGTGTGGATAGTTGGTAATGAACCTATCTTGAAATCAGATATTGAGATGCAGCGTATTGCTGCAGAAGTGACACGGACACCCATCGAGGGGGATCCCTACGTCACCATACCCGAGGAGTTAGCCATACAGAAACTTTTTCTGCACCAGGCAGAGCTTGATAGTATAGAGGTGAGCGAGGCGGACGTGCAGAGCTATGTAGAGAGCGAGATACGTCGTCAAATCAATATTGCTGGATCTGAGCGCAGTCTGGAGACCTACCGCAACATGACGATGAAGGAAATTCGCCGACAGGTTACGCGGCAGATGATAGACCAATACAAGATGTTGCAGGTGCGCAATAAAATTATCGGCAATGTTAATGTTACTCCTGCTGAGGTGCGCCGCTATTTCAAGGATATCCCCCGCGATAGCCTACCCGTGATTCCTACACAGGTCGAGGTGCAGATAATAAGCGAGACACCTTTGGTGACACAGGATGAAATAGAGCGCGTGAAGGGAGAGTTGATGGAGTATGCCGACCGTGTGAATAAGGGTGAGTCGTTTGCCCTGCTCGCCCGTATGTTTTCAAAGGATGGTAGTTCGCTGAATGGTGGCGAACTGGGATTCAAGGGTAGGGCAGAGCTGGTGCCTGAGTTCTCAAGCGTTGCTTTTGCGCTGACTGACCCCAAGACGGTATCTAAAATTGTGAAGACCGAATACGGCTATCATATCATACAGCTTATTGAGCGTAAGGGAGATAAAGTGAATTGTCGCCATATCCTACGAGTACCGGAGCTTTCGGCTGAGGAAACTCGTAAGACTCTTAATCGCTTGGACAGTATTGCCAACGAGATACGCAAGGGAAACCTCGACTTCGATCAAGCGGTATATCGCTATTCGGAAGATAAAGATACTCGTTTAAACAATGGTCTGATGTCATATACCGACTACGAAGAAGGCGTTCAGACCTCGCGCTTCCCCATGGATGAGCTTCACCGCTCTTATCAAGACATAGCTATAGTCGTGGAGAAGATGCATATAGGTGAGGTGTCGGATGCTTTTACCATGCGTAGTCGCAGTGGATTGAAAACTTGTGCGATAGTTAGGCTTAAAAACCGCATACCAGAGCATAGGGCAGACATTACTGACGACTTCCAAATTCTAACTAATATCGTTAATGCTAAGCGTAGCGAAGAGATAGTGGATCAGTGGATTAAGGACAAAGTGGCCAGTACTTACGTAAGCATTAAGGACGATTGGAAGCGCACAGGATATAAATATAACTGGTTAAAACAATAATGCGCATATCGTCATTCTCGTTTCTGTTGCTAATAGCTGTAACATTGTCAGCTTTCACTATTGCAGCTCCTACTTCCAAGGATAAAACACCAAGCAAGCCTCGTCCCAAGGGAGGTGATATCGTGGTGCGTCATTCTGACCGCATAAGTTATGATGAGGTTCAGATGCCTGGAGTGCAAATCTTTGTGGGCAACGTCGAGTTTTATCATGATGGAGTAATACTACGATGTGATAGCGCTAATTTTTTCCAGACATCCAACTCTTTCGCAGCTTTTGACCACGTTCGTCTGTTGCAGGGCGACACGCTCTCACTTAACTGCGACTATATTTTTTATGATGGTAACTCGCAGGTGGCCCAGGCTCGCTACAATGTAGTGCTACGTCATCGTAAGACAACGCTTTATACCGATTCCCTTGACTATGACCGTTTGTATAGTATGGGATATTTCTTTGAGGGAGGACGTCTGGTTGACGGGACTACTACTCTTACCTCGGATTGGGGACAGTATGATGCATTGACACGACAGGCAGTCTTCAATTATAATGTAGAGCTTACCAGTCCTAACTATAAGATGACCACTGACACCCTTCATTATAACACCCTAACCAAAGATGCACATTCTGCGGGGCAGTCTAATGTGGTCAGTGGCAATGCAACTATTTATACCGAGAATGGCCACTTCAATACGGCTAACGACAAGGCGGTGCTCTTCAATCGCTCAATAGTGCGCGAAGGTAACAGGCGCATCGTGGCTGATACCATCAACTACGATAAGGCTTCGGCAGTGGCTGAGGGATTTGGCAATTTCGTTATCAACGATGATGACAATTCCACAATTCTTACAGGAGATTACTGTTATTATAACGACTCTACCGGGCAGAGTATAGCGTATGGCCATACACTCATGAAAAATTTCTCGGAGCCGGATACTTTATTCCTTCATGCCGATACCCTTAAAATATATACATATCATCTTGCCGAGGATTCATTGGTAAACGATTTGCCGGATGGCAAGACTGACAGTACCTATCGTGTAATTCATGCATACTATCATACCCGCACATATCGTACCGATGTACAGAGCGTAGCTGATAGTCTCTCTTTCAATACCCTCGAGCATCGCCTATCGCTATATGGTAATCCCATCGTCTGGAATGGTAGAAACCAGATTGTCGGGGAAGAGATACACACGTTTTCTAATGATTCTACTATTGACAGCATTCAGGTAATCAACCAATCATTGCTTTGCGAACAACTTGATAGTATTCATTACAACCAAGTAGCCAGCAAGGATATGCATATGTACTTCCATGAGGGACAACTTAATGAAAGTCATGCGGTGCAGAATGTGAAGATAAATTACTACCAATTTGATGACAAGTACAAAGAAGATAGTATAATAGTGACAATGAACCATGCAGAGACAAGCCTGATGAAGCTCTACTTTCAGGACCGCAAAGTGGCTAACGTATGGACTGCCGAAGCAGAGGGCACACTCTATCCTATAGTCTTTGTGACGCCGCAACTTATGTACCTCGAAAATTTTGCGTGGTTTGATTATATTCGTCCGCGTGATAAATATGACCTTTTCGAATGGCGTGGTAAGCAGGCTGACAAGCAACTTCAGCCCACAGTGCGCCGCGAAGTACCATACCAAATACTAAAAAAACATTGACCAAATGTCTGATATCATACGTCTGTTACCTGATAGCGTAGCCAACCAGATAGCTGCTGGAGAGGTCGTACAGCGACCAGCATCTGTCGTCAAGGAACTCCTTGAGAATTCCATTGATGCTGGTGCAACTCATATCGAGCTCCGGCTTACTGATGCCGGCAAGAGCTGCATTCAGGTTATTGATGACGGTAAGGGCATGAGTGAAACTGATGCGCGACTATCTTTTGAGCGGCATGCCACATCCAAGATAGCGGTAGCACAGGATCTTTTCAATTTACACACAATGGGATTCCGCGGCGAGGCACTTGCTTCTATTGCTGCTGTGGCTCAAGTCGAACTTGTTACTCGTACTGCCAACGATGAGATTGGCACAGCAATCACTATAGAGGGAGCACATTTCACTAATCAGCAACCTGCACCTTGTCCCCAAGGTGCCAACTTTTCCGTGCGCAACCTGTTCTACAACGTGCCGGCGCGTCGGCGCTTCTTAAAGAGCAATACGACTGAGCAAAACAACAATATTCAAGAGTTTGAGCGGGTAGCACTCATCAATCCTGCTATATCTTTCAAGTTATATCGTGATGACACTCTCGCACTTACTCTTACTAGTGGAACATTCAAGCAACGCATACTCGCCCTGTTTGGACAAAACCTTGACCGCCAGCTACTACCCCTCACAGTTGAAACCGACCTCGTCAAGATAGAGGGATTTGTCGGTACTCCCGAAAGTGCACGTCACCGTGGCGCACGCCAATATCTCTTTGTTAACGGACGCTATATGCGCCATTCTTATTTTAATAAGGCTGTACTTACGGCATATGAGCGCCTGATTCCGTCCGACAAACAACCGCCATATTTCATTTGTTTTACGGTCGATCCCACTCAGATAGATGTTAATATCCATCCCAGTAAGACAGAGATAAAATTCCAGGATGAGCGTGCCATTTGGCAGTTGGTGTTAGTAGCGGTAAAGGACGCTTTGGCCAGAGCCGGGTCTATGCCTACTATTGATTTTGATAATACCTTTGATATCAATATTCCTTCTTTCCGTGTAGACGTAGATACCCAAGAGCCGCAGCCCAATGTAAATCCTTATTACAATCCCTTCGATACTCATGGCGTGGATTCTCAGAAGAATGCGAAGCGGCAAGATTCAGACGGGCGAGCACAGCTGGCGGGATGGCAGAATCTATATGATTCAATAAAGGACACCGAGGCAGATAAGGAGGATGTCTCACCTGCTCCGTTATACAACTTAACGGGTAATAAGTTTCTTTTCTTGGAGCCCCGCTATATTCTCACACCGGCCAATTCGGGTCTTATGGTTATCGACAGCATACGCGCCCGTCGGCGTATTCTTTATGATACTTATATGGGTAGTCTGGCTTCACAAGGTCCTTCTCAGCCGTTACTCTTCCCCGAAACACTCGAGTTGGATGCTGACCAGGCCAGCATATTAGAAACCCTGTTGCCGAGTCTTACTAAGGCTGGCTTTGATATTGCCCGCATGTCGGCTACCCGCTATGCTGTCAACGCTGTGCCTGCTGTCCTCAATTCTACTCCAATAGGTAATGGAGGGAGAGGCCTAGTTGACATACCTGCAATAATCACCCATTTGATTGATTCTGCCAATCAATCATCATCTGAGGAAATCGACGTCACAGTACTTCATCATAATCTTGCACTTGCTCTTGCACGCAGGAATGCACCCGCCAATGAAAAGATGGGCAACTCTTCGGTGCTTGAACAGAATGAAATGACAGCAATCATCGACCAACTTTTTGCCACGCAGACTCCGAGCTACACTCCTGACGGCAAATCTATAATTGCTATCCTTCCTAAGCAGGATATCAGCAACCTCTTTGATCACTGAGATATAATAATATAATTAGGATTGTCATGCATAAGATAGTTATTTTTGCCTCAGGCAACGGTACGAATGCAGAGCGTATTATCAAGTATTTTGAAAACAGCAGTTTGGCGCGTGTAGTTCTGGTTGTAACTAATAAGAGCGATGCAAAGGTCCGTGAGCGGGCAGCTCGGCTTGGTGTGGATTGTGTAGTTGTCACAGCTAAGGACATGCAAGATGCTGACCGCGTTAAGAATTTGATGACCGATTATGGTGTTGATCTCTGTGTGCTGGCGGGGTATCTGCTGTTGGTGCCTGCCTATCTGATAGATTTCTTTGCAGGACGTGTACTAAATATCCATCCGGCTCTTTTGCCCAAACATGGCGGTAAGGGTATGTATGGCGACCGTGTCCATGCTGATGTGTTGGCATGTGGTGATATGGTTAGCGGTATAACGGTTCATTGGATAGACGAGCATTTCGATCGTGGGTGCACTATCATGCAAGGATATTGTCCTGTGCATAAGGACGACACAGTCCATACTTTGGCCCAGCGTATTCATAGCCTGGAGTATGCATATTTTCCCGTAGCTATCGAGTGGGCCTTGGAGCATTGGTCCTAATAAACTTACAGACATAATAAAGTCGCAAAGTTTTTGCACTTTCCTTTATAAGTAGGATTGGGCAGACTTTGCGACTTTATTGTATAGTGACTTTTATGCTGCGCTATGTTACTATGCGGTGTAGTTTGATAACGAAGCCGCCACCGGGAGCAAGGTGAATCTTGCGTTTGGTGTTCTTGTCAAAGCGTATGCCTTCGATTACCTTGTAGTCGGTAGCTACGCGATTGGCCATGTTGCCGTCTTGCCAGATGGTCACATCAAAGTAGGTGTCGCGGTCGCCGGGTTCAAAGAGTTGTGATATGTCTATCTCCACGTCGCGTGCTTCCCAGTTGTTCAGGCCGCCTATCCACCAATGCTTGCCGGCTACCTTGCGGGCGGTGACGATGTATTTTCCAATCTCTCCGGCGAGTACTATGGTCTTCTCATACTGATTAGGAATGGAAGCGATGAACTTTGCGCTCTCTTCCTCTTTCTCGTATGCTGTGGGAGAGTCGGCCATCATAGTGAGCGGGGAGTCAAAGACTACATACATAGCTATCTGATGGCAACGGGTTCCTTGAGTCTGGGGATAATAGTAGTCGCCCACGAAGTGGTTCTTGGTAGTGTTGCGCATACCACCGGGGGTGTAGTCAACATAGCCAGGCATCATTCGCAGATAGGGGAATGTTACGCAATAGGTTGGGAAGTCATCGTCGTTGCTGCCCCACTTGGCCTGTTCAAGTCCCCATACGCCTTCCTCGTTGAGGATGTTGGGGAAAGTGCGATTGTAACCGGTAGGCGGATACATGCCGTGATAGTCAAGGAAGAGGTGATACTTAGCACATGTTTCGGCCACATGGTATGCCAGTTCTACTGCAGTCTGGTCGTTGCGGTCAAGGAAGTCAACTTTGAATCCCTTGATACCCATCTGGCTATATTGCTTGCAGGCTGCCTCGAGTTGTTCGCTGAGCACGTTAAAGCCAACCCACAGCACTATGCCTACGCCCTTCTCTTTTCCATATCTGATTATTTCGGGGAGGTCTATCTCCTTTATAGTATGCAGGATGTCAACATGTTCGTTGTCGTCGTTCTCGTTCTTGCGTGGATAGTACCAGCCTTCGTCGAGAGCTATATATTCCACTCCGTGCTTAGAGGCGAAATCGATATAGTATTTGTAGGTCTCGGTGTTTATCCCGGGACGGAAGTCCATACCCGTCAGGGTGAGTGCATTCCACCAGTCCCAGGTAAGTTTGCCAGGCTTAATCCACTTGGTGTCGCCGATGCGATTGGGAGATGCTAAGGCATATACCAGGTTGTTTACAGGCATCTCGGTGTCCTTATGGGTTACTACCATCACACGCCAGGGGAAGCTACGTGTTCCGTTAACTTTGGCGATGTAGTTTTCGCGCTCGGTAACCACCAGCTTCTTGAGTCTGCCAGTAAACTTGTGTGCCTTGGGGTATTGGGCAAACTCTGCGGTTAGCTTAGCTTTGGAGGCGCGCAGGAAGATGCCCGGGTAGGACTCGAGGTCGCTCTCCATAAAGCTCACCTTGGCGTTCTGGCATTCAACGGCCAACGGGGTAAAGGCAACCTGTGTGGCAGCTGACAGTTTGATGTGCTGATACACGTTCTCAAAGGATACGGAGTAGGGGCCGTCGCTATATTCGTTTACGTAGGGAATCCATGCTTCATAGTCCTCGGGGAAGTTAAACTCGGCAAGCTCACTCTCGATAATCATCTCGCCTTTTTTCTCAGAGGCAAAGCGATAGGCTACGCCGGTGTTGTAGGCTCGGAAGATAAGGCTGAAGCCGTCGGCCATCTTCAGGGTCATCTCGTTGCAGTTGTTCTCCACATTGCTCTCTCTGTAGAACGGAGCAGCAATCTGTTCGTTGATTGCGGCGTTAATTCTTTTCTTGAGCACGGGGTTAACGCCAACTTTAGGACCATTCTGTACCGTCATGCCGATACGAGAGTCTTTGAGCAGGGTGGTGCTGCCGTCATAAACGGAGAATTTGAGGTCGTTGCCAAAGGCTACCTCTACTTTCAACTTACCATCGGGTGAGGTGATGGTCTCAACCTTGTCAGCAGCCATCATGGCAATACTGCTTGCAAAGGCGATGAGGGAAAAGAGAATCTTTTTCATTGTATGTTATTTATAAATGTTGTCTATGTCTTTAGCCTTTTACTATCTTTCGTAGCTACGGGCATAGTCTATCATCTTGATGGCTGTCAATGCGTATTCTTCGCCTTTGTTTCCCAGGCGGCCGCCGGCTCGTTCCTGAGCTTGTTCAAGGGTGTTGGTGGTTAGCACTCCGAATACCACGGGTATGTTGCCGTTGGCGTTGAGTTGTGCCAGTCCGTTGGTGCATCCCTGTGCAATGAAGTCAAAGTGGGGAGTGTCACCACGAATAATGCAGCCTATGGCGATTACTCCGTCCACAAGGCCGCTCTTAACCATCTTGTTGGCCGCAAAGATTAGTTCGAAGCTCCCGGGTACTGTTCTCACCATGATATGCTCCGGCTTGGCTCCGTATTGCTTCAGGGTGTTGACGGTAGCTTCCAGTAGCGGGTCGGTTATGCTATTGTTCCATTCGCAAACCACTATGCCAACACGCATGTCGGAGGCCGAAGGCAGATCTTGCAGCGTGAGGTTGTCTGTTGTAGATGACATATTTTTGTGTTTATTAGTCGCGAAGTCAAGAAGTCGCAAAGTCTCAAAGTTTGCCGGGTAGGGTTGCTTTGTGGCTTTGCGACTTAATATGAGTCAGAATTACTTCGTGGCTTTCTGAATATATTTTTCGATGGTCTGTGCCTCGCCGCTCTGCGGATACTTGGTCTTTACCTGCTCGTAGAGCTTCAGGGCTTCGTCTTGCTTGCCCTGGCTTTCCAGCAGCTCACCAGCCTGTACAAGATAAGCGGGCGAGATGATGGGGTTGTCGGCACGCTCTGCTGCTTCCTTCAGCAGGTCGATGGCCTTGGCGGTGTTGCCTTTGGCTGCATAGCAGTTGCCAAGAGCAGCAATTGCATTGGGCGAGATGAAAGAGTCATCCTGCGGGTCAAACTCGTCAAGGAACTTGATGGCCTTGTCGTAGTCGGCTTTGTAGTAGTAGGCGAGGCCTGCATAGAGATTGGCAATGTTGCCGGTCTTGGTACCGCTGTATTGTGAAGCAATCTTCACAAAGCCCGGATAGCCTGCATCGTCACCGTTGATGGCCTGGTCAAAGTCACCCTTGGCGAAGTATTCCTGTCCTTTAGCAATCTTGGTGGCAGCTTCTTCGTTCTTGCTATCCACATGTTTGTTGTAGAGGTGTACACCGATAAAGATGAGTGCAGCCAGTACGATGGCACCAATGATAGTGCTGATAATGGGATTCTTCTTGATTTTTGCTTTCAGTCCTTCATTTTCCTGAGTCTGAGGGGCTGTGTTCGTTTTATTATTTGCCATTTGTTTAAGTTGTTTGGTTTCTTGTTTTTAGTTGTTTTGCGTAAATCGGCTGCAAAGGTAATAATTTTTCCGGAGTAAAGGGGTACAAATGTTGCTATTTTTTTTGCTGTGAGCCACTTTTTCTTCCTTCTCGGGCTTTTGAGGGAAAGTTTGCTTATTAAGTATCAATTCAAGGGCTTTGCTGATGCACGGATCGTCCTTGAGCAGATAGAGTGTTGCGGCCTGGGTGTCGAATGTGTAGTCAATGATAGAGCTTGTCAGACTCTCTTCCAGCCGTTTGAAGGAGCGTTGTATCAGCAGGTTGCGCCGTTTCAGGCCCTTGCCGTCGGCATAGGATGCAAACTTGTCCACTATGTTTTGCTTCTTGAGCCATGAGACCAGATCCTCCCATTTCTTATACTTCTTAAAGGCCTCGCGGTGGCTGTCGGTGAAGAAGTAGGAGAATTCTGCCAGCAGTCGGCTGGCGGTGGCTTCCATGTAGTAGGAGGTCACATCGCTGGTGTCGGCAGCTATGAAGATGTCGGGCATCACTCCTCCTCCGCCATATACGGTGCGGCCCAGATGGGTGAGGTATTGCTTGCCGCTGAGGTGTATGCTGTCCTGTGTCGTCAGCTCTCCCTTCTGGTAGCGGGTAAAGAGGTCGTTCTGGTAATCCTTGTCATCGCCTTTCACATACGGCTTCTGCAGGCATCGGCCTGATGGGCTGTAGTAGCGTGCTATGGTCAGCTTCAGCAGCGAACCGTCGGGGAACTGTATAGGCTCTTGCACCAGTCCTTTTCCGAAGGTGCGCCGGCCTATCACCATACCTCGGTCGTTGTCTTGTATGGCTGCAGCAAATATCTCGCTAGCAGATGCCGATGTCTCGTCCACCAGCACCACGAGGGGTGTGCTCTGGTAGTCGCCTCGTCCGTCGCTTTCGTATTCGGCTCTCTCCGACTTGCGCCCTTCGGTATATACTATCATGCGGTCTTTGGGCAGGAACTGGTTGGCAATCCTTATCGCGGCATCCATGTATCCGCCGCCGTTGCCTCGCAGGTCTATCACCAGGTTGCGACTGCCTTGGCTGCGCAGCTCGGTTAGTGCCACGAGCAGCTCTTCATAGGTTCTCTCGCCGAAGGTGTTTATCTTTATGTAGCCTGTGTTTTTGTTGAGCATTGAATAGACGTCGATGGTCTTGACTGGCACCGGTCCTCTCACCACTTCATACGTCTTCAGTCCTTTCTGACCGTCGCGCTTAATGCTGAGTTTCACTGTCGAGTTGATAGGGCCACGTAGATGTTTCATCGCGTAGTCATCGGTCAGGAAGTCTCCAGTAAACGCTTTGCCGTCAACCTTCACTATGCGGTCGCCAGGCATCAGTCCCACATCTTCCGACGGACCGCCTTCCACCACCCGGATGATACGGGCTGTGTCGCCCATGATTGAGAATATCACCCCGATACCAGAGAACGAGCCTTTCAGTTCCTGCATCTCGGCCTCTACCTCTTTGGCGGTGGTGTAGGTGGAGTGGGGGTCAAGCTCCGACAGTATCTTGGGCAGCGAGTTCTCTACCAGTTCGTTCACATCCACGGTGTCCACATAGCGGTCTTCGATGGCAAAGAGTATGTCGTTGATCTTGCTGTTGGTGGAGTTGGCGATGCTAAGGCGGTTGCTGCGGAAGTGGCTGGCATAGAATGAGCCTATCACGATGCCTATCACCAGGCTGACTGCTATGATGAGGGGAGTGAAGTTGCGGAATTTATTCTGACTCATTGTCGTTGATGTTTACGTATTTTGTCTCAATACCTGCACGCCGCAGCAGTTGCAGGCCGTCTTCCAGTCGATATTTCTCGCCATACACCACTCGACTTATTCCGCACTGGATGATCAGCTTGGCGCAGTCTATGCAGGGTGAAGCGGTGACGTAGAGCGTTGCTCCGTCGCTATTTTGTGACGAACGTGCTATCTTGGTGATAGCGTTTGCCTCGGCATGTAGCACGTAGGGCTTGCTCACGTTGTTTTCGTCTTCGCAAATATTCTCAAAGCCCGATGGTGTGCCGTTGAATCCGTCGCTGATAATGGCTCCGTCCTTCACCAGCAGCGCCCCCACTTGGCGACGTTTGCAGTAGGAGTTTTCTGCCCATATCTTCGCCATTCGCAGGTAGCGGTGGTCCAGTATGTCTTGCTTTCTGTTTTCGTTCATATCTCCTTACTCCTTTTCAATTCTCAATTCTCAATTTTCAATTCTTTACCCCATCTCTCCTGAGCATCGCCTTGATGCTCGGGTTGCGGCGTCTGAAGTTGCGGTAGAGCTTCTTGGGAGGCTGCGTGTTGCCGCGCTCCAGTATCTCGTGGCGGAAGCGGGCTGCCGTCTCTGTGTTAAACACACCCTCCTCCTGGAAGGCGCTGAAGGCATCGGCGTCGAGCACCTCGGCCCACTTGTAGCAGTAGTAGCCGGCGGCATAGCCTCCTGTCATGATATGCTGGAACTGCGTGGTCATGCATGTCCGCAGTCCCGACGGCTTAGCCACCAGGGCAGGGCGCCATGCCTCGCGTTCATATTCTATTATGTCCTTGTTCAGCGGGGTGGTGCGGGTGTAGTAGGCCATGTCGAGCAGGCAGAACGACAGTTGCCTCATGCATGCCATCGCCGCATGGTAGTGACGGCTCTCTATCACTCGCTCTATCAGTTCGTCGGGAATCAGTTCGCCGGTCTCGTAGTGGAAGGCGAAGGTGTTGAGGAATTCTTTCTCCAGCGCATAGTTCTCCATAAACTGCGAGGGCAGTTCCACGAAGTCCCAGTACACATTGGTGCCCGATAGACTCTCAAACTGGCATTGCGAGAATATCTCGTGCAGGCCGTGACCAAATTCGTGGAGGAAGGTGCTTACCTCGCCCAGGGTCAGCAATGCCGGCTTGTCGGGAGTGGGCTTGGTGAGGTTCATCGTCAGCGAAACGTGGGGGCGGACATTGACCATTGACTGTTGACCATTGACCATTGACCGTTCTTTCCATTGTCCCTGATAGCTGGTCATCCATGCTCCGCTCTTCTTGTTGCTGCGGGGGTGGAAGTCGGCATAGAGCACCGCCAGGTAGCTGCCGTCCTTGTCCATCACCTCGTAGGCTTTCACGTCCTCGTGGTACACCGGTATCTCTTTGTTCTCCTTGAAGGTGATGCCGTAGAGCCTTGTGGCAAGACCGAACACACCCTTTATCACGTTGCTCAGCTCGAAGTAGGGCCTAAGCATCTCGGCGTCGAAGTTGTAGCGCTCCAGCTGCAGCTTGTGGGAGTAGTATGCCGTGTCCCAGGGCTTCATCCTGAAGTTGTTGCCTTCCAGTTTGCGGGCATAGGCTTTCAGCTCCTCGTATTCCCGCTTGGCGGTGGGCCTGTAGGCTTCGAGCAGTTCGTTGAGGAAGCTCATCACCTTTGCGGGCCTCTCTGCCATTCGTTGCTTCAGGGCCTGCTGGGCAAAGGTGGCGTTGCCCAGCAGCTGTGCACTCTCCATGCGGAGGTTCACCAGGTCGCGTGCCAATTGCAGGTTGTTGTATTTGTTGTTCTTGATGCAGAGGGTGTTGTGTGCCAGCCACACCTTGCGCCTCAGCTTGCGGTTGTCGCAGTATGTGAGCAGCGGTCCCCAACTCGGGGCTTGCAGGGTGAAGAGCCATCCCTCCTTGCCGCTCTCCTGGGCAGCGCTCCGTGCCAGCTCCATCTGGTGCTCGGGCATGCCCTTCAGTTCGTCGCGGTTGGTGATGAGGAGTTTGAATCGGTTGGTGTCTTTCAGCACGTTCTGTGAGAACTGCAGGGCCTTGAGTGATGCCTCGGTGGATAGCTGCATCAGGCGCAGTTTTTTCTTCTTCGACAGGCCCACGCCCCTCATCTTGAATCCCTCATATACCTTATTTAATAATGTCTGCTCCTCTTCGCCCAGCACCGGCTTGCTGTCTTTCACGGCTTTGATGCGGCGGAAGAGTTTCTCGTTGAGCATTATACGGTTGCTGTGCTCGCTCAGCTTAGGTGCCATCTTCTGCGCCAGAGCCTCCAGACGGTCGCTGGTGCAGGCACTCAGCAGGTTGCCCATCAGCGTCTCTACACGGCTCAGCAGTTCGCCGCTGTGCTCCAATGCCAGCACTGTGTTGGCGAATGTCGCCGGTTCCGGATTGTTGATGATAGCCTCTATCTCGCTGTCTTCGCGGCGCATGCCCTCTTCAAGGGCAGGCTCGAAGTCGCGCTCCTCAATCTTGGGGAACGGAGTGGTGTTGTGAGGTGTGCCGTAAGGCTCGAAAAAGGGATTTATCCTGGTCGCCATGATGTGTCAGTAATTTAGCTGCAAAAATACGCCAAAATCCCCACATAGAAAAGAAAAAGCCCCTAAAAAAGTTTAATGTTTCTAAAAATAACTCTGATGTTCAAGATTTTTCCGTACCTTTGCACTCGTCAAATTTTGAAATAGTCAACTTAAAGTGTATAGTTGATAGTGTATAGTTTATAGTCAGTTTTCAAGTGTATAGTTCAAAAGTCTTTAAGTCTTTCAACTGGCGCATCGCGCCTACTGACTTTAAACTTTAAACATTAAACTTTAAACTTTAAATAAATGTTCAATAATAATAATATGAAGAAGTTTTTCATCTTACTCCTCTTAATGGTCAATGTTCAATGGTCAATGGTCAATGGGCAGGGTTTCACCGCCCATGTTGGCACCGTGCCCGACGCCTATAACTTCTGGTTCCACGCTCCTGCTCCGGTGGCCGACTTCGAGGGCAATGCCGTCATTGAGAATGGTAAGCAGTCCGAGATGCACTACCCGCTGCTCATCTTCTTGCATGGCCGCAGCCTCTGTGGTCGCGACCTCGCCAAGGTGAAGCGCTACGGAGCCATCGATGCCGTAGCCCGTGGTCGCAGTATCGACTGCTATATCATGGCGCCGCAGAACCCGGGCGGCTCGTGGAATCCCCATAAGATAATGCGCATCGTCGACTGGGCGTCGAAGCACTATAACGTCGATACCACCCGCATCTATGTCTATGGCATGAGCCTCGGCGGCTATGGCACCATCGACCTCGCCGCCACCTATCCCGACCGCATCGCGGCAGCTATGGCGCTCTGTGGTGGAGGGTCTGTCAAGGATCTCAGCGGACTGAGCCGTCTGCCCCTGTGGATCGTCCACGGCACCGCCGACAACCGTGTGCCAGTCTCGGCAAGCGATAGGGTGGTGGAGGCCATCCGAGCCACCGGCGACGACTCGCGCCTCATCTATACCCGTATGCCCGGCGTCGATCACGGTCGCCCCGCCCGCATCTTCTATATGGGTCAGACCTACGACTGGCTCTTCTCCCATTCGCTGCGTGATCCCAATCGCGAGGTCAACCGCGATTTCGTCATCACCAACGAGATGCTCTCGAGTGCTTATCAGGACCTCGGGCGCAACTTCCAGCCCGACTATGACGAGTGACTTTTATCGGGCCGCGCATTTTTTTGAGTGAAAATTTGGCTCTCTCAAACTAAATGCGTAATTTTGCAGCCCGAAAGTCGAGGGCACCGTTCCTCGGCCGTAAGATCGGAAAGTAGCGCAGTTGGTAGCGCACTACGTTCGGGACGTAGGGGTCGGGCGTTCGAGTCGCCTCTTTCCGACCAAAAAGCGACAAGTGATTCCACCTGCCGCTTTTTTTAGTGTTTTTCAGTAACAAAAACCATAAAAACCCCTGTCAATGGCATAAGTCTTTACAGACTTTTGTAGAACTTTAAGTGAAAGCGCCATTATAAGTAAACTTCCATGTCACTTCCCCTTAAAATTCCTACACCTTCCTTCGTCAGGTTATGCCATTGCCAGGCAAAAACAATAAAAACATTTTTACCCTACTTTCTAATGGTCAGCGGCAACGGTATATATTGGTTTTTCAGGTTTGGAACAAACCGATGTTTTTGCCATGACAGTATGTGAAGTCTCTTTGGGAGACTAAGATGGGAGGTGGGTATTTTTATCTGTAAGCCCGGCTTATAAGTAAAAATAGCGGCCTTGCATCTTATAAGGGCTGCAAGCCCTTCATACTGGCATGGGGTTTTTGTGGTTTTTGTTTACTTGTGGTGAGCTTGTCGAACTATCCGTGTTGATTTGAGAGATTCGTGGTCAGAGAAAAACGTTTTTATTAAAATCAATTCGTTCTCGTTTTTGTTAAGTGCAGATTAAAAAAATATGCGAAAAAACTTGGAGCGTATTCAGAAATAATTCGTATCTTTGCACGCAAATTCAAAAAACGAGGTATGAGACGAATAATGATAATCTTGGGCGTGATGAGTGCGGCTCTCTGCACGGCATGTCTGCCCGACGCAAAGAAGGGTAACGGCATCACCGTCAGCGGGGCTGACTCGACGGCTACGAAAGGACTGGACACCACGGCGGTGGCAGAGGAGGAACACTACTCGCTGGACTTCACGGTGAAGAACCTGCTGGTGCTGCTGGAACACAACGACGACTACGGAAGAGCGGAGGAGAACGGGGTGACCCTGACCTACGAGGACTCGTATGACGACGGTGACGTGGAGTGCCTCGAGACGGTGTACGGCAAAGACGTGCAAAAAGTGAGCAAGGAGGTGCTGGGCTACCAGCTGAAGCCGACATCGCCCCACGGGTTCTACTTCAAGATGATTCTCGACACCTCGACGAGGGGCATTCTGGCCTTCGCCAGCCTACAGGACGCCAAGAGCTTCATCGCCGCCACAGCAAAGACGAAGCCCTTCGAGTTTGAGGGCAAGACTTACTACATCCACCCCAAGAAGGTGGACGGCATCAAATACCTATACATCGAGACTCCCTACGGACAGGGCGACTACGAAACCCGGTACGTGATTTATCCGCTCAAGCAGCGCAACGGGTTCTGCGAAATGGAAGTGGAAGTTTATGTTTAAAGTTTAAAGTTGACCGGTCACGGACCGGCTTTAGATCTAAGTCCAGTTTGGGGAGATAATAACAAAAACATCAAAAACACCCATGCCAGTATGAAGTGCTGACACTTTTAAGATGCGAGGCCGCCATTTTTACTTATAAGCAAGACTTACAAATAAAAATACCTACCTCACACCTTAGTCTCCTGCAGAGACCTTACATACTGTCATGGGCAAAAACATCGGTTTGTTCCAAACCTGAAAAACC
>JAFZXF010000005.1 GCA_017616915.1 Bacteroidaceae bacterium
CTCCTTGATGATGTGGGCTTGTTACCATATATAATATAAGGTTGGACTTCCCTCGCAGAAATGCGGGGGAGGTTCTATGCTTTTATCACAAATCATCAATATAAAATATAACACCATGAACAAAATCAAAAGACTTTTTACATTTTTGCTCCTCGTTTGCGGAATGACAACAGGAACATGGGCGCAGACTGCTCAACTCATTAGGGATGGATATTTGATTAAAACGTTCACAGGAGCATCTTCTTTAAGCTCTGCTATTTCTGCAGCTGCCAGTAAAGGCGATATTATTATTCTATCTAGCGGTAACTTTAATAATCCAGGAAATATTACGAAATCTGTGTCAATCTACGGGCAAGGTTTTGAGAACACAACCGCTATTGGTGGCGAAAGGACATATATAAGTGGTAAAATAGAATATAAGCTTATGTCCGAAGGAGCACTTGACGGCATCCATTTATAGGGTCTTTTTATCCAAGATGATATTAATATATTGACCAATATAGGGACAACAGCTATCGTCGATGATTTTACCGTCAACAAATGTCATTCTGGAGGAGTGTTTTTCTATCAGCGTTCCACCAATGTCAAACTGCAAAACTGTAAGTTCGACCGTGATGTCCGCACATATCCAAACTCATATACTACAACCATGCAAGTTGACAACTGTTACATCGAAGGCAATCTGTTCAATTTTGCAGACGGAAGTAATATCATCGTAAACAATAGCCTTATACATAACAATTGGTATCAGGACTATTCTGCTGCTACATCTTTCAATAACTGCATCATATACAAAAACATTTCAAATGGTTCTTCTGCAACAAAATGTATCTTTAACCAATCTTCTGTTAGTGGCTCTACTGACAATTGTTGGATGGGACTAAATAATGGCGATATTTATGTGGCAGAAGGTGAAGATGGTACATACAGTGAGAGTAAGAGCTTTGCCGTAAAAGATACTTATGTGGGAACGGACGACACCCCCGTCGGTCTTCAAGGTGGAATTGGTTGGAATAAGACACCAACAATACCGAGTTATTTAATTCCTGACGATTTGTCTCAAGATGATGAGGGATATTATCTTCTTTCGACGAAAATTAATTGGATTCAATTCGCCGAAATCGTAAATGGAGGAACCACTAATGCTAATGCCCGCATGACGGCGGACATAGACTTGGGTGATGACCAGACTGTGATAGGTTCCACTACAGTTAGTACTACAGCACATTCTTTAGGATCTGGCACACACTACCAAGGCATATTTGATGGGCAAGGTCATACTTTGACTGTCGCATATAACGCAACTGGTAGTAATTCTGCTTCGCCATTCTCTTCCATAGAAGGAGCCACTATTAAAAATCTGCATATTGATGGCACAATGGTTTCTCCATTAGCTTGTGGAGCAGGAGTCGCCTCTGCTACCGGTGGAAACGGAAATGTGATACAAAATGTTTGGGTATCAACAACCATTACAGCAAACGGACAGAGTTGGAATTGTAGTGCAGGAATCGTTGGTTGTGTGAAAAATGGCAGTGTTAGTATTATCGATTGTTTATTCACTGGTAGTGTAACTTCAAGCCAATCGCACAATGGCTGCTTTGTCGGTTACATTGATAGTGGATCAGCAACCGTAACCAATTGTCTATCTACTGGTAGTTTTACGTATGGTGGTTGCGACTGGCAAGGAAGCCATACCAACTGCTATGTAAAGCAATTTCCTGCTAGCATTCCTGCCGCAATGCAAGTTACCGATGGACAACTCTCTGATGGCACTACAGCCTACAAGCTACAAAATAACCGTGAAGACCTTGTCTGGGGACAGCGCATAGGCATAGATGCTGAGCCTGTGCTTACCAGCGACGAGAATTACCGCGTGTATAAGAGCGTGAACGGCGGCTATACCAATGACCCCGATCTCGCCTATACTGGCTTAGAGCAAGATGCAGAAGATTATTATCTCTTAGGCAGCGAATGGGCTTGGATAGACTTTGCAGCCCTCGTCAACGGCGGAACGACTAATGCCAACGCCCGCATGACGGCAGACATTGACCTGGGCGATGACCAGACGATGATAGGAACGGCAACTATACCGTATCAAGGTATCTTCGACGGGCAAGGACACACACTCACGGTTAATTTCAACATGCGCGATGATATTACTGGTGTTGCTCCTTTCACTTGTGTAGGCGATGCTACCATTCAGAATCTCCATATAGATGGAAGTATCATACAACAAAATATAGGAGCCGGGGGCATAGTTGCAGCAATTACAGGTAACCTGACCATAAAAAAATGTTGGGTTTCTGCCGATGTAAAAGCATTAATTGGTACAACCGCCGGCATTGCGTGCTATTGTGATAACGCAGCGGTACAAGGTAAAACAATTCTGCTGGAGGATTGCATGTTTAGCGGATATATAGGTCAAGGTTCTTACAGTGGTAGTTTAATGTCACATGTACATGGTAGCGACGGCTATAACAATTCTGCAGCATTTACGAATTGCTTGAATTTAGGCACTTGTGATAATCCCAATGGTTCCACAGGTACCTTCGCGAGAACAGGTGTACAAGGTGACCCTTACACTATAACAAATTGCTATTATAAGACAGCTTGGCAGTACGCCCAAGGCACACAGGCCACAGCGGCACAACTTGCCGACGGCACCATCGCCACAGCTCTGCAGGCAGGTCGCGAGGAAGAAGTCTGGGTACAAGACCCGCTGACGAACCAGCCGATGCTGGCGCTGTTTGCAGGAAAGTATAAGGTACCTTCATCGGGCTTGGGAACATTCAGCGCGAAGGCGAACTTTGCTTTGCCCGATGGCTTGGATGCCTACTACTGCAAGAATTACAGCGAGGGCACTGTCTCTGCTGTGGCCATTGAGGGACCAGTGGCCGCCAATACTGGTGTGCTGCTGAAAGGCACGCCCGGCGAGACATATACGCTAACCGGAACGAACGAGGCACCCGCCGACATTACGGACAATGCGCTGGTGGCTGTGACGGAGGCAACGCACGTTGACCAGACGAGCGACGGCTACACCAACTTCATGATGAGCGGCGGCAAGTTCGTCAAGATTGCAGACAGCAGTGACCCTGACGTGAAGATGCCTGCCAACCGCGCATATCTGCGACTGAATTTGGGTGCAGGCAGCAACGAATACGAGAGTCTCGCCCTCGTCTGGGACGACGACCCGACGGGAATAGCCCCCCTCTTATCCCCCCAAGGGGGGACGAGTCACTCCCCCATGGGGGAGACGGAGGGGGCTTGGTACGACCTGAGCGGTCGCAAGGTGAAGAATCCCACTAAGGGCATCTATATCCAGAAAGGCAAGAAGGTATTGGTAAAGTAAAAGATGACAGTCATGGACAAGAAAAGATATATTGCTCCTGCAGCAGAGGCTGTGCAGGTAGGCACAAGCAAAATGATAATGGCGAGTCCCCTTCAATCGGTGAACGTTGACCTTAGCGAAGCACCCGGCAACCAAGCCGTAGCCGAATCCAAGAGTTGGGGCGGCAGCATCTGGGACGACGAAGAGTAGAGTCAGATTTAGAATTAAATCATTTTGAAGGATAGTAATCTCCGGCTGGTTTAACCCGTTCCCGATTAATTTAAGTACGTGAAGAAATGGATTAACCACGATCTTACGGCAAGAAAGAACGTGCGGAGAAAATTTCTGTGCCCTTAGAAATGGAATTGAAAGGCCTTTCAAATAGAATTGAAAGGGCATTCAAATGGATTTTGATGGCCATAAAAATTTATTGAGAACGTTCTTAAGTTTTTTGAGGTCATACTTATTTCATGTCTCCAGGCTTTTAATAACAGGCTGCACGATATTTTTTTCATTGTTCTTGTGCTCCATATAAATAATAAGGTGTACCTTTGCAGCATGAAAAGACTGTTGATAATCCTGATGTGTGTGATGGCGGCTCTGCCGATGAGCGGCCGCAAGAAGGTGGCGCTTGTGCTTGGCGGTGGCGGCGCGAAAGGTGCTGCCGAGGTAGGAGTGCTGAAGTATATCGAGCGTTCTGGAGTGCCGATAGATATGGTCGTTGGCACGAGTATCGGTTCGGTTGTGGGCGGTCTCTACTGCATGGGCTATTCTGCGGATGAGATGGACCGACTATTCCGTTCGCAGGAGTGGATTGACCTTTTTACCGACGGAGTGAGCGTGGAGAGCCTGCTCAACGAGGTTGCCGAGTCGCCCAAGTCAGCTTTACAGAAGATTACCGGCCTGCTCGACTTCAAATCGATGCTGAAGGACTACGGTATCGTGAAGGGCGACAGCATCGTGGGCTTTCTGAATAAGATGGTGAGCGCTCGGGGAGAGTGCATGCAGTCGTCGTTCGACAGCTTGCGAGTGCCGTTCCGGGCAGTGGCCGTAGATTTGAAAGCGATGGACGAAGTGGTGATTCGTCAGGGCGACCTGCCGATGACGATGAGAGCGAGCATGGCGATTCCGCTGGTGTTTCGCCCTGTGCAGAAGGATGGAATGCTCTTGGCCGACGGTGGAGTGCTGAACAATCTGCCGGTTGATGTGGCTCGCAACATGGGAGCGGACATAGTGATAGCTGTTGACCTTACTCAGAACAAGCACGATGATTCGCAGGTAGGCTCGGAGTTGCTCAATAAGAGCTATGTCACAAAACTGCTGGAGCGTGTGCCGTGGGTAAACTGGCTGCTGAAGCGTCCTGACCGCGAGAAATACAATCAGAATGTGAAGGATGCTGATGTGTATATCAATCCGCGGCTGGACAACTGCTCGGTGACGAGCTTCGCCAAGGTTGACTACATGATTGGGCAGGGTGAGAAAGCCGGCAAAGCGGCTCTCAAAAAACTCAAGAAAGTTAAGAAAAAAGCTAAGAAAGGGTAACCGAAGTAATCTTTGCTAGCTGGGGCAGGGCAGTTTCCATCACGCTGACAGGAGCGGAGATGGTGAGTGTGCAGCGCATGTCGGTCTGCTGGGAAACTACGCGGATAGACCGCTCCTTGAGCATTTTCATCACACTGTTCATCGCGGAGTAGTCGAACTCGATGACGGCCTGCTGTTCGCGGGTCCGCTCCACTACTGTGGCCGCCTGTAGCGCACTGGTCGAAGCTTCACGATAGGCTGCGATGAGTCCGGGAGTGCCCAGCAAGATACCGCCGAAATAGCGAACCACAATCATCAGCGCATTGTTGATGTCGGCATTAGCCAACACCGAAAGCATGGGACGGCCTGCGGTGCCGGAAGGCTCGCCGTTGTCGGAGAATTTTTCGATATTCTCTGTGCGGTAAGCGTAGCACACATGACGGGCATCATAATATTGCTTGCGGTATGAGCGTATGAGTTCCTGCGCCTCAAGCTCGTTGCTGACGGGATGAATGAAGCCAAGGAAGGTGCTTTTCTTGACTACTATCTTGGCCTGTGCGGGTGATGCTATTGTACGATAATTGTCCATGTCGGTTGCAAAATTACTGAAAATTGAGCATTGGACATTCAACAATGGGCGTTTATTTGCAGAGTTTGTGTGATTTGGAGGTAAAAAATGTCTGATTATTGGTTTTTGTTTGTAATTTTGCGCGAACAAACTATAAATAATGTATAGTATGATTAAGATTACTTTCCCCGATGGCTCTATCAGAGAGTATGAGAGCGGCGTTACCGGCTTGCAGATAGCCGAGAGCATTTCGCCGGCCCTTGCCCGCAACGTTGTAAGTTGCGCAGTAAATGATGTTACCACCGAGTTGAATCGTCCTATTACAGAGGACGCCACAATAAGTTTGTTCCGTTTTGAAGACAAAGAAGGCAAGCACACTTTCTGGCATACCAGCGCTCACCTGCTGGCTGAAGCGCTCAAGGAGTTGTATCCTGGCATTCAGTTCGGCTTCGGTCCCGCTGTGGAGAACGGCTTCTTCTACGATGTGATGCCTAAGGAGGGTGACGTAATATCCGAGAACGATTTCCCCAAGATTGAGGCCAAGATGATTGAGCTGGCTCGCAAGGACGAGCCGGTGGTTCGCCGCGAGGTGGGCAAGGCCGACGCAATAAAGGAATTCAGCGCCGACGGCCAGGCTTACAAGGTGGAGCATATCGACCAAGATTTGGAAGATGGCAGCATCACCACCTACACCCAGGGTAACTTCACCGACCTTTGCAAGGGTCCTCACTTGATGAGCACCGGTCTTATCAAGGCAGTGAAGATAATGAGTGTGGCAGGCGCATTCTGGAGAGGCGATGCCAACCGCGAGCAGATGACCCGCATCTACGGTATCTCCTTCCCCAAGAAGAAGATGCTCGATGAATACTTGCTGATGCTGGAGGAAGCCAAGAAGCGCGACCACCGCAAGATAGGCAAGGAAATGGAGCTCTTCATGTTCAGCGAGAGGGTAGGCAAGGGTTTGCCAATCTGGCTGCCCAAGGGAACCGACCTCCGTCTGCGTCTTGAGACTTTCCTCAAGAAGATTCAGGCCAAGTTTGGCTATGAGCAGGTTATCACTCCGCATATCGGCAACAAGCAGCTCTATATCACTTCGGGTCACTATGCCAAATATGGCAAGGACTCGTTCCAGCCTATCCACACTCCCGACGAGGGTGAAGAGTATATGCTCAAGCCGATGAACTGCCCTCACCACTGCGAGATATATGCCAACAAGCCCCGCTCTTACCGCGACCTGCCCGTGAGGCTGGCTGAGTTCGGCACCGTATATCGCTATGAGCAGAGTGGTGAGCTGCACGGACTAACCCGCGTTCGCTCATTCACTCAGGACGATGCACACATCTTCTGCCGTCCCGATCAAGTGAAGGAGGAGTTCCTCCGCGTGATGGACATTATCCTTATCATCTTCAAGACTCTGAAGTTCGACAACTATGAGGCTCAGATATCGCTGCGCCACAAGACCGACCACTCCAAGTATATCGGCTCTGAAGAGAACTGGGAGAAGGCCGAGGCTGCCATCATCGAGGCTTGCAAGGAGAAAGGTATCAATGCTGTGGTAGAATATGACGAGGCCGCTTTCTATGGTCCGAAGCTCGACTTCATGGTTCGCGATGCTATTGGCCGTCGTTGGCAGCTGGGCACTATCCAGGTGGACTACAATCTGCCGGAGCGTTTTGAACTGAAGTATATCGGAGCTGATGGACAGGAGCATCGTCCGGTGATGATCCACCGTGCACCGTTTGGCTCGATGGAGCGCTTCGTGGCCGTGCTGATTGAGCATACCTGTGGCCACTTCCCGCTATGGCTTACTCCGACTCAGGTGGCAATTCTGCCTATCTCCGAGAAGTATAACGACTATGCTCACAAAGTGGCTGATGCCTTGGAGAAGGGCGGTGTAAGAGCAGCTATTGATTTGCGCAATGAGAAGATCGGTCGCAAGATACGCGACAACGAGGTGAAGCATATTCCTTACCTGCTTGTAGTTGGTGAGAAAGAGGCTGCCGATGGCACTGTAGCTGTCAGAAAACAGGGTGCACAGGACCAAGGAACGATGCAAATTGCAGATTTTGTGAAAAAAATCAACGAAGAAGTTGCTGAGTTAATGGAAATTGATTAACTTTGCACCCCCAAATTGAATATAAACTAAAAAGTCTTGAAGAACGACAAAAAGCAACAGTATCGAATTAACGAGCAGATAAGGGCTCGTGAGGTGCGCGTGGTAGGCGACAATATTGAATCGACAGTGATGCCGGTGAACGAAGCCATAAGCCTGGCTCGCAGCATGGATCAGGATTTGGTCGAGATTTCCCCCACAGCCACTCCCCCCGTTTGTCGCGTGATTGAGTATTCCAAGTTCCTCTACCAGCAAAAGAAGAAGCAGAAGGAAATGAAGGCTCGCCAGGTGAAGATTAGCGTGAAGGAGATTCGTTTCGGACCGCAGACTGATGAGCACGACTACGACTTCAAGCTCAAGCACGCCAAGGAGTTCCTGGAGGCAGGCAACAAGGTGAAAGCCTATGTGTTCTTCCGCGGTCGCTCGATAGTGTTCAAGGAGCAGGGAGAGGTGCTGTTGCTGAGGTTTGCCAACGACCTTGAGGATGTGGGCAAAGTGGAGCAGATGCCGTCGCTGCTTGGCAAGCGAATGATTATGTTCCTGGCTCCGAAGAAGATGCCCTCTTCAACCAAGAAGGTTGCGCTTACCGAGGACGCTCCTACAAAGAAAAACCAATCGACTCTCAAGCCCGAGCATAAGGCCCGCAAGGAATATACCGGCCCCAAAGTGGAGGGTGAAAACTTTGACGATTAAAGAATAGCAGAGCCGTAAGATAGAATAAGGAAATAGCGCGTGTAGTGTATTGATTTCACGCTGCCGCCAATAATAATTAACTAACTAAACAACAAAAACAATGCCAAAAGTTAAGACTAACTCCGGTGCCAAAAAGAGATTTACTCTTACCGGAACAGGAAAAGTAAAAAGAAATCATGCTTACCACAGTCACATTCTCACGAAGAAGACAAAGAAGCAGAAGAGAAATCTGGATCATGTAGCAATAGTTGACCGCACTAACCTCAAGCAGGTGCGCGAACTGCTTAACCTCCGTTAAATCTTCGCCTACGAGTAAGTAAAAAAAGTCTATTAACCGAATGATTAGCTACTAAGTCCGTAAAAGACGGCGCTGACATTCAAAAACAAGAAAAACTATGCCAAGATCAGTAAATCATGTTGCTTCAAGAGCAAGAAGGAAGAAGATTCTTAAGTTAACACGCGGCTACTTCGGTGCCCGCAAAAACGTCTGGACCGTTGCCAAGAATACTTGGGAGAAAGGTTTGACCTATGCTTTTGCAGACCGTCGCAAGAAAAAGCGTAACTTCCGTGCACTCTGGATTCAGCGTATCAATGCTGCCGCACGCCTTGAGGGAATGAGCTACTCTCAGCTCGTAGGTGGCCTTCACAAGGCAGATATCCAGATTAACCGTAAGGTGCTTGCTGACCTCGCCGTTAACAACCCCGAAGCCTTCAAGGCTATCGTTGCCAAGGTGAAGTAAGCCGTTAAGACATCTGAATCATAATCAATACTGAGCGCGAGCTCACAAAGTCGCAAAGCAGCGAGGTCCTGTTTCTATGCCGGACTTTTAGGCTTTGCGACTTTTCCGTTTTTCATACAGCAAATAAATCGTAATGAAAGCAAAGTCCTTAATTCTCAGTGTGGCGCTGATAGCTGTTGGCGCTGTGGCCCAAACTACGAAGGACGGTCCCACAATGGGCTGGAGTTCATGGAATACCTATGGTATAAACATCAACGAAAATCTAATCCGAGTGCAGGCCGACAACATGGTAAGCAAAGGTTTGCTGGATGCAGGCTATCGTTATATAAATATCGATGACGGCTACTTTGGCAAGCGTGATGAAACAACTGGGCAACTGCTTACTCATCCTACCCGTTTTCCTAATGGGCTTAAAGACCTGGTGGACTATATTCATGGTAAGGGACTCAGAGCGGGCATCTACTCTGACGTTGGTATCAATACATGCGGTTCAGAAGGTAGCGGCGATCCTTGGGGTATCGGCTCGGGAATGTATAATCATCAGGATCAGGATATGAAATGGTGGTTTGATGAGCTGGGCTTCGATTTTATCAAGGTGGACTTCTGCGGCGGCCGTCAGCTGCAGGAGAAGGACAACACATTGAATGACCGTGTGCTCTACGGACTTTCGCTGGATGCATTCGAGAATATTGCTAAGAAGACGGGACGCGATTCACTCCGCTTTAATATCTGCCGTTGGTCTTATCCCGGGACATGGGCATATGGTCGTGCCGGCTCTTGGCGAACTACCGGCGACATCTATTGTGCATGGGAGAGTGTGCGGAATATTATCAACGCCAATTTGTATCTCTCTGCTTTCTGTTGCAAGGGCCACTACAACGATATGGATATGCTGGAGGTGGGCCGTGGTATGAGTACTGAGGAAGACCGCACACATTTTTCGATGTGGTGTCTGATGAATTCTCCATTGCTCATAGGTTGCGATTTGGCGAGCATCAATAAGAATGCGCTCAAGCTACTTACAAATGCCGAGTTTATTGCAATCAATCAAGACACTCTCTATCGACAGGCGTATGTGGTGGACAATCAGAATGGGGTATACCTATTGGTGCGTGATATTGTCAGTCCCTATGATACTATGCGAGTGGCCGCTGTATATAACTCCACTGATGAACAAGTAAGCTACACGATGGAGTTTGACAAGCTGGAGCTTGGCGGAAAGGTGAAGATACGTTCTATTACCTATGGTGTGGACCTGACGCAGGAGTATGAGAATGGTTATACGCAGAAGATACCGGCTCATGCCACCCGTGTGTTCCGGCTGGATGCACAGGAGCGCAAGGAGCGTACCAACTATGAGGCTGAGACGGCCTTCCTGTCGCAATACCATGAAAGTGGCGTGAGCTCGGCTAGCTTTAGTGGTAGCAGCGGATGCTCAGGAGGCATGAAGGTTGGCTGGCTTGGCAGTCGTCCGGAGAACGATATGCAGTGGCGTAATGTTTGGAGTCGCGATGGCGGACGATACAAGATGACTGTATATTACTGCACCGGCCAGCAGCGTAAGTTCAGCGTGGATGTCAACGGTAAATTCGTAAAAACGTTTACAGTCAATAACGGCAATTGGGATACCCCGGCCTCTGTAAACTGCGAGATAGAGCTTGAACCGGGCGAAAATACAGTTCGCCTGTATAATCCAGATGCATGGGCTCCCGATATCGACCGCATGACTCTGGAACTTATTGAGGCTCCTACAGGGATAGACCGCCATAGCCAGAATACAAAAAATCCGAATGCCGACGGCTCCTCTAAAGTGGGAAAAGTGTATGATTTGCAAGGTCGCCCGGTGAAGGGTCTTCCGGTGAGCGGCTTGATAATAAAAGACGGCAAGGTTTATGCTAAATAGGAAGCCATGATATTGGCGGGGGGAAGTCCTTGCCGATAAAGGTTTGCCATGATATCCATCTGCGGAGCTACGTGGCTGAAAAACTTCTTGTAGCCTGCGCAGAGATAGTTTGTGCCGGTATCGCTGTTATCAATAAATCGGTTTTTGGGACATTCACCGTGGCAGGCAAAGAGCCATTGACACTCTCTGCACTGCTTGGGCAGTTCAACGCGTTTCTTGGCAGAGAACCGGCTCTGCTGCTCTCCATACATTAATTCAATAAGGGTGTGTTCGCGGATATTGCCCAAGCGATATTCGGGATATACAAAATGGTCGCAGCTATACACATCGCCGTTGGCTTCGATGATGCCGGCATGACCACACTCTTCTGCAAGGCTACACACTCCGGGAGTTTCGCCCACCCAGTTGGCGAGGGTGGCATCAAACAGTTGTACAAATACCTTTCCAACATCCTTACGAACCCATTCGTCGAATATGTCGCAGCAGAATTGTCCCCACTCCAGAGGCTTGACTGCGCAGGGCAGGAGGTTGTGCCCGTCACTCTCCACTATTGGAGTGAACTGCAGATACTGACAACCTATTTGCTTGAAGAACCGGTAGAACTGCAGCGGCTTCCCTACGTTAGCACTGTGCACGGTGGCCATAGCATTCCACTCAACTCCATATTGCTGCATCATGCGTATTCCTTCCATTACGCGTTGCCACGAAGGACGTCCGTGTCGATTAAGGCGGTAAGCATTATGCATTTGTTCGGTGCCATCGATGGAGATTCCTACTAGCCATTGGTTGGCATGGAGGAATTTGCACCATTCCGGAGTGAGCAAAGTGCCGTTGGTTTGGATGCAGTTCTCTATATGTCGTCCATCAGAATATTTTCGCTGAAACTCGATGGCCTTGTGATAGAAGTCGAGTGACTGTAGCATCGGTTCGCCGCCGTGCCATGTAAACAGCACATGGCCGGTGGTCTGCATAGCTATATACTGTTGGATGAAACGCTCCAGCATTGAAAGGTCCATGCTTTCGCGCTGCGGCTTGGCATAATAACAATAATGGCAAGCCAGATTGCACGAGGCACCTACTGGCTTGGCCATTATATAACATTCTCTCTGAAAGGGAGACAGCATAAGATACTAGTGTCCCTTTTCTATATCCTTGAAATAGCGATAAGTCGACACTTTGATTTCTGCACAGGAAGCTTCGTCGGCTACGATGATGCCGTGACGATGATATTGCAGACAAGAAATGGGCCACATCTGGGAGATGGCTCCTTCGACTACTTGCTGTAGAGCGCGAGCCTTGTTGTGGCCGTTGGCAAGTATCATCACCTCGTCGGCGCTCATCACTGTGTCTATACCCACGGTAAGAGCTTGCTTGGGCACCTTGTTGACATCGTTGTCAAAGAAACGTGAGTTTGCAATAATGGTGTCTGTAGTCAGAGTCTTAATACGGGTACGTGAGGCAAAACTGGAGCCCGGCTCATTGAAGGCAATGTGGCCGTCAGGACCGATACCGCCCATGAAGAGGTCAATGCCGCCGTA
>JAFZXF010000100.1 GCA_017616915.1 Bacteroidaceae bacterium
GGGGTCGCGAGTTCGAGTCTCGTTTTCCGCTCATATCAATGCCCAGTTGGCGGAATGGTAGACGCGCTCGTTTCAGGTGCGAGTGCCGCGAGGCGTGCAGGTTCGACTCCTGTTCTGGGCACCTTAGGCATGTATGCAAAGCAGAGTATTGGAGAGGTGGCGGAATTGGTAGACGCGCTACTTTGAGGGGGTAGTGTCAATTGTGACGTGGGAGTTCGAGTCTCCTCCTCTTCACTACATTTTATTGTGAGAAGCTCGTATTGAGCAAGTTTTAAGATTGCGGAAATAGCTCAGTTGGTAGAGCACAACCTTGCCAAGGTTGGGGTCGCGAGTTCGAGTCTCGTTTTCCGCTCTTATTTTTTTTGAGAAACGTTATTATTTATCAAGTCGCAGAGTTGCTACTTATTTTTTATTTTTCATGAATCTTTACGTGAGATATTACGACGGAGAGGCAATTGTTTCATCTGTCGAAGAACTTATTTACAGCCTCAAGGAATTTGGGGTACCCGAAGAAAAACTTGACGATACTTTTATTGATGAACTTTATGATTTCATCAATTCAAAGAATATTCATCCCAAGAGATTTAAGGTAAGCCAGCGACAGTACTTTATTCTTATCAAGACCAATGTGGACAATCTCGATGAGTTTAAAGCAAATGCGAAGAAAAATGAAATTGTCAAGCCCAAGAAGACTGACAAGATGAGCTTGCTCAGTGAGCCAAATCCCGGATGGTATGATTCTACACTTGTGTTTAAGCGCGTAATCTATTCGCCGACCCGCAATAGGTATGTGTATGTGGATACTCCTTTCCGCGTGAAGGTGAAGGCAGAAAGTGCTCTCGACAGTTACAATCGTATTATCGAGCACTTGCAGAACAGGCAAGACATAGATCCCCGTAGCCAGTATCCTTCGGCCAAGGGGAACAGTTTCAGTTATACTTTCTTAGGTGAAGCTTAAGCGCTGGTAAATTCTTCCAGGAATCGTTTGTCATTCTCTGAGAAGAGGCGCAAATCCTTAACTTGATACTTAAGGTTGGTTATGCGTTCCACTCCAAGACCGAATGCATAGCCTGAATATTTGCTCGAGTCGATGCCGTTAGCATCGAGTACGGCAGGATCTACCATGCCGCAGCCAAGTATTTCTACCCAGCCGGTCTGCTTGCAGAATGAGCAGCCTTTGCCGCCACAGATATTGCAGCTGATATCCATCTCTGCCGAAGGCTCGGTGAATGGGAAATAGGAAGGACGCAGACGTATTTTGGTCTCTTTGCCAAACATCTCTTGGGCAAAGAGCAGCAGCACCTGCTTGAGGTCGGTGAAACTTACTTTTTCATCTACGTACAGACCTTCTATCTGATGGAAGAAGCAGTGAGCTCTGGCACTGATAGTCTCGTTGCGGTATACACGTCCCGGACAAATAACTCGGATGGGCGGCTGCTGCTTTTCCATTACGCGGCTCTGTACCGAACTTGTGTGGGTACGTAGAATCACATCAGGATGTGCTTCAATGAAGAAAGTATCCTGCATGTCGCGAGCCGGATGGTCGTCGGGGAAGTTCATTGCACCAAACACGTGCCAGTCGTCCTCAACCTCCGGACCGTCAGCCAGGCAGAAGCCCAGACGGGCGAAGATGTCGATAATCTCGTCCCTGACGATAGATATGGGATGGCGTGTGCCCAGCGGAGTGGGGTAGGCTGTGCGGGTAAGGTCGGGCTTCTCTTCGGTTGAAGTGCCATTGGCCTCGATCTCTTCGCGCAGGGTATTGATACGCTCCTGGGCGGCAGTCTTCAGATTGTTGATGCTTACGCCCAGTTCCCTCTTGCGTTCGGGAGCCACATCGCGAAACTCAGTCATTAATTGCGGGATGAGTCCTTTCTTACTCAGATATTTGATACGAAGCTCCTCCAGTTCAGAAGCTGTGGACGCTGTCAACTGCTTAACCTCTTCAAGCAGCGCAGGAATGTTATCAATCAGTGCCATGTTTGTCTGTTTTTTGCGGCTGCAAAATTACTATATTTTTCCCACATGCAGAAGAAAAAACGCAGAAAACGTTATTAAATAAGGTTGACACTTGGAGGTGCCAACCTTATTTATATAGAACCGATAACAGCGCGGGCCGCTATTCCGGATAATCGTTGTCGTAGTCCGCCTTCGTGTACGAGATAATTACCCTCTGGTCGGTGGGCGTTTCGTTCTCCGTGAAGAATGCCGATGTTATCTGCCCTCGCAGTGTTGTCTTAGCATTAGTGCTTACGGTGGAGCCCTTTAGTAGCTGCCATGCCTCAAGGTCGGTCAGACCTTTGTAGTAGCTGTTAACTTCCACGGTAATGCCGTCACCGTCACTATTCTCACGTGCGTGCTGCAGTATTTCCTCGGTCACGCCTTTCACGTTGATTACGATGCTGGTGCTATTGTGAATAGCCTCAACGGTGATAGGATAGGTATCGTTGCCAATCTTGTAGTAAGCGGTCCAAACGCGGATGCGGAAGTCGTCGGCCTCGCTCTGATATACCTCGCTGATGGGGATTTCCACTGTTACGTCCACTGCGTCGCGGATATGGATGGCGGTCTTAATCTCGTTCCACTTCTCGTCGTGGTTCTGCTGGTGGATGTCCACTTCCACTTCGCCGTCCTTCCATACGGGATCGGGATCTTTGTCGTCTTCCATGTACTCTTCTTCGCCGGTAGGACCATTGGGAATCTCATCAATATCCTTTGTCGATTCGAAGGTGAGGATACCGTCTACGTGCCAGTAGTTTCTGCCGTACCATACAACCTCATTCTGCATCTTGGCCACATACCATATTATTTTGAGCTTCACGTCGGGGTCGTTGAGCTTGAGGTTCTTGGCCTTGTTGTTCTTGAGCAGACATGCCTTTACCTGTTCAAAGGTGGGCTGTTCCAGCAGAGCATCCTGTACCTTTGAGCCGTCGGAGCTGTAGATATACTTCAGCACATCGTGTCCTTTCTGGCTGGAGTTTTCGCGCGGTGGCGTTGTGGGATCCTTGTAGTCAGCATCGCCTCGCAGGGTACCGAAGAACATCTGATTGTTTTCATCGGTGATGGTGATGTACTCCTTTGCATTGAAGCTGTTGCCGCCGCTCTCGGTGGTAGGGATGCGGTTGTCGATGCGGATGGAGAACTTGGTGTTGATTTCCTCTACATCCTCTTCGGTGATGTCCTCTTCGAGCAGGAAGAGTCCTACAGAGCCCGACTTGCTGACACCTAGCTGTACGGTAGTCTTAGGGGTGTTTGTCGGTGAAGGTGCGGGCGACGGTGTCGGCTCGTCAAACGAACTGTCGCTGCTACAAGCGGCGGTAAACAAAACGGTCACCGCAGCAATGATCAGGTAGAATACTTTTTTCATTTTGCGTTTGTTTTAAGTAACTGTTAATTAGGTTTTCATGTTTATGTGGGCAAAGATAGTATATTTTTTTTATACGCAAAAATTTTCGTCGTTTTTTTTCAAGAAAATGTGAAAAAATGTATAAAAAGGAGAACTCCCTTTTCCACAATTAAGCGAAAAAGGGAGTCCTCGGTAGTTATCTGCGTGTGCGCAGTCGGGTCTTAATATTTGCTGTCGTAGTCAGCTTTGGTGTAGGAGAGAATCACCTTTTGGTCGGTGGGCGAATCGTTCTCCGTGAAGAATGCCGATGTTATCTGTCCGCGGATGTTGGTCTTCGCGTCAGTATTCACGGTAGACTTCTTGAGCTTTTCCCAAGCCTGCTCATGGGTGATGTTCTCGTAGTAGCTGTTAACCTCCACGGTGATGCCGTCGCCATCGCTCTGAGCCTTAGCCTTGTCGATGAGCTCCTGGGTTACACCAGTCACCTTGATGACAATCTTGTTAACGAAGTGCTTAGTGGTGATGGTAACAGGATATTCGGTATCGTCGATAGTGTAGTAAGCGGTCCAAACGCGGATGCGGAAGTCGTCAGCCTCAGCGAGATACTGCTCGCCGATGGGCATCTCTACGGTTACGTCCACTGCCTCGCGGATGTGGATAGAGGTCTTAATCTCGTTCCAGGTGAGGTGCTCCTGTTGGTGGATGTCAACCTCTACTTCGCCGTCCTTCCAGTCAGGATCGTCATCAAAGTAGTCAATATCATCGGGCTCGCTGTCGGGCACGTCATCAATATCGTCAACGTCCTTGAAGGTAACGAGGCCGTCCACGTGCCAGTAGTCAGCGGTACCGAGGTCAACTTCCTTCTGGCGCTTTACTACATACCATATAATCTTTGCGTTGTCCCAATCTATATCGTCCAGACGGGGATCATCCTTGAGGCATGCCATAAAATCGGGAGTCTCGGCAAAGAGGCCCTCAATATCCTCTCCGGTGGGATCATAGAGATAATGAGTTACATTGGTGGTGAAGCCGGGATCCGGGGTCTTGTAGTCGCCATTATCATAGAGTTTACCATAAGCAAAGTTGGCCTTGTTGCTTTTGTTGTTGTTGTATGGACCACCGACCTTGCATACGGTGTAGTAATCCTTGATATCGTAGTCTTTACCGCTTCCTTCCTTGCGGGGGATACGATTGTCGATACGTACCGAGAACTTGGTCTTAATGGTTGCGGTAGGTTCTGCTGTCACAGTTGTTTCATCGAAGAGGAGGCTTCCTGCTGCGGTGCTCTTGGCAAATCCTGCCTTAACAGTGGTTTGAGGGGTAGTAGGTGAAGGCGTGGGTGACGGTGTCGGCTCGTCAAATACGCTGTCGCTACTACATGCGGCGGTAAACATAAGAGTTACCACTGCCATCACAAAGTAGAGTGTTTTTTTCATTTTGTTTAGTTGTTTATTGAATATGATTAAAGTATTTTCTGCAAAAAGCGCTACAAAATTACGATTCATCGCGCGCGAGAACAAGGAATATGCAAAAAAAAACAGAAACAAAATATTTATGCAGTGATTTTTAATCCAGAGAAGACAAAGTGTTATTTTCAAAGGCGGATTACGTTGGTGCAATATTCGAGAATTTTCTCTCTGTGGGTAACGCAAATTATGGTTTTGCCTTTGAGTGCAGTGGTGATATTGCGGAGCACTTGTGCCTCGGTCTCGGAGTCAAGGGCTGATGTGGCTTCGTCGAGCAGGAGTATTGGCGCCTTGATGAGCAAAGCACGAGCTATGCAGAGTCGTTGTGCCTGTCCTTCGGACAGTGCTATGCCATGTTCTCCGCATTGTGAGGCCAGTCCTTCCTTCAGTCTGAAGACGAAGTCCGCTTTTGCCAGTTTCAACACCTCGTTCAGTTGTTGGTCGGTAGCTTCGGGTGCTGCAAGTTGTAGGTTTGCACGTATTGTTCCACTGAAGAGTGTGTTGCCCTGCGGCACATAGGCCATTGAGCATTGGGCACTTGCTAAGTCATGGTCGGAGGAGTTAGAGTGGGGTGTGATTACTTTTCCTTGCTGGGGTTTGATGAGTCCGAGTATCAGTCGAATAATTGTGGTCTTGCCCCGTCCCGTGGGTCCCATGATTGCGGTGCAACTGCCGGCAGGGAATTGACATGAGAAGTTGTGCAGGATATCGCGTCCTTCTTTGTATGCGAAGGTGACGTTTTCCAGACGGATGTCATGGTTCATTGCGGCTTCTTGTTCTGTACTTTCCGTCTTGGGCTGTGTGTTATCAAGAGGGATGTCTTGCTCTAACTCTTTGATTTGCAGCAATCTCTCACCTGAGGTCAGTGCGCTGATGAGGTCGGGGATAAACTTTACCAGGCTACGTGCAGGTCTTTGGATTTGTGCCACGAGTTGCACGAAGGCAATCAGTGCGCCGTAGGTGATGAGTCCGATGGAGAGGTGATATGTACCCCAAATGAAGGTGAAGAGATATGCTGCAGCGAAGCCGAAATTGATGATGAAGTTTGACGTTATGGAGTAGCGTGCTCGGTTGTGTACAAGCCTCACCATCTTGCTTTGTGTCTTGAGTGTACGCTGCAATATTTCTTGCGTTGCGCCGGGTATGCTTTTCACCACGATGCGGTTGGTGATTCCCTCTTGATACTGTGCCTGTAGCTGGCTGTCAGTTTTGCGTATTTGTCGCGACAGTCGGCGCATAGTCTTGATGTAGAGCTTTCCGATGAGTATGAAGAAGGGGATGATAATAACCACGAAGAGGGCGAGAGTGTGGTCCATCAAGTATAAGAAGGTGAAAGCTCCGATGAACTGTGCGCTTACGATGATGAATGCCGGCAAGGTGTCGGTAACGAGTGTTACTATTACGCTGACATCTTTCTCTATGCGGTTGATGATATCGCCGCTGTGGAAGTTGAGTAGGGCAGTCCAGGGAGTGATTAATGTGCGCCGGAAGATGTCGAGCTGCATCCTGTTTGTGGCCTTAACACTGAGCATTGCGTTTACCCAACTGCGGTAAGCGGTGAGCAGCAGTTGTGCCATCAGTGTGGCGATGAGCAGTATGACGGCAGTGCGCAGAGTGAACACGTGGCTGGCTCCGGTGGCTATGTCGATGGTCTGCTTGGTGAGCCATACGAAGAGGAACTCAAGGGCTACGATGAGCAGTCCGGCCAGAGTGTTGTTGGTGGCCTGCAGTTTGTTTGCCTTAAGTTCTTGCCACGTGAGTCGTGCTATCTGCTTGGTGGTGTATTTCATCTTTTGTCGGCTCCCCAGAGCAGTTTGTTGCGTAGAGTGTCGAAGAAGGAGTGATCGCTTCGCCTCACTATTTTAATCTTGTAGGGTGCGGTCTGTATTTTGAGTCGGGTGCCTTCGTAGAGGCTCTCACTTCGTCCGTCGATGGCAATCATATAGTTGTGGCTGCGGCTTTGTATCTGGAGTTCCAGTGTTACGTTGTCGTTGAGCACTATGGGCCTTACTGCGAGACTGTGTGCAGCTATTGGCGACAGTACTATTGACTTGGAGTCGGGCGATATGATGGGGCCTCCCACGCTGAGCGAGTATCCTGTTGAGCCTGTTGGAGTGCTGACGATAAGTCCGTCGGCGAGGTATGTTGCGAGATAGTTGCCGTCGGCATGTGTGGTGATGCTAATCATCGACGAGTTGTCGTGCTTGAGTATGGCTATCTCGTTGAGTGCAAAGGGGTTATTGGTGAGCGGCTCCCCGTCGGTTTGTGCCATGAGCAGTGATCGCTCTTCTATTTTGTAGTTACCCTCGGTGAGCTCCCGGAAGAAGGTGTCGGCGTTCTGTGGCAGTATGTCACTGATGAATCCCAGCCTCCCCGTGTTGATGCCGATGATGGGTATTTGTCGGCTGCCCACCAGCTGGGCGGTGTTGAGGAAGGTGCCGTCGCCTCCGATACTGATAGCGAAGTCGGCATTGATATCGGCGCATGCAGCTTGCTCAAAGCGGATGTTGCTGACGTCAGTGATTTTCTTGAGAAATTCGGCAAAGTCACGCTCTATGATGATGCGGCAATTGAGGTTATGTATGATTTGCAGCACCTGCTTGATGTTAGCCGACTTGTCCGCTTGGAATTTGTTGCCGAAGATGGCGAAAGATTTGTTCATATAGCTCACAGTGAGTGTTATTTGTGTTATTTTTGAGCAAAATTAGTATTTTCTTTTTAGTTTCTGCATAATATTTGTTATTTTTGCATTCTGAACATGATTATAAACTGAATTATTGTCTAAAAGGATAGATAAAATGACAAAACTGAGTGTAAATATAAATAAGGTAGCCACTCTTCGCAATGCTCGGGGAGGCAACAATCCTGATGTGCTGAATGTGGCTTTGGACTGTGAGCGCTTCGGTGCTCAGGGTATCACCGTTCATCCTCGTCCCGATGAGCGTCATATTAGGCGCAGTGATGTTTATGCGCTGCGTCCAGCCTTGCATACTGAGTTTAATATCGAGGGTTACCCGTCGGAGGATTTCTGCCGTTTGGTGCTGGATGTTGTGCCTGCTCAGGTGACCTTGGTGCCTGATGCCCCCGACCAGATTACTTCGTGTGCGGGGTGGGATACTGTCAAGCATAAGGCGTTTCTTACCGACATAGTGGGTCAGTTCTCCGCAGCGGGTATTCGCACTTCTATCTTTGTGGCTGCCGATGAGGCGATGGTGGAAGGTGCTCATGCCACGGGTTGCGACCGTGTGGAGCTTTATACTGAGCCTTATGCCACTGGTTATGCTGCCAATCGTGAGGTTGCCATTGCGCCTTTTGTTGCTGCTGCGCGTGCAGCCCGTCAGTTGGGTCTCGGTCTTAATGCGGGCCATGACCTCAGCCTTCAGAATCTCAGTTATTTCCATCAGCAGATACCTTGGTTGGATGAGGTGAGCATTGGTCACGCCCTCATCTGCGATGCCTTGTATATGGGATTAAAGGAAACGATATCACAGTATCTGCAGCAGTTGCAGTAGTCACTGGGATTGCGAGTTTTTTAGTTATCTATTGTTATCTATTGTAGATGAATCGCCTGGTAGTCATATTGTTAACATTGCTTGCGCCGCTTGTGGCATGGAGCGAAGAGAATGTGGACGCTGCCAGGAAGTTGGCAATTCGGCTCATGGGCGAAAAGCTGGCTCGGCAGATTGATTTCCGGGAGGTTGATGCCGACAGAGATTTCTTCTGCCTGCGTGGCGACGGTGACCGTATTGTTATCGAGGGCAATACGTCTGGCAGCATGGCAGTGGGCCTTGGCCACTACCTGAAGTATTGCTGCCATGTCAGTGTGCCTTGGGACTCTGCGGAGCGCCTTGCTCTGCCCTCGTCTTTGCCCCGTGTGGAGCGTCCTGTGAGGCGCGAGGCATTGGTTGAGAATCGCTTTTTTCTCAACTACTGCACTTTTGGCTACACCATGGTGTGGTGGCAGTGGAAGGACTGGGAGCGCTTTATCGACTGGATGGCCATCAACGGTGTGAACATGCCCCTTGCCATTACCGGTCAGGAGTCGGTGTGGTATCGGGTGTGGACTCAGCTTGGTCTTACCGATGAGGAGGTGCGCAGCTATTTCACCGGTCCGGCTCATCTGCCTTGGCACCGTATGATAAACCTCGACCGATGGCAGGGTCCTTTGCCCATGTCGTGGTTGGAGCACCAGGAGCGTCTGCAGCGTCGCATCGTGGAGCGTGAGCGGCAGTTGGGCATGCGCCCTGTGCTGCCTGCCTTTGCCGGCCATGTGCCGGAGGCAATCAAGCGGGTTTTCCCCGAAGCCGATGTCAGCCGCGTGAGCTCGTGGGGCGGTTTTAAGGATGAATACCGTAGTTTCTTCCTTAATCCGATGGACAGCCTTTTCTTCAGGATACAGACTCTGTTTCTTCAGGAGCAGACACGGCTCTATGGCACTGACCATGTGTATGGCGTTGATCCGTTCAACGAGGTTGCTCCGCCGTCGTGGGAGCCGTCTTTCCTTGCCAGGGCGGGGCAGACCATCTACTCGTCGCTTGCCGACAACGACCCTCAGGCATTGTGGGTGCAGATGACCTGGCTGTTTTATATCGACAGCAGCCATTGGACTTTTCCGCGTATCTCTGCTTATCTGGGCTCGGTGCCACGGGGTAGGCTTCTGTTGCTTGACTACTTCGCTGAGAACACTGAGGTATGGCGGCTTACCGAGCGCTACTGCGGTCATAGGTTTGTGTGGTGCTACCTCGGCAATTTTGGTGGCAACACCATGCTGGCAGGTAATATGGCGGAGAGCGGGCGCCGCATTGCTGCAACGCTTAACGAAGCCGATAATCTGTCGGGCATAGGGTCCACTCTGGAGGGGATGGACTGCAATCCGGTGATGTATGAATATGTACTTGATAAGGCTTGGAGTAGGGTGATGACCGATGACGAGTGGATAGATGCGTGGGCCGACCGTAGGCTTGGCAAGTCCAACCCTCACAACCGTCGTGCTTGGCACTTGTTGGTTGACAGCGTCTATACCCGTCCTGCGGCTCTTGGTCAGGCTCCGCTGGTTAACTCGCGCCCCTCGCTGCGTGGCTATGGCAACTGGACCACTAATCCCGCTTACTATTATAATAATAAGGTATTATATGATGTGTGGAAAGAAATGCTTGCCGCCGCAAAGGCTAATAAGCGGGTTACCAATGCCCATGCTTTCGACCTCGTCAATATGGGGCGCCAGTATCTGAGCAATCGTTTCAAGGATTTGCGCGACAGTATCGCGGTGGCGTATGAGCGGCGTGAGATTACTTATGCCACAGAGACCGGAATGAAGATGGAGACCCTGCTGTCGCAACTCGACAGCCTGTTGACTTTACATCCGTATTTTTCATTTCAGAGGTGGATAAGCGGTGCATCGTCTATGGGTGAGGATGCCGCCGACAGCATCTATTACCGCCGCAATGCCAAGACGCTGCTTACTACGTGGGGTGAGACTCCCCAGTCGCTCAACGACTATGCTTCGCGCACTTGGGCAGGCTTGGTCAGCCACTATTACCAACCGCGATGGCACGAACTGATTTGCGAACTGCTTATGGACATTAAGCTCGGGGCAGCCTTTGACCAACGCCTTCTGAATAATGCCCTGTATGGACTGGAGCAGCGGTTTGTGTACGATGACAAGGAGACATATACACCCCCTCGACCAGTGTCGAAGCCGCTCGACTTCATCACCCGCCTTCAGGCTACGTGGCGGCCTATCCCAAAAGACAAATAAATTTCACGATTTTACAATTCAATTGTCAAATAATTAAATAGTCAAATTGTCAAATAAGATAGATTGTCCAAACCTAAATAAAAACAAACAGATATGAAAAAAGCAATTGTATTTCTCGCTGAGGGCTTTGAGGAAATCGAGGCTCTGACTATTGTTGACGTGCTCCGCCGCGGTGGAGTAGAGGTAACCACCATGTCGATTACCGACGACCCGTATGTAGTTGGTGCTCACGATGTTGAGATTCTTGCTGATGCCGTCGATGAGTACGACTGGTCTGATGCCGACCTGGTTGTGCTGCCTGGCGGAATGCCCGGTGCCCTTAATCTGCGCAACTCGGCGGTGGTGTGTGATGCTGTCCGCAGTTTCGCGGAGTCAGGCAAGTTTGTTGCCGCCATCTGTGCTGCCCCCTTTGTACTTGGTGAACTGGGTGTTCTCAAGGGCAGGAAAGCCACGTGCTATCCGGGCTTTGAGGACAAGCTGATGGGTGCCGAGGTTACTGCTGCTCGTGTTGAGACCGATGGCAATATTATCACAGGCAACGGTCCCTCGTCGGCGCTGCCGTTTGCTCTGGCTGTTCTCGCAGCCGTCACCGGTGAGCAGGTAGCCCAGCAGGTGGCAGGCGGAATGCTGGTGTAGCTATGGACTATCTCATCCTTGTGGCCGGTGGTCAGGGCTTACGTATGGGCTCTGACATTCCCAAGCAGTTTATGTTGCTTGGCGGACGGCCCGTGATCATGCGTACTATCGAGCGTTTTGTGCAGGCTATGCCCGACCTCCGCGTAGTGTTGGTGCTTCATCCGGCTCATGTGGAGGAGTGGCATCGTTTGTGTCGGGAGTACAATTTCTCTATCGACTGCAGCATTGCCACTGGTGGTAAGGAGCGTTTCCATAGCGTCAAGAATGGCTTGGATTTAATTAAGCATTCAATGTTCAATGTTCAATGTTCAATGTTCAATGGTTATGTCGCCGTTCATGATGCTGTTCGTCCGTTGGTTAGTGTGGATGTGATACGTCGTGCTTTTGCTGCTGTTCGTGAGAGTGGGGCAGTAGTGCCGGCACTTCCTTCGGTGGAGTCGGTGCGTATCGTTCGCGGCGACGGCCATTCTGAGGCTGTCAATCGCAATGATGTGATGCTGGTACAGACTCCGCAGGTGTTCTCCCTGCCTTTGCTTATCGACGCATACTCCCAGCCTTACAACGCCACGTTCACCGACGATGCGTCGGTGGTTGAGGCCTTTGGTCATTCCATCAGGATTATTCCGGGCAACCGTGAGAATATCAAGCTCACCACTCCCCTTGATCTGCGCAGTGCGGAGTGGTTATTTGATTTGACCATTTGACAATCTTAGTTCCTTAGTTTGTGAGTGAGTTCATAAGTAAGTTCTTGAGTTGATAAAGAAACCTGAAAACTATCATCATGCATTTTTTGGAAAAAAAACTTAGCTTTTGCAGGTTAAGTTTTTTTTGTTAGTTACGCATATTAATTGTATGACCCAAGTGGAGTTCGAACATATTGCTTGTGAGTTGCGCCCTTCGATGTGGAAGGTGGGCATGGACTTCTTCGGCTCGGCAGATGATGCAGAAGATGTGGCACAGGAGGCATTGGTGCAGTTGTGGCAGTATGCTGAGAAGTTGGATGCAGGTCGGAATATCGGTGGATTGGCTGTAAGGATTGCCAAACATTGCTGTGTGGACATGCAGCGCAAGCGACGCGGAATCATCATGGAACTGATGCCGACACATGAGCGGGAACTGGGAGCGGATGCTTCGCCTCACGATCAATTGGAGCAGACGGAAACGGCAGAGTTGTTGCAACGGCTCATCAACGACCTGAACCCACGGGAACGCGAGTTGTTCGAGCTTCGACAACTGGAAGGGCTCTCGAACGACGAGATTGCCGAACGGACGGGCATAGCGAAGGCATCGATACAGGTGATGGTTTCGAGAGCGAGAAAGAAAGTGTTTGAGGAGATACGAGAAAGATTGAAAAAATAACTCCCTTTAGGGCTAATTAAATAGAAATGAATGATTATATGGATAGGAACGAAGTAAATAAACTGATTGAGAAATACTTGGAAGGTGCTACTATACCCGAAGAGGAAGTGCTGCTTGCAAGGGAAGTGAATCGAAAGGATGCGCCTGCCGAGTGGAAGGCAATCAGCATAATGCTCGGACAGCTGGCACTCGACGAAGCGGAGTACGACGAAGAAATGACCCGCCGTCGCAACCGAAGTCTGCGGACACACCGCATTGGATGGGCCATAGCTGCCAGCATCGCAGTAGTAGCAGGTGTAGGCATCTGGCTGAACAGCCATCAGGACAAGAAGGACTACGAATGCATCGCCTATGTGAACGGTGAGGTTATCACAGACGAAACGCAAGTGTTGGCGATAGCCGAGGATGCGGTGTGCGACATCTTTACGACGGCCTCCGAGTCGGATATCGATATTGATGCAATGTATAATATAGTGCCATAGAAAATTATGAGAAGATTCATCCTAACTACCATCATCCTGTGCTTCGGTTTGATAGTGATGGCGCAGGACAACACGAAGACGGAACCAGTACTGATGCACGTGCAGCCCGTGTTTGACGGAAAAATCGTGAAGGACGTGAATTCGACCATCCTCACAGGCAAAGCCATCGAGAAGTACAACCTGACGAAGATGCACACGCTCAAGTTGACCGCCAACGAAGAGCAGCGCAACAAAATCGAGGAGTTGCTGCTGAAGGACTACGAAGAGCGCAATAGGTACAACGAGGAAGTAGACCACGAGGTACGTGGTGGACACGTCTACTACTCCATCTTCCGTATCGCAGTCAGGAGCGAGCTGACTTTACCTCACGTAAAGGTCAGCAGAACACGGACATACCTGTGCTACCAATGCAAGCCCAAACGCACCAACCCAGTACAGTACGAAATCACGTTAGTGCTGCTTGAAGGCGAGAACCTGACGTTAGACTTACTGAAACAGAATTTCAAACGAACTAAATAACCAGACAATTATGAAAACCAGACTCATTCTCATCACCATCATGACGATGGTTGCGACCTGTGGCATAAAGGCACAGAGCGATTCAATCGCAGCAGGCATATCGCCAGAAATGTATAGCGAAGACCACCCGGGCGGCTGGGATTTCAGCATCCCGTTCTTAAGCTCGTCACGCAGCAAGAAAAACGATGCGCAATACGCAACATCGAAATATATTTTGAAGCATAACAACCGGGCACCCTATCCACACGTCACCTCGTTCAACTTCGGATTCATCTCAGGTGCCGACGAGGCGCAAGGTGTCAACATCGACATGGGACAGTCGTTCGAGTTGGAAATGCGTAACATCGTTGCCTTCGACAACCGCCTGAGTAACTCATCGTTCATCAGCCTTGGCTTCGGCCTTTCGTGGCGAAACTACCGCATGACCGGTCACAATCAGTTTCTACTGAACGACGACGGACTCATCACAGTTGCACCCTATCCGGATGGAGCGAACCCGAAGTTCAGCCGCATACACACGTTCAGCCTCGTTGTGCCGCTGCAGTTCCACTTTGCGCTTGGTCGCTCCTGGTATTTCTCCTGCGGTCCTGAGCTGTATTTCAACACCTACGCATCGCTCAAGACCCGCTACACCCTCAACGGCGAGAAGCAGAAATTCACAGCCAACCACCTGCATCGCAACAAAGTGACATACGGATTGATGTGCGACATCACCCACAACCACATCGGTTTGTATTTCAAGTACTCTCCATGCAACGTGCTGCAACCTGACTTCGGTCCTAAATTCAAAAGTGTGACTGCCGGATTGAAGATTGCGTTCTAAGAGGGATGGATGCCGATTTGAAAGTTGGTTGCAACCAATTAATTTTTGGCCTTTTTCATAACGGTCGTTTTTTTCTATCGACGCGCGTCAATTTCCGAATCGACCCGCGTCGATTTCAAATCGACCCGCGTCGATTATTTTTCCGCCTCCGGAAAAGGGTCTTAACTTATACGAGGTAAAAGGTGCCAGCTTATACGAGGTAAAAGCCTATGACTTATACGAGGTAAAAGGTTATACCTTATACGAGGTACGACTTCCTACGGCCAATTTTTCAGTTGGCCCGCGCAAACTTAACAGCATCCCGCGCAAACTTAGAAGCATCCCGCGCAAACTTAGCAGCATCTCGCAGCTGCACGCACGCTCTAAGATTTCGTGAGATATAGTCTAAGTTTTGTCTGCGGGCTATAAAGACGCAGACCAATCCTTAATAAAAAAGCCACCCCGCTTCCTTTCGGAGGCAGGGTGACTGTATAGAGTGTGGAGTAGTTATCCGTCTTATGCTTCCTCGACGGCTGCCTGCGCCGCTGCAAGGCGTGCGATGGGCACACGGAAGGGTGAGCAGCTGGCGTAGTTCAGACCTATCTTGGCGCAGAACTTCACTGAAGTGGGCTCGCCGCCGTGCTCGCCGCAGATACCGCAGCGCAGGGTGGGACGAATGCCACGACCCTTCTCAACAGCGTACTTCACGAGCTTGCCGACACCATTCTGGTCGAGAACCTGGAACGGGTCAACCTTAAGAATCTTCTTCTCGAGATATGCGGGCAGGAAGCTGGCGATGTCATCGCGGCTGTAGCCGAAGGTCATCTGGGTCAGGTCGTTGGTACCGAAGGAGAAGTACTCGGCCTCGGTGGCGATGCGGTCAGCGGTGAGGGCTGCACGGGGAATCTCAATCATCGTACCGATTTCGAACTCTACCTTCACGCCGTACTCCTCGAATACCTCGGCAGCTACCTTCTGGATGATGGCCTTCTGCTGCTTGAGCTCATAGAGGATACCGATGAGGGGCACCATGATCTCGGGCTTCGGGTCGAAACCTTCCTTCTTCAGTTCGCAGGCGGCGCTCAGGATGGCGCGGGTCTGCATAGCGGTAATCTCCGGGAAGGTGATGCCCAGACGGCAACCGCGGTGACCCAGCATCGGGTTGTTCTCGGCAAGGCTCTCTACGCGGCGCTGGATAGTCTGGAGGTCAACGCCCATCTCCTTTGCCATCGTTTCCTGACCGGCGAGATCGTGGGGAACGAACTCATGGAGAGGAGGATCGAGCAGACGGATGTTCACGGGCAGGCCGTTCATTGCCTTGAGGATGCCCTTGAAGTCAGCCTTCTGATAGGGCAGCAGCTTGGCAAGTGCCTTCTCGCGACCTTCAGCGGTGTCGGCGAGAATCATCTGGCGCATGGCGATGATCTTCTGGTCGTCGAAGAACATGTGCTCCGTACGGGTAAGACCGATACCCTTGGCACCGAATGCGCGAGCAACCTGTGCATCGTGTGGAGTATCAGCATTGGTACGAACCTGCAGCTTGGTGTACTTGTCGCAAAGGTCCATCAGCTCCTTGAAGTCGCCTGAAAGCTCGGCAGCCTTTGTTGGAACCTCGCCAGCATATACCTGACCAGTTGTACCGTTCAGAGAGATGAAGTCGCCCTCCTTATATGTTACACCGTCAATCTCAACAGTCTTATCCTTATAGCTTACATTCAGAGCACCTACACCCGATACGCAGCACTTACCCATACCACGAGCCACAACGGCAGCGTGAGA
>JAFZXF010000101.1 GCA_017616915.1 Bacteroidaceae bacterium
AAGGGCATCGCTGCTGAGAAGGCCGCTAAGGCTAAGGGCATCTTCACCGTTGACGGTAAGAAGGTATCCGCTCCTCAGAAGGGTCAGATCTACGTTAAGGACGGCAAGACCGTGAAGTTCTAATTCTTAGAATAGGACAACAGTCCATCAATGATAAGCCGCAGGCCGCATCGCAGCCTGCGGCTTTTATTTTCCCCCCTTGCTTTAGAAAAGTAAAAACCGTGATCCCCCTAAAAATAACCGCCAGCGGAAGCCAACTAATCACAATCTCAACAAATATTATTGCGTAGAGAAATCCACTAACCACGATCTAAATTTATCATACCACGTTCTCATGATTTTTCTATGCCCTTTCAACTGCATTTGAAAGCGCTTTCAACTCTATTTGGATGCCCTTTCAATTCTATTTGAAAGGCCTTTCAATTCCATTTCTAAGGGCAAAGAAAATTTTTCCGAACGTGCTTTCTCGCAGCGAGATCGAGATTAATTAAATTCCGTACGTGCTTTGTGGCGCGGAGTACGTCCTTAAAAATTTGGAACAGGCTCTTATTTTTTTTCGGCAAATAATTTGTGGTTTGCGATTAATTGCGTACCTTTGCAGACATATATAATAATGTACGCGCGATGACTATAGAAGAGTTATACGAGATATTCCTGCGCCATCCGCAGGTGACGACCGACAGCCGGCGATGCCCGGAAGGGTCGATATTCTTTGCCCTCAAGGGCGAGAACTTCAACGGCAACCGCTTCGCGGAAAAGGCGCTGGAGCAGGGATGCAGCTATGCTGTAGTGGACGAGAGTGAAGCGGCTGACAATGCGCGGTGTATCCTGGTGGACGATGTGCTGACAGCCCTGCAGCAGTTGGCGCGGATGCACCGTGAGCATTTCCGCGGTCCGGTGATACAGATTACCGGCACCAACGGCAAGACCACGACGAAGGAACTGGTGAGCACCGTGCTGGCGCAGAAATACAATGTGCTCTTCACCCAGGGCAACCTCAACAACCACATCGGAGTGCCGCTGACGCTGCTGCGCCTCACCGGCGACCACGACATCGCAGTGATCGAGACGGGCGCCAACCACCCGGGCGAGATAGCGGCGCTGAGCAACATCGTGAAGGCGGACTACGGCCTGATAACCAATGTGGGACGCGCTCATTTGGAGGGCTTCGGTTCATTCGAGGGAGTGAAGAAGACGAAGGGAGAACTGTATGACGACCTGCAGCGACGCGGAGCTTCCATCTTCCTCAATGCGCAGGATGATGACCTGCTTAGCATGGCCACGGCGCGCGGATTCAGCATCGGCGACAACGCCATTCCTTACATCGACGGACAGGTGGTGGAATGCGCTCCGTTCCTGAAGATGCAATGGCGCGAATCGGACGAACCGCATACCATCGAGACGCACCTGATCGGTGCATACAACATTGCCAATATCCGGGCGGCAATTACTGTGGGACTGAAGTTTGGCGTGACGCCAGCGCAGATAGGCTGCGCCATTGAGGGCTACGTGCCGAGCAACAGCCGCAGCGAGTTACGCCGCACCGAGCGCAACCAACTGATAGTGGACGCCTACAATGCCAATCCGTCGAGTATGGCGGCAGCACTGCAGAATTTCGCCCTTATCACTCCGCCCGAAGGCAGCAAGAAAATGGCCATCCTGGGCGAGATGCGCGAACTGGGCGCCGACAGCGAGGCTGAGCACCGCAAGATTATGGATATGCTTGCGAAGATGGAAATGGAAGAGGTGTGGCTCGTGGGGAAAAACTACGCCGCCTTGAACTATCAGAACACGGCGCTCAACGCCCGCTACTTCAACGATGTAGAAGCGGTGAAGGCAGAGCTAAGTAATAATTCCTTGACTGGCAGGACAATCCTTATCAAGGGTAGCAACGGTAATAAGCTCTTCGAACTCCCTGAGTTTCTGTAATTGACCATTGACCGTTAAATATTAGGAAGCGACATGCCGTTGATCTTGCGGTAAAGGTCGAGTGCATAGACATCGGTCATGCCGGTGATGTAGTCGAGCACGGCGATGAGCCGCCCATGCAGAGTGGGGGCGTTGATTTGGTACTGACTGCTTACTCTCTCTATGAGTCGCTTGGAGTAAGCCTGGTCGGGATGCACCACGGCATCGGTGAAAAGTTCCAGCAGAGTGTTGATAATCTTATAGCCCGCGAGTTCTACGTCGAGAACCTCGCGCGAACTATAGATATGCTCGGCGGCAAACTCGGCACAGTGGGCGAAAGCATCGCGCATTCGGGGCGTGATGTGGCGGATGAGGCTGCCCTCAAACTCGCCGCGCAGTATCTGTTGTTCGTTGTCGGTGAACACTCGTACACACTCCTGTTCAATGGCGTTGATGACGCAAGAGCGCATGTAGATGATGCGTTCGTTGGGATCGCTGACATTGGGATAGGCGTGCTCGATGGCCGTGCGTTGTTCCGGCTCAAAGAAGTTGAGCAGCAACTCACGCGTCTGGTCGGCGGTGATGATATGCAGTTTGTAGGCATCCTCAATGTCCATTATCTCATAGCAGATATCGTCGGCAGCCTCCACGAAGTAGGCGAGCGGATAGCGTGCATAGCGGATGCGCAGCCCGTCATCCTCCTTGCAGATGATGCCGAGGTGGTCGGCTATCTCGCGGAAGAAAGGCATCTCGCTCTGGAAGAAGCCGAACTTGCTCTTGCCCCCGCAGAGCAGCGAGCTGTAGGGATATTTCACTATGGAGGCGAGGGTGCTGCAAGTCATCATGTAGCCGCCTTCGCGCCGACCTTCATACTGGTGGGTGAGCAGGCGGAAAGCGTTGGCGTTGCCGTCGTAGTGGATGATGTCCTGCCAAATGATTTCAGCCATCGCGGGACTGAGCTCGTCCATAATCTTCTGTTGCAGCGGTGCGCCTTTGCCCTCGGAAAAGAAGGTGGCGATAGCTTTCTCGCCGGAGTGGCCGAAGGGCGGATTGCCGAGGTCGTGAGCTAGGCACGCCGCCGACACGATGGTGCCGAGCTGCGAGAAAAGTTGCGGGTTCACTTCGGGATGGCGCTGCGAGAGAATGCGAGCCGCATCGTTGCCCAGTGAGCGTCCTACGCTTGCCACTTCGAGACTGTGGGTGAGGCGGTTGTGAACAAAGATGCTGCCCGGCAGCGGGAAGACCTGTGTCTTATTCTGCAGCCGGCGGAACGGAGCGGAGAAGATGAGGCGGTCGTAGTCGCGCTGGAACTCGGAGCGATATTCTGCAAATTCGGATGTGCTGTCGTGGCGCCCTAAGCGCTTGGAGGAGATGAGCCGAGCCCACTCCATAGGTTGAAGATTTGCCATGTTTTGTATAATTATGGTGCAAAAGTACGTTATTTTATCTTAAAAGAATAAGGAACCGGCCAAGAAATTTGGTATTCCTGCAAGAATGTTATAAATTTGTAGCACAAAAGCGCATTTACCAATGATTAAGGTAGAAATAATAAACAAATCTAAGCACCCGCTGCCGGAGTATGCCACTGTGCAGAGTGCGGGTGTGGATCTGCGTGCCAATCTGGATGAGCCGGTGGTGCTTGCTCCGCTGGGGCGGGCGCTGATACCTACCGGCTTGTATATTGCTCTGCCCGATGGATGGGAAGCACAGGTGAGGCCGCGCTCCGGAATGGCCCTGAAGCAGGGACTGACGGTGCTCAACACTCCCGGAACCATCGATGCCGACTATCGTGGCGAGGTGGGCGTGATAATGGTCAACCTCTCGCCGGTGGAATATGTGATCAACGACGGCGAGCGCATAGCTCAGATGGTGTTCAACCAGTACGGTAAGGCCGAGTTCGTGGAAGTGGAGACACTGAGCGAGACGGAGCGCGGTGCCGGCGGCTTCGGTCATACAGGGAAATGAGACTTGGGATGAAGATTCTCTATACTTTCTTCCTGACGGCCTGCAGCCTGGTGGCGCTGGCTGAAGGAGTGAGCGATAAGGTGCAGCGTAAGTATGAGCGGCTGTACCTGGAGGCCGTGTGTCAGCGCGAGGCTGGCAACATGGCGGCTCAGTACCGTTTGTTAGAGCGTGCCATAAAGATCAATCCGCAGGGAGCAGAGGCTTACTTCGACCTCGCCATGATGGCAACCGAGAATGATGTGCCAGTGCCGGCGATGGAGTATATGGAGCGAGCCCATGAGCTACAGCCTGATAATAAGGAGTACACTTATCGCATGGCCATCTTCTGCTTCGCCGAAGACGATGAGCGAGGCGAACAGCTGATGCGCAGCCTGCTCAGTGATGAGGATCGCCGTAACGATGCGTATGGTCAGCTCTGTGGCTACTATGAACACAAGGACGATTACGAAGCTTTGTGTAATATGCTGGAGCAGTGGCGCCCCATCAGGTCGGATGACGAGTTTATCTCCTCCTGCAAGCTGCAAGGCGCTATGACGCTGGGCAAGCTGGAGGATGCGGTGCTGATAGCCGATACACTGATAAGGCAAGTGCCCTCCAATGCTACCCGCTACAAAGTGGTCAAGGGCGAGGTGCTGCTGGGGCTTAACCGTAGCGACGAGGCGCTGGCGCTCTACCGCAGCTTGAGTGATGACGAGCGTCTCACTCCGGGAGCACAGATATTGCTCTACAAGTATGCCATGACGACGAAGGACAAGGCTATGGAGACCGATATACTGAAGGACATTGTGGTGAATCCCGATATGGCCATGCAGACACGCGCCGCAGCCATGCGACAATATATGGAAGACGGTCCGGCGGAGAGCCGCAGTGCTCGCCGTGATACGCTGATACAGTTGTTGCTGCCGTTGCCGGAGACAGACCCTACGCTGCTTGCCATCATGCTACAACAGATGCAGTCGGAAGGTGTCGACTCGTTGTGCATTCCCATCTTTGGCAAACTGCTGGAGATAAATCCCGCCGACGAATACTCGCGAATCAGTCTGATGCAGTATGCGCTGCGCCGAGACGACTACGATGAGGTGCAGCGACTCTGCGTGGACGGCCTGAAGGAGAATGCCACTCAGCCGCTGTTCTATTACTTCGGAGGAGCCGGACTGATGACCGCGAAGAAATATGACGAGGCACTTGCCTTGCTGGAGAAGGGCCGCCAATACATTACTCCGCAGACCAACACCGAGCTGGTGTCGAGCTACTACGGCAGCTACGGCGATGCGCTCCACAAGATGGGCCGCAAGCAGGAGGCATATGCGATGTACGACTCCGCACTGGTATATAACAACGGCAATGAGATGTGTCTTAATAACTACGCCTACTTCCTCTCTCTCGACAACGAGCAGCTCGACAAGGCCGAGAAGATGAGCGCATACACCCTCAAGGTGCATCCCAATGAGCCGACCTACCTCGATACCTATGCCTGGATACTCTTCCTGCAGGGCGACTACGAAGGAGCACGCGAGTATATCGACCGTGCACTTGAAAACCTCGAAGACAAGGAAGATCCCGAAAATGTGAGTCTTTACGAGCATGCGGGCGACATCTACTATCATCTCGACCTTCATAACGAGGCTATCGGATATTGGCGCCACGCGCTCAATTTGGACAGCACCTCCGAAATACTCAAGAAGAAAGTAACTACGCGCAAATACATCAAAAACCTGTAGATTATGAAACTCTCAACCTGGCTCTTAGCCGCGACAATAATACTGGCAGCATCGTGCAGCTCCACCAAGCACGTGGCTGGCAATAACAAAAGCAACGACAAGTCGGCGACCATGACTCCTGCTGATGTTTACAAGCAGAAAGTGGTGGCCAACAGCTCTGCCGAGAAGTCACTCGTTGCCAAGATGAAGGTCAATCTCGGCATCGGCGACAAGAATGTGTCACTCTCCGGTAATCTGAAGATGAAGCGCGGTGATGTGATACAGCTCTCCATGAGTTTCCCCATCGTTGGCGAGGTGTGCCGCATGGAGTTTACTCGCGACGGAGTGCTGGTGATTGACCGCATTAATTCGCGCTATGTCAGGGCGACCTATGACCAGGTGGATTTCCTGCGCTCGGCCAACCTTGACTTCAATGTGTTGGAGTCGGTGTTCTGGAACGAGGTGTTTTATCCCGGCTCCAGCGATGTGCGCAGCCATTTGGGCGAATTCAGTGTGTCGTCGGCGGGTAATCATACCCTGCTCAACCTCACCTCGGCTCCTAAGCTGGATTACGCCTTCCTCACTCTGAGCGAGAGTGCACTGCTCGACCGCACCACCGTATCATCCAAGAACATCAACGACCGCAGTAACCTCACCTGCATTTACGGAGATTTCGCCAAGTTTGGCGCGGGCAAGTTCCCGACTCATATCCAGCTCAACTTTGCCGGCGATACTCAGACCTACGCTCTCGATTTGTCGCTCAACTCGCTCACCAACTCCACCGACTGGAAGACACGCACCGAGGTGTCTGACAAGTATAAGCAGATAGACCCAGAGAAGCTTTTCCGTAGCATCATTCCATAATTGCCAATGCTTAGTTTCCAATTCTCAATTCTCAATTCTCAATTCCTCAGAATACTGACGCTGTTGCTGGCTCTGACTGTGACGGTGCCTGACTCTACAGTCATGGCTCAGAAACGCCGCACTACCACCACGGCTAAGCCGCAAAACAATAAAAAGAAGCAGAGCGGAAAGACCGCGAAGCAGCAGCCCAAGAAGCCGGCAGCAAAGACTCCGGCGCCTAATGTCAACAGCCTGCGCAACCAGCGCGATGCATTGCAGAAGAAGATTAAGCAGTCGGAGGCACAGCTCACTCAGACACGCAAGGACGTTAAGACCCAGCTCAGCAATCTGGCAGTGATAAATGCGCAGATCGACCAGCATCGCCGCAATATCGGCACTATACAGCTCCGCATCGACACCGTGACTGGCAATATCGGTAAGCTGGAGAACGACATCACTCTGCTCACAGCCCAGCTTAAGGACCGCAAGCAGAAGTATTCGCGCTCCATGCTCTATCTCTACCAGAACCGAAAGACCAGCAACAAGATGCTCTTCCTGCTCTCGGCAACCGATTTCACCCAGATGGCTCGCCGTTACAGGTATATAAAGGAGTACTCTAACTATCAGCGTGTACAAGGCGAGCTTGTGAAGCGTAAGCAGAACGAATTGGAGGCAACGCGAGTGCGGCTCAATGCCGAGCGCGAGCAGCATGCCGCTCTGCTCAGGAAAGAGCAGGATGAGAACCGTCAGCTCACTGCCAAGCAGACCGAACAGCAAACCACTGTGAACAACCTGCAGAAGCAGCAGCGCAACCTGCAGACAGTGATAGCCAATGACCGCAAGGAGATGGCTTCGCTCAACAGCAAGATTGACTATTACGTGAAGCTCGCCATAGAGCAGGAGCGCAAACGTCGTGAGGAGGCAGAACGCAAAGCACGTGAGGCAGCTGAGCGTAAAGCTCGTGAGGCAGCCGCTGCAGCTGAACGAAAGAAGCAGCAGAATGCCGCCGCAACTACAACTTCAGGCAAAACTGCCACCGCCGCCAAGCCTACAGCACCGGCAAAAGAAAAAGCCGCTGAGCCTGCGCCACGTTTCCAGCCCAACGACAAGGATTATAAGCTTACCAGCGATTTCGCATCCAATAAAGGGCGTTTCCCGATGCCCATCACCGGCTCTTACCTTATCTCAACTCATTACGGCAGTTACACGATGAGCGGCATGAATGTGCGCCTTGACAGCAAGGGCATCAACCTTACCGGTCAGCCCGGAGCACAGGCTCGCTGTATCTTTGATGGTGAGGTGGCAGCTATCTTCTCAGCCGGCGGCTACAAGAATGTGATGGTACGTCACGGTAGCTACATATCTATCTATTGTAATCTGCGTAGCGTGTCCGTCAGTCAGGGACAGCGTGTCTCGGCCCGCCAGACTCTGGGAGCCGTTGCTGCCGATGTGAACGGCAAGCCCAATCTACATTTCCAGCTACGCAAAGAAACAGCCACCCTCAATCCTGAGCAGTGGCTGGCAAGGTAAGTCCGTCAAGCAGGCTGACATAAGTGTCGATGGCCTGCCTGATTTCTTCAATCTTAATATATTCGTCAGCGCTATGAGAGCGCGAAGAGTCGCCCGGCCCTAGTTTTAGCGAAGGGAACGGCATTAGCGACTGGTCGCTCAGCGTGGGTGAACCGAAAGGTGTCATGCCCATCTCTTCACATCTCTTTACGATGGGATGCTCTCGGCTGATATGCGATGAGCCGAGTCGTGTGGAGCGAGCTTTCACCTCGGCGTCCAAGTGGCTGCTGAGTATGTCGAGCACCTCTTGATTAGTGTAGCAGTCTGTGGTGCGCACATCCACCGTGTAGGTGCAGCGGTCGGGCACAATATTGTGTTGCGTGCCTCCCTGAATCACTGTGGCTGTCATCTTCGTCTCTCCGAGAGTAGGGGAGATTCTCGGTAGTTTGTATGTGCGCAGCCAGCTAATCTGGTCGAGCGCCTTATAGATAGCGTTGACACCTTCGTTGCGTGCTGCATGTCCGGCCACTCCGCTGACGGTGATGTCAAGCACCATGAGTCCTTTCTCTGCTATTGCTGGCTGCATCGATGTAGGCTCGCCAACTATGGCAACGTCAATATGGGGCAGATGGGGCAGCATCAGCGAGAAGCCGCCGCTTCCCGACACTTCCTCTTCTGCCGATACAGTATATATAAGGTTATAGCTCTGTCCTCTCTCGTCGAGCAGACGGAATGCCTGTAACAAACTCACTAGCCCGCCGCCGCAGTCATTGCTTCCCAGTCCGTATAACAGTCCGTTGTCAACGGCTGCCTCAAAAGGTGGTCGAGTCCAGCCGTCCACAGGCTTCACTGTGTCGATATGGGCGTTGAGCAGCAGGGTGGGGCGGTTGTCATCATAGTTGCGTCCTCGGCAGATTACGTTGTTGGCGATGCGTTCGTACTTTATGCCTTTGTCGGCCAGGTAATCGCATAGCGCGTCAGTGGCTTTCGCTTCATCGCGGCTCATTGAAGGTATGGCGATGAGGGTCTTGAGCAGTTCTGTTGCTTCGAGTAGATAATTAGTTGTTTCCATACTCCTGACTATGATAACGTATCAGTCCCTCCATGGGACTCTTCATTACTGTGCCGACTGTCAGGCCGAGGTCTGCTGCGGCTTCCTTGATTACTTCTTGGTAGTGATAGGCTACAGAGCCCACCAGTCCTATCGGCAGTTCCTTCTGTCCGTAGTTCATCACGTTGCGGATAAAGAAAGCGGTGAATGCCTCTTTCGTCATCGCCCTGATACTTTCTTTGTCGAGATGCCTGTGGACAAACGGCGACAGCGAGGCGAGCCATCGATTGGGCATAGGCTGGCGATATACACGGTCCACAATCTCTGCCTGAGTCAGACCCAGTTCGTTGAAGAATGCCTCCTTAATCTCTGCGGAAAACTGGCCTTTCAGTACATTGCTCACCAGCAGTTTACCCAGATGGGCACCGCTGCCTTCATCGCCGAGGATGAATCCCAAAGGCGGCGTATTGGCTGAGATTTTGCTGCCGTCATACAGACATGAGTTGCTACCAGTGCCGAGAATGCAGGCAATGCCCGGCTCTCGCTGACACAGCGCTCTGGCGGCTCCCAGCATATCGGAGTTTACATGCACAAGGCAGTCTTTGCCAAACACCTCGTTAAGCGCTTGGGCCACATTCTGGCTTTTCTCGCCCGGTGTGCAGCCTGCACCATACAGCCATATTTCGCTTACTTGACCATCGGCAAGTTGTTGCAGCGAGGAGTTCTTCAGCTTGTGGACAATGTCGTCTGTGGTTTGCAAGTAAGGATTGAATCCTTCGGTTGACCATTGACCGTTGACCATTGACCATTGACCATTGACCATTGAGCATTGAGCATTGAGCATTGAACATTGAACATTGAGTGTGGTCCAGTCTGCTTTGGTGCTGCCGCTGTCTGCAATTAGTATCATGATGTGTGCATTTTGGCGCGAAGATAGCGAAAATTATTCATTTAACAATACAAACAGCCACTCTTATCGCCACAAAACGACAAAAATGCACCAAAATCTTTGGCTGTAAACAAAAAAAGACCTACTTTTGCACTCGCAAAGGATCACATAACCGTCTCCTGATGACCATGATGACCTGACTTGCTAGCTCAGTCGGTAGAGCACATCCCTTTTAAGGATGGGGTCTTGGGTTCGAACCCCAAGCAAGTCACAAAAGATGGTTCACGGAGACGGTTTATTGTTTCCGAAGCACATGGATTAACTCCCCTGAAACTAAGAACGCAAAATACAGTCTGACTATGAGAAAGTTTATATCTGCGCTGATGATAGCAATGCTGGGGGTCTTTCCTTGCTTTGCCGGTTCTCTCCTTATTCATATACATCTTACCAATGGCACTGACATAGTGTATAGCCTTGTCAATGAGCCGAAGATGTTGTTTGGTGAGAAGACTATCACCCTTACTTCCCTTGAAGGCACGATAGGGGAGTGGGACTTCGAGAATGTTGAGTCATGGAATTTTGCTGATATTGATGAGAACGACCTTGATGCCGTTGACGAGGCAAAGGCCGACAATCCCCAGATACGTATTGAGGGCGGCAAAATTACCATCTCAGGCACCGATGCCAAGAAAGTTGCCGTCTATGACCTCAGCGGCCGAAAGGTAACTCCTTCGCTCACTACTACAGGCTCCACCACTAGTGTCAGCCTCAACGGATTTGCCAAGGGTGCTTATGTGCTCAAGGTAGGCAAAAGTTCCGCCAAGTTTATTGTGAAGTAACGCTCCATGAGACGGATATTTCTATTTCTCATGACGTTGTGTCTGCTGTTTGTCGCAAACGGTAGTTGGGCGCAACGTAATGTATATGTCAACGAGACTGTTAATGGCTACAACCGGGTGCGCATCGTTCGTGGCATCGAGAAGGTGGACTTTGCTAACGACAGTGTGAGGGTTTGGAGCGACTCCCTCACCGCCCACTCCTTTGCCACCTCAACCGTTGGCATGATGAGTTTCCGCGAGAAGGACTCGTGGCGTGCTATGGCGATCCCCGAGCAGTATCATGCAGATTTCGATTTTGATATCAATTTCGAGGAAGCCGACAAGGAGCGTGTGCAACAGGAAGCAGAGGAGACCGACGAAACCAGTGTGCAGTATGATGACTTCGTTACTCACTCCACCTGGACAAAGACTGTCTTTATCGACTATGACGAAGCCGATGTTACCGTGACTGGCGATATCGACTCGCTGACTATTACTCAGGAATGCGCCCACCTTACTATCGAGACCGTTGCCACTGGAGTGAAATACATCATCTCGGGCACCAGCAGTGATGCGTTTTTCAAGCTGTATAGTGAGCGCAAGGCCTGCATAGTGCTCAACGGCGTTGATCTCACCAATCCTTACGGTCCGGTCATCAACAGCCAGCTGAAGCGCCGCCTATTTATCGACCTCCCCGCTAATACGGTCAACACTCTTACTGATGGCGAGGCTTACATCAAGGTAAAAGGCGAAGACCAGCGAGGCTGCATCTTTGCAGAGGGCAAGATATGTATCTCAGGCGAGGGACAGCTCTATGTCACCGGCAACAAAAAGTGTGGCATCGCTTCCGACAAGTATATCCATTTTATGGGCGGTTTCGTTCATGTTGTCGCTCATGCAGAGAAAGGCAAAGCCGTTTATGGTCAGGAGAATGTGATTATAGGTGGCGGTGTCTTGAGGACTTATTCTGACGCTGGGGCAGGCAAGGGCATCACCTCTGATTCTCTGATCTGGATTAGGGGCGGTTTGATTAAGGCTATCACCATCGGCGATGCCATTTGGGATGAAACAGAGGAGGACTATAGCTCTTCCTGCGGCATTAAGAGTATGTGGGATATGGATATCTCCGGAGGCGAAATTCATTGCCTGTCCACCGGTGTTGGCGGCAAGGGAATCAGCGCCGGTAATCTGGCAATTGTCAATGACAAGAAGAAATATAATGGTAACTTGACCATTGCCAACGCTGATATATATGTTCGCACCACCGGTAAGCGTATTCCGGAGGAAAAGGAAGAGGATGGTCACGGACATAAGGTGGGAGCCTCTTCATCGCCAAAGTGCATCAAGTGTATCAACAAGCTGTTTATAAATTCTGGCAACATCTATGTCCGCGGTTCCGGCGGTGGTGCTGCCGAGGGTTTGGAAGCCAAGAAACAATGTGAGATTAATGGCGGCAAGATTCGCAGCTATTGTGCTGATGATGCTTTGAACTGCTCGGGCTGCACCATGAACGACGGCGATGTGGTAATTATTAGCTCTGAGAACGATGGCCTTGATGCCGGCAATCTGAAACTGTTTGGCGGCACTATCTATGCTGTCGGTGGCTGGGATGCTCAGATGGGTATCGACACGGATGGTAAGACTTTTGAGATAACGGGCGGTGAGATAATAGGTGTTGCTGCACGTAGCTGTACTCCACACGGAACTAGTACACAGGCCGCCATATGCTTCTATTTGCCCAAGACATATTGTAGTGCTGCTGCTTTGGCAGATGCCGACGGCAATATCATTACCAAGTTCCCGACCCCCAATACGTATGAAGTTCTCTGCATGTTCGTTACAAACGACCGTATAAAGGAGGGCAACAGTTACAAGATATTCAGTTATAAGGATTCGATTGATGACGAACCTGTGACTGAGTATGAATTCACTATGGAGGGATTATTTATGACTTTGGGTAGCAAAAAATCTAAAGAGACTAAATGAAAAAACTATTACTCCTTATCTGTTTGGCATTGCTCTCGTGTTTTACCGCTAAAGCCCAACGTATCTTTGGACTGTGGCTTAACGAGGTGCCCCTTGTAGCCGACACTGCTGCTCTCAAACTTTATGCCACTATTGAGCCTCATGCCAGTCGTGCTCTCAAGGGTACGCTGCGCTGGGATGCCAGCCTGTATCAGGGCGTAAAGCTCAACGGCGTGGCTCTCGAAAACGGCAAGCAGGGTAATCTCTCCATATCCGACTGGCAGGCCAGTGAAGCTAACAAGCTCACCGTTGTCAATGCTGAGAACAAGGAGTGGACGCTCATCTTTAGCACCCTGCCGTTCCTGGTGATTGATTGTCCGCTGGATGAGATGGACAAGACCTACTCGATGACCAAAGGTACTGAAGGCCATAATAAGAAGTTCCCGGGCTATATAAGTGTCATTGATGCCCGTTGTCGCACCAAGCTCAAGAACTCGGAGGTCGAGGGAATGGCTTGCTTCAATTCCGAGATAAGAACACGTCTCCGAGGTGCAACTACCGGTTCTCAGCCCAAGCAGAGTCTCAATATCTCGCTTGTCAAGGACGGCGAAAGTTTGGATGCTCACCTGCTGGGCTATCGTAAGGATGACGACTGGATACTGTCAGCCGAGTATCTCGATTTTAGCCGTATGCGCAACCGTGTACTGATGGATCTATGGACAGCCGTTGACCCGTTGCCCTATGCCCGTGACAACGACTATCAGTGCAACGGCACTCAGGGCGAGTTTGTCGAGGTGTTCATCAATGGCGGCTATTTTGGCATGTATTGCTTCACCGACAAGATTGACCGCAAGAAACTTAATCTGAAAAAGACAAAGGAAGCCACCGACACCACTCCGGAGGTACTGCGCGGTATGCTGTGGAAAGCCAACTGGGAATGCAGCGAGGTGTATCTCGGAAGCTACGACGAGCGTCCCACCAACGACTCTTTCCTTTGGCCCTACAAAGCCTCCAAGGACACTTACGGATGGGAGCAGAAATATCCCGATGACACTATCACCCAGGTATTCTTCGACCCCATCTGCGACCTTATCGACTTCTTTGACGCCTCCGACTTCAAGACCACCTACAACGATTGGCTGTATGAGCAGAATGTCATTGACTTCATGATTTTCATACAGGCGTTCCAGCTCCTCGACAATCAGAAGAAGAACTACTACCTCAGTATGCGCAACCGCAACACCGAGCATAAGTATCTCTTCACCCTTTGGGACCTCGACGGCTCTATGGGCCGCTTGGCTGGTGGCAGTGAGTCCACCACCACTGATTCCAAACAGTTGGCGTGGGGTGAGAAGTTGGGATACCACCATCTCATACACGTTTTCAAGAACAAGAAGTATCGCCCCGCCGATTTCCCCACCAAGATCAACAACCGTTGGGAGTATCTCTCCACCCACGAGCTGTCGCTTTCCAATATCCGTGCCGTGATGGAGAAGTATGGCAACCTCTTCACTTCTTCCGGAGCATGGGAGCGCGAGAAAGCTCGTTGGGTACCCACTTATAGGAAGGGCATCGTTAAGATTGCCGATACTCCTCAGCAGGAGATTGACTTCATGATATCGTTCCTTGAACTCAATTACGGCATCTTCAACGAGAAGATGAAGACCGACAATTGGGCTCATTCTCCCTATGTGGAGAGCGATTATATTAAGGAGCAGACACCTTCTGCGCTTTACATTATCGGCAATGATGTGGTTTCTAAGCACGAGGACTGCACCGTTACCATGACCGGTACTGTTGACCGTGAGCCGGTTGAGGGCATCACAGAGATCGAATACGCCAATGGCGATATGTCGGTAGTCCGCGAGGAGGAGATTCACGACTATCCAATCGCTGACATCAAGGAGGTGCGCACCACCCACAAAGGCATCTATTCCACTCCCGCTTTCATTCCCGACAGCCTGAAACGCTACTTCGATTTCGACACTAGATATTTTCCCGCTACCGAGGCTGTGGCAACCGTCGATACCTCTTTCCAGGTGCAGCGCACCGTTCAGGTTATCTTTAATGGCGAGGAGGCTATTGTCAGCGCCAATCTCTCCGGCATCACCGCTGAGGTTGACGGTGCCGATGTTTCCTTCGTTACCGAGCTTGAGGGCGTTGAGTTCCTGTTTAGTGGCCGTTCCGATATCGGTAAGGTCAGCATCGACAGTAAGTATCCCTGCAAGTTGGCGGCTGCTGAGGGCGGCGCGCTGCTTGCTTCTGTCAGCGCCAACTGCGACCTGATTGTCAATACTCCCTATCCGCTCAACTTCTACAATGAGGAGTTTGATGGCAAATGTATTATGACGACCGGCGATGTCACCATTGAGGATGGCCGTCTCTATTTCCTGATGACCTGCAGCGGCACTCTCACCGATGCCAGTTTCCCCAAAGATCCCGAACTGGGAGCACGTGCTGTGCTGGCTAAGAATATCAATGTTAATGGAGGACAGCTTTACGTCAAGACTCTCGGCCATGATGGTGCCGTAGGTCTGGCAGCAACCGAGAAGATGTTTATCAATGGTGGTCGTAACTACATCGCCACCTACGACGATCCTCTTAAGATTGGTAAGGACTTGACCATCAACGGAGGTTTCACCTTTACATCGAGTCTCACCAACGATGGTACCGATTCCAAGGGAACTATCCACATGAATGACGGATTCATCTGTTCCTGCGGTCCCGAGGGGGCTGAGGCAGCTTTTGATGTCAAGAATTTCACCATCAACGGTGGCACCGTCATCGGCGTTGCTCACAAGAGCGACCAGCCAAAGGCAGATAAGGCCAAGCAGCCTTTCTTCCGCTTGGATAAGAGCAAGGAAGTGAAGCGCTATGTCAAGATTCTCGGTCCCGATTCTAAGGAGGTAGCCGTCATCGAGACTCCCGCTTATCCCACTACCACCATCCTCTATTGTTCTCCTCTGCTCGTGGCTAACACCGCTTATACCCTCCTTACTGGTGATACTCTCGACGACCTCCACGAGCTCACCACCATCACGACAACTCCTTAAAACATTACTAATATGAAACGAACTCTTTTGGCAATCATCTTTGTGTGCTCCGCTCTGGTGCTTGCTGCACAGGATGGCGACATCCGTGTGAACTATCAGGGCGCAAGTCCCTCCATCAGCGACTTTGTATCGGCTTTCGTTTCCTCTCGCGACTATGACGAGGAGGAAGACTGTGCCGACGAATCGTTCAACGCCGTCTGCCAGGCTTGGAATAATCGTCTTAAGGGCGTTCCGCAGGGAGAGGGCGTTACTCTCACTATCGATGAGAAAAACGGCTATGTGGTCTATGAGTACCGCAGCGAGTATGAGTCGATGAAAGACTTGGTGAAGATTGAGATGTGCTACTGGAACGAGGCCGACCGCAAGCACAAGCTGTTTGCCTACAACGTGGCATGCTATCGTAACGGCGAGTACAATCCCGGCCAGTTCGACGGCATCGTGTTCTACCGCTACAACAATGCCACCAAGAAGATGCGCTGGGTCCCCGAGGTCGATGTGATTCAGCGTCCCGATGAGGGCGTTATGTCATCGTATGCTCTGCCCCGCACAGGTAAGGATATCACCGTCACATACTGGCATCCCGGTGCAAAGAAGGTAAAAACCCTGAAATGGGACGGCCGTAGATTCAAATAATTTGAGAACCCTCGTTCAATAGCTCATCCCTAACGGGACTTCGCTAATGTTCAATGCTCAATGTTCAATGTTTAAAAAACTATTACTCCTCCTCGCCCTTTGCTTGTCCCTGATGTCCTTCCGCACCGCCGATGAGCGTGCTGCCGAGGCTCTGGCTCGCAGAGTGATGGGCTCCAAGGCTAGTGTCGTGGTCTTCAAGCAGACCGATTCCAAGACCGATTCCTACGAGCTGCTCCAGCAGGGCAATAAAGTGCTCATCCGCGGCAACAACGCCAACTCTATGGCTGTAGGTCTCAACCGCTATATTCAGCAGTATTGCCTCGCCAACGTCAGCTGGTACGACTTCAATCCCGTGGAGCTGCCCCGTGTCATGCCTCGCGTGCCCCATAAGGTAAGCGGCAAGGTCGAGGTGCCCATCCGCTTCTTCCTAAACTACTGCACCTTCGGCTACACCATGCCCTGGTGGAAGTGGCACCAGTGGGAGCGTTTCATCGACTGGATGGCGCTCAATGGTGTCAACATGCCGCTCGCCATCACCGGTCAGGAAGCCGTCTGGCAGAAGGTGTGGCGCAAGTATGGCATGACCGACGAGCAGATCCGCGCCTATTTCACCGGTCCCGCCCATCTGCCTTGGCAGCGCATGATCAATATCGACCGCTGGCAGGGACCGCTGCCCCAGAGCTGGATCGACGGTCAGGTGGAGCTGCAGAAGCGCATCCTCAGCCGCGAACGCGAGCTTAATATGACACCCGTCCTTCCCGCCTTCGCCGGCCATATCCCCGCAGAGCTTGAGCAGACCGTGCCCGGCATCAGGACATCCCGCGTGGGCAGTTGGTGCCACTTTGGCGAGCAGTACCGCTGCACCTACCTCAACCCCTCCGATCCCCTCTTTGCCCGCATCCAGCACGACTTCCTCGAGGAGCAGACCAAGCTCTACGGCACCGACCATATCTATGGCATTGACCTCTTCAACGAGGTGTCGCCACCATCGTGGGAGCCCGATACGCTAGCTAAGATTTCAGCCGGCGTCTATCAGTCGCTCGCCGCCTTTGACCCCGAAGCCGTGTGGCTGCAGATGGGATGGCTCTTTATCAATAACCCCGGGGGCTGGACGCCCGAGCGCACCAAGGCCTACCTCACCGCCGTGCCTCAGGGACGCCTCATCATGCTCGACTATGAGAGCGACTACACCGAGATATGGCGGCGCACCAACCATTTCTACGGTCAGAAGTTCATCTGGTGCTACCTCGGCAACTTCGGCGGCATGACCGAGATAGAGGGCGACTACAAGCATAACGCCAGGCTCCTGGCCGGCACCAAGGCCGAGGGCGGTCCCGAGTTTGCAGGCATCGGCTCCACCCTTGAGGGCTTTGGCGTCAACGAGCCCATCTATGAAGCCGTGCTCGCTCAGGCGTGGGACACCGGCGTGAGCTTTGACGAGTATATCGACAATATCGCCGACCGCCACCTGGGGCGCATAGATCCTACCTTCAGGGACTATTGGCACTACCTGGTCGATAACGTCTGCATCACCCACACCAGCACCGGGGCGTCGGGCATCATCAACTCCCACCCCAATCTCGAGGGCCGGTGGCACTGGACCATCGACCTGCGCAAGGGCTACGACATCGCCAATATGGAAGTGGCGCTGTCGCTCATCGAGAAGGTGGCTGCCACCTGCGCAGAGCAGCGCCGGGGCACCTCCGACTATTTCAAGTTCGACCTCGCCAACGCCCGTCGTCAGTCCATCCGCAACCGCGCCTTGGGAGTGCGTGACCGTTTCACCAGTGCCTACAAGGCCGGCGACCGTGCCGGCATGGTAGCAGCCTCTGAGGAGTTCCTCGGCATGTGCGACCAGCTCGTCGGCGTGCTGAGCACCCGTCCCGAGTTCTCTCTGAGCGACTGGATTCGTGATGCCCGTTCGTGGGGCACCACCAAGGCTGAGAAAGACTATTTCGAGATGAACGCCCGCACCATTATCACCATGTGGGGCGACACCTATGAACTCTCCGACTATGCCAACCGCGACTGGGACGGCTTGGTTGAGACTTTCTACAAGGTTCGTTGGAAGATGTTCTTTGATGCAGTCCTCGCTGCCTATGATGCCGGAGAGCCGTTCGTCAACCTCAGAGGTCCTCGTGTGCCCAACGGCAAGACAAAGGAGGAATGTGCGCGCGCCCTTAGACTCGACTCCGCCATCTGGGACTTCGAAACCAAGTGGGCACATATCAAGTAAAGATATTGAATAGAAAATTACAAGGGGACGGATGCTTTTATTAGCACCCGCCCCCTTTCTAGATTCCCTTTCTAAGTTAGTCGTCCTGTCGTGCAGGGATGGTCTTGCTTGCTACTGAGCTATAGACTCCGTCCTTGTAGGCGATTACCTTGAGGTGGGCATCCTCCGAGTAGGACTCGTTGGCCACGATGGTGCCATTGGCGGGGACTGCGGTGCTCTGGTTGGTGGGGTCGGCAGGGTCGCTGTCCATACCTACGGTGTAGTACATCTGAGCGCCGTCGGTTGCGCAGGTTACGTGCACAGTGCCATTTGCGGTGATGTTCGCGTCGTCGGAGATTACGGGAGTAGCTACGCTGGTGGTAGTAGTGTCGCCACCGCTGCCGCCACCCTGGGTGTCGTCGTCAGGATTGCCCTGGAAGCCGCCACCGCCGGAGGTGTTGTTTTCCTCGTTGTTCTCGCCTCCTGAGGGGCTGCTTGCGCTGCCGCCTTCGGGAGCGACGGTGTCATCCTCCAGAGGCTTAGACCACTGCAGTTTGGCGCTCTTCACTGCTCCCGAAACCTCATCAGCGGCCTTGTAGTAGAGCGACGGCTTCACGTCTGCAAGTTGCAGGTCTTCCTCTTTCTCTACCCATCCGCTTGAACAGCTAGGGTAGAGCTTGCCCACGGGACCGAGGTCCACGATGTTACCCTCTTTCAGTTTCTCTGCCGCAGCCTCCATACATAGCTCTAGTGCCAGTTTCACCTCTGCCTTATGCATAGTTGTATTACGACCTCCCTCTTTGGCGATATCATCAAGGTCAACTTTACCGTTAGTAATAACCCTGGCTGCAAAACCCATTTGTTTGGTCGAGGGATTCATGCGTTTTGACTTTACTACTTTTAATTTTAATGTTGCCATAATAGTCTTCTTTTTTTTATTATTTTTAATGTTATAATTGGTGCGCGCCGATTTGGAAGTTGGTGCGCGCCGATTTCAAATTGGTGCGCGCCAATTTAGAAGTTGGTGCGCGCCGATTGAAATACCGGCCGTAGAGAGTCTGATGCCTTGTCAGTTCAAAGCATCGTATGGTCCGGCGGAGGGCGACCTCCTTTTTTCGTCTTTTTATGATTCATGCCTCTCTTTCTTTCTCTTTATAGGAAGAAGGCGGGGCATATCGGATATACAACAATTCCCATTAAGGTTTTCCACGACCTTTAGCGCTTAATTGCTGAATACCACCAATGCCCACGCCCCTTTTGGTGTGAGCTGGCAGCCTTCGTTTATCGCGCTAATAGTTAAGTGTGGAATTTTAATGGGAATAGCGAAAACTGTTGGCTCTAATTCTCGTAAAATTGTTCTGAGTGCAAAAGTAACAAAAAAACTTAAATCCTTGCAAAAATAATCATAAATATCAGTGAATCCGCGTCTTTTTTCCCTTTTTCCAGATAAATTTTGACAAGAATCGGAAGAAAAAGAGTAATTTTGTGGCACGAATTTAAAATTATCGGCCATGAAAGACCTAAAACAATTTATCGGCATATATCCAGTATCAAAGACCTTGCGTAGTATATTTAAGATGTACATTGTTACTATCTTACTTTTTTTATCACAAACAATTTGGGCGCAATCATATGTACCAAAAGAAGGTGAGACCTTTTTCTTTTATCCTGTTGCCAGTTCCATTAGAGATTCTATAGATGGATTTGATTGTATATACTCAACAGAACTCGCCTATAAAAAGGGGAAAATAAAGATTAAGCCAAGCTTTCGTTTCAAAGTAGACGAAAAAGGTTATACGCCATTATCGGAAATAGAGGGGCATCGTTTTACAATGATTTCTTCAATCGTTGAAAATAAAGATGAAAAGAGAGTAGAAAAGAAAACATATGTCTGTTTCCTAAAGAGGGAAGACGGTTTAGAACTTTTCTTCCGAATCCCTTATGTTAGACGGACAGAAGATAATAAATTGACCCAAGCAATGACTTTATATTTTAATAGCACATACGGGAAGCGCCTTCTCAAAATTAATATGCCATGTTGTCCAGTCAAAACATATAATGAAATAACCGAATATTTCACAGGTGAAAAGATTACTACCTACTCGCGTACAGGTGAAAAGATTACTACCTACATGCATAAATCAAGTGGCTTTGACAAAGCTTGTGCATTAATAGAAAAACAAACCACTTTCCTTGGAGGTTTTATTCCACAGAATTTGTTTAGTAAACAGGGGCATGATTTGTTTTGTGATAGCATTGGTTTCCGTGATGTCACGTCTTATGTTTTCAAACAACCTGTTGCGTATTGCAAATATGGGGAAAGAAACGTGGTGCTACCCATCTTCGAATTTCGTGGTGTCGGCAATTGTAGCTATGGCGACGGTTTCTCGATTCTAAATCATTTTGAAAGACGGACATATGTGTACAATCATTTGATGGAAGGCAAAAATTTTAATTCAAAAATACTCTCCTTACCAGGTAAACGCCTTCGCTATGATGGAACTGAATACGCACAACTGGATTATAATCAAAGAGAACAGATTAGATACCTTAAAGAAGATAAGCAATATTTCTTAAAGGCTCAACGGGCATATTTGTGCGAAAGACTTGACATAACGAATGAGTTTTGTGCGAATCTCGAATTATGTGCTGTGATGAAGGACAGTTTGGGAAATGAGTTCCAAATACCACTCTTTTTGATAGACTTAATGGATAATCAGAATTCTTTTACTCATCACAAGTTTGAATTGGAGGAAGAGTATATTGCACGGCAAAAAACATGGCAAGAAGAAAAAGCCGCAGAGGATGCTGCTTTTAATGCCAAGATTGCGCAATATAAAACACAATATAAAGATAACGATCTCGCTTTTTCCTTAGCTATCGGTAAATGTACAGAAGAAAGATATTTGAACCTACGTAAGAAATACGGTGTAAGGAAAGCTGGTCTGATGGCGCGTGGGTTATATGAAATAGGGTGGAGTTATAACGAAGTAAAAGAGTCCATTGGTGATGCGTACTTTGAATGCGTGCATACTTATGAAAACAGATACGGATATTATGAGCGTTATCAACACAGGGAGTATGCGCCGTCTTATCTTTTGTTTGAGAATGGCCGTTTAATTAGCATTTATGACTGAATCTGTATTATGCAAGAAGAATAGCTTCTATCTAATTCCAGATAATTGGTGAAGCATAAACAAACGAAATAGGGCAGATGGCGGAACATGCGAAATGGCAATGGCAGGAGTCGGGGACTGCATGGAAGGGTGTCGGGGTGTATCATATCACGCTGACAGTGCCTTCGCGTGAGCCGCTGTTCGGATCATTGGTGATTCCAGAGAATGACCCCACGAAGGCTAGGATAGAGCGGACGGCCTTGGGCAATGCAGTTGTTGATGAGTTGTATGTGATGTGCAGGCACTATCCTGCGATTCGCATCCTCCAATTCTGCCTTATGCCAGACCACCTGCATGCTGTTATCCATGTGACGCAGGTAATGGATACGAGTATCCGCAGCGTGATTCGTGGATATTGGCAAGGGGTAAAGAAACTTGGCAGGGCTTATACTTTGGCTGTTGCTGCCGAATTTAATTCGAGGTCTTCCGTATCTTCCGTATCTTCCGTATTAAATACGGAGACAATGAACGAAGGGGGAAGGCGCACGGAGACAATGAACGAAGGGGATAAGCGCATGGAGACAACAGCCGTATTAAATACGGGGAAAATGAACGAAGAGGGAAGGCGCACGGAAACAACGAACGAAGGGGATAAGCGCATGGAGGCAACAGCCGTATTAAATACGGAGACAATGAACGAAGGGGATAAGCGCACGGGGACAATGAACGAAGGGGGCTATCCTTTTCCTGTTTTTACTGAGCGGCCATTCATTCGCCCTCTGTCCCGTCGTGGACAGTTGCATACCATGATTCGGTATGTGCAGATGAACCCGCAACGGTTGGCTACCAAGCGCATGAAGCCGGGCTATTTTCGTGTGCAGAAGGATATAGAGATTGGCGGTCGGAAATATGATGGTGTGGGGAATGTCGCGCTGCTGATGGCAGAACATTTTGATACCGTGCATGTGCGAAGTATGATGGTAAAGGCGGCAGAAAACGGCGATGACAAGCAGCTTCGCGACTATATGAACAGTCGTGTGCTGATGGCTCGTAAGGGTGTAGTGATGGTCTCGCCTTTTATTTCCCCACAGGAGAAGCGAGTGATGCAGGTGCTGTTACAGGAACAACGGCCCTTCATTCTCCTCACAGACAATGGCTTCCGTGATTACTATAAACCTACTGATGCCCTTTTTGATGCGTGTGCCGCCGGTCGTGTGCTTATACTCAGTCCTTGGGCCTATGACGGCGGGAAACACCACATCAGTCGTTCGGAATGCGTTGCTCTCAACGCAATGGCTGAAGAAATCTGCAACTACCTTAATGGCTAGGGTGGTTAATTTTTCAGACTTTTTGGGAGAATAAACACATTAGGAGATATTTTGCTCTATCATCCTGCAGATTTGTTCAAGGTAGTGGCGGTCGGTGTCGTCGAAAGCCGCGAGGCGCTCGCTGTCGATATCGAGGACGGCGATGACTCTCCCTGCATCAAAAAGGGGAACAACAATCTCTGAGCGCGACTCGCTACTGCACGCTATATGACCAGGGAACTGCTCCACGTCGGCAACGACCACAGTCTCACCACGCTGCCAAGCAGTGCCACATACACCGCGGCCCTTGGCGATGTGCATACACGCCACTGGGCCCTGGAACGGACCAAGCACCAGCTGGTCGCCAACGACGCGGTAGAAGCCGGTCCACCAAAAACCCATCTCCTGATGGAGGGCGGCAGCCACATTGCTCATCACGGCGATAAGGTCGGTCTCGCCCTCTATCAGGGCTCCAATCTGAGCCAATAGTGATTTATATTTTTCTGCTTTCATTACTCAATAGGATTTCTAACGAGGTGCTGTGAATTCATATGCACCAACCTCACATAAAGCGAGGTTGGTGCATTGTTGCAATTAGTTCTATTGTTTCACGTCAAGATAACTCCTTAGAGCCTTCACGTATTCCTCAAACGCTTTCAATCCGGCTGGCGTGATGCGGCAGAGAGTACAAGGCTTCTTGCCCTTGAAAGTTTTCTCCACCTCAATATACCCCGCCGCCGACAACTTGTCTATCTGCACACTCAGGTTGCCCGCCGTGGCTCCCGTCTGCTCCTTGATGTAGGGGAACTCGGCTTCCTCGGCACTGATAAGCAGCGACACGACGGCTAGTCGCAACTCAGAGTGCAGCAATGGGTCTAATGGCTTGAACATAGTTTACTTCTGTTTCTGGAAATAGATGACTAATCCTGGTATGATAAGACCTATGACTGCTACCGCTGCCATCACATAGAGCTGCTCCGACCAAGGATATTGCAGGGCGCAGAAGAAACCTCCCAATCCGGCAATGAAACCGCACACCTGCACGATACGATTCTTCAATATAAATCCTGTTATCGTCGATGCAATACCAAAGCATAGTGAAATGATGCTGGTGAGATTGACATAGAGGTGAGCATTGAGGGGATCACCCGATATAGTAAACGTTACTGGCAAAAGTCCGCTACCAGCCAAACCAAAGATAATGCCGATAGCACCCATGAAGATGCCGAACGTAGCCCAAACATGTCCTATGGTCTTGCCGACAAAGGTGACTGGAACGGGTTCTTTGCGCTTTGTGATAAGCCTTTCGGCCAAGCAACCTACTAGCCACATGACAGCCCATAGTGCATTCCATGCCGGGCCACCGTGACATTTCCATAAATAGGCGATGAGCAGAGCAAATACAAAGACGCATGTGCCCCAAGAGATGAGTGCTATTGATGAATTCTCTGTAATCGTTCGACGGCTGCGCTCTATCTGCTCCGTGATGATTTCCAGACTGCGCTCGGCAGTCATATTCCTTTTTTCTTCCATTGTTACTTTTCTTTTTGGATGTTAATAACTTGGCCCGCTGCGACGTTGCTCTTTGCAGCCTGCCTTTTTCTGTTCTCCGGCCTCGTCCGTGCTCCTGCAGAAAGCCCGTCTTTGGCCATTTGTGTTCGAATCACGGTGCAAAGGTAAACAACTTAATTTTATAAACCAAATTATTTCGCAAATATTTTTCCTTTCGGTGTCATTTTTAACATTTGAGAGTAAAAATGAGTATAATAATAGATAAGGTTATTTGTCGATAATGACCATCGACGGCGGGCACTCATACATTACCCGGGCATGGTTGGTGCGTAGCAGCTGGCTGTCGAGACGCTGTCCCGTTATGGGGTCGATGACATCGCGCCACACCTCGCCGTTGCGCCACACTATGCCCTGTTCGCGGGAGAAATACTCGTTCTCGGCGCGGATGTGGAAGGTGTGGGGCAGAGGCTCAGCGGCACGTAGCTCGCCGCAGAGGTACTCGTCGTCAACCCACAAGCGCAGCTGGTAGGTGTTGGCGGTGAGATTGGCAACGCGATAGTCGAGGTAGTTGTAGGAGATGCTGGTGCCGGTGCCGAAAGGTATCTGCCGACCGCAATCGGGGAAGAGGTCGAGCCCGTCGTGGTGATGGTGCTCGGTGATGGTGAGCTCACTATGGAGCACCATCCAATGGATGAGGTTTGACAGCTGACACATGCCGCCACCGATGCCCTGCGATGGCTGACCTTTGGCGATGGTGAGGCCCTCCTTGTAGCCCTTGCGGCGAGTGGTGCGGCCTATCTGCCGCCACACGGAGAAGGTCTCGCCGGGACGGATGACGAGCCCGTCGATGTGGGTGACGGCCAGAGCGAGGTTGGTGGCCTTGTTCTCCTGCAGCTGCATGTTGACGTTGCCCAGCCGACGCCGGATAAGGGAGTTGTGACGATAGACAAGCACGGGCAATGACGACTCGGTGCGCTGGCGGGCAAAGCGCGTCTTATGGAGAAGGTCACGGAGATGGCGCTTCAGGATCTCCTTCTCCATCGACAGGCGGTAGGTGAAAGGGCATATCTCACAAAAGAGTTTTCGCTTCATACGGATGATGGTTATACTAATACGATGCAAAATTAATAAAAAAGGAGTAAGGAGAAAGGTAGTAAGAAGAAAAATGGCGATTTTCATAAAAATGTTTGATGTTCAATGTTGAATGTTCAATGATTTTCGTAATTTTGCATCCTAAGATTTTAGCATTATGGCAAAAGACAAGACAGCATACGTATGCACCGAGTGTGGCTACGACTCACCGAAGTGGATGGGCAAGTGTCCCAGCTGCGGTGCGTGGGACAGCCTCAAGGAGGTGAAGCTCGGCAAGGCAACGCAACGGCCAACGGTCAATGTTCAATGGTCAACAGACAGCGAGGGCGGCACCGTGAAACGACTGAGCGAGGTGGAGCACACCGACGAGGTGAGACTTGACACCCGCGACGAAGAGCTCAACAGGGTGCTCGGCGGTGGACTGGTGAAAGGGTCGCTGGTGCTGCTGGGCGGCGAGCCGGGCATCGGCAAGTCGACGTTGCTGCTGCAGACGGTGCTCAAGATGGAAGGACTCAAGGTGCTCTATGTGAGCGGCGAAGAGAGCGAGCGTCAGCTCAAGATGAGAGCTGAGCGCCTGGCGGGCAACGGGCAGGTAGGCGAAGAGCTGTACATACTGTGTGAGACCTCGCTGGAGAAAATATATAAGCAGGCTGCCGACCTGAACCCCGACATAATAGTTATCGACTCAATACAGGCTATCTCGTCGGAGCAGGGCGAGGCGTTCCCGGGCTCGATGACCCAGGTGAGGGACTGCGCTGTGAGTCTGCTGAGATTTGTGAAGGAGACGGGCAAGTGCGTCATCCTGGTGGGACATATCACCAAGGACGGCTCGCTGGCAGGTCCCAAAGTGCTGGAGCATATCGTGGACACGGTGCTCCATTTCGAGGGTGACCGCCACTATATGTACCGTGTGCTTCGTGGCCTGAAAAACCGCTTCGGTTCAACCGCCGAGCTGGGCATCTACGAGATGGAGAGCAGCGGACTGAGGGCGGTGACTAACCCGTCGGAGATGCTGCTGAGCAACAGCAGCGAAGGACTGAGCGGAGTGGCGGTGGCTGCTACCATAGAGGGCGCACGACCGCTACTGATAGAGACTCAGGCACTGGTGAGTTCAGCGGCCTACGGCAACGCACAGCGGTCGGCCACGGGCTTCGACATACGCAGGCTGAACATGCTGTTGGCGGTTCTGGAGAAGCGGGCAGGGTTTAAGCTGGCGCAGAAGGACGTGTTCCTCAACATTGCCGGTGGCATCAGAGTGAGCGACCCAGCCATCGACCTGAGTGTGATAGTGAGTGTGCTGTCGAGCACGTATGACCAGCCTGTGAAGCCCGGCACCTGCATGGCCGGCGAGGTGGGACTGAGTGGCGAGATACGCTCGGTGACCCGCATCAGCCAGCGAGTGAGTGAAGCGCAGCGGCTAGGATTCCGCCGCATAGTGATTCCTAAGATGAACCTTAAAGGGCTCGATCTGAGCAATAAGGGAATCGAGGTGGTGGCAGTAGGCAAGGTGCAGGATGCGCTGAGGGAAATGTTTAAATGACATTGAACATTGACCATTGACCATTGACCGGCATGATGCCGGAATCCAGATCTAAGTCCAGTTTGAGAATAAATGATTAGGGAGCTGAATGTGCGAGTGGTGCCCCAGGTGGCGGCTACGGAGAAGTTGCTGCGGCAGCGGGTGGCCGACGAAACGGGTATTGCCCTCCGCCGAATAGAGAGCGTGAGGGTGATGCGTAGCAGCATCGATGCACGTCAGCGCCAAGTGATGGTGAATCTGTCGCTCAGGGTGTTTGTGGACGAGCCGGCACCATCGCTGCCCTACACAGAGATAGTCTATCCGAACGTGGAGGATGAGGAACAGGTAGTGGTGGTGGGCGCCGGTCCGGCGGGACTGTTTGCTGCGCTGCGACTGATAGAGCTCGGCCTGAGGCCGGTGGTGTTGGAACGGGGCAAGGATGTGCACGAACGCAAGAAGGACATAGCG
>JAFZXF010000001.1 GCA_017616915.1 Bacteroidaceae bacterium
TATATTTTTTTCATAGAATTGGTTTTTCAGGTTTGGAACAAACCGGTGTTTTTGCGTTTTTTTTATTATTTTTATTTCACGATTTGACTAATGTTCAATGTTCAATGTTCAATGTTCATTGTTCAACGGTCTTTGTCATCGGGGATTGTGACTCCGTTGATGATGGCGTTGTAGATATCGACGACATCGCCGGAGTTGACGTTGCTGTCGAGGTTGGTGTCGGCACGGAAGCGATGGATGCCTGTGGCATCGGGATCGATGATGAAGTTATAGATGCTGACGACATCGCCGGAGTTGATGTGGCCGTCGTTGTTGACATCCTGCTCAATGTAGTTGCGCTCTATGAGCCGTTCGGGCGAGAGGCCGCATCGGGTGAAGTGGATACGCCCTTCGTAGGGGAGGGAGAGATAGAGATTGGGGCAGTTCAAGAAGCAGTTGTCGGCGACATTGGTGAGGGGCGGCAGCATAATCATCGCGGTGAGGGCGGGGCAGTTTTGGAACGCTCCATCGAGGATGGTCTGCGTCGAGGGGGTGAAGGTGAAGGAGTTGAGCGACTCGCAGTACTGGAAAGCACGCTTGCCGATGGTTTTGACATTCTGGCCGAGGGTGACGCGCTTAAGACCTTTGCATACCCAGAAAGCCCGGTCGGGGATGGTCTCCAGTCCGTCGCCGATAAAGACGGATACGAGCGACAGACAGTCCTCAAACGAACGCTTGGCGATGGACTCCACATTGTCGGGGATGGTGACGGTGCGCAGTCCGGAAGCATAGAAGGCCTGCTCGCCGATGGTCTTGAGCTCGGAGGGGAAGGTGATGTACTCCAGCGCCTTAGTGCCGAAGAAAGCATAGTCGCCGATGGTCTTGAGCTGGGGCGGCAGGCTGACCTCTTTGAGGTTGGAGCAATAGGCGAAGGTGCCCTTGCCGATATTCTCCATCTCGTTGTGGAGGTCGATGGATGTGAGCGCCTCGCATTGAGAGAAAGCATTTGCGCCGATGCTGTCGATTCCGTCGGGGAGGTCGATGTTGGCGAGATTGGTGCAATACTGGAAAGCACCTGCGCCGATAGTACGTATCTTATCGCTGAGGACGACGGTGTGCAGACTCTCGTTGAAAGCGAACACGTTGTCGTCGATGCCCCTTACGAAATACTCATCGCCACCATAATCGAGTGAGGCGGGGATTTCGGCCTTTGTGATATCAGTCTTTAAACACTTGGAGACGGTGATGTAACCGCGACCTACTTCGTGGAAGGTGTATTCGAAATCGCCCCTCTGGAAAGTTTCCTGAGCGCGGAGGGAATTGAAAATTGAGAATTGAAAATTGAAGATTAGGGCGAGAAGGAAAAGTTTTTTCATAAGTTTAAAGTTTTAATGTTTAAAGTTTAAAGTCAGTTGGCGCGATGCGCCAGTTGAAAGACTTAAAGACTTTTGAACTATACACTTACCACTGACTATAAACTATACACTATCAACTATACACTTTAAGTTGGCTATTTGACGATTTGAACGGGTGCAAAGTTACAAAAAATATCGAACACTGAAAAATAATTCTAAATTATTTTCATCCTGAGGGCAAATATACATAAAAATACAAAAGCCCGCGCATCGCTGCGAAGGCTTAGTGAATGCAAATAAAATTAAAACTTTTCTTTATGAAACGTCTTCTGTTTGGGATTGCAAAAGTAGGAAGAAAATTGATAATCATGGAAGAAAGATTGAGAATTTTTTTGATTGGTGCGCGAAAAAACCGAAAAAGTTGGCACAACAAATTCGAGCATTGAACATTGAAGAATTGAAAAATTAATGAGTTGAAGAACTGAAGAGTTTATAGTTGAAAGATAAATAAATGGGGCAGGTTGCCCTGTCCCATTTATAAGTAATCGTTGTGCAGTTTACTTCATCTTGAACTCAAGGGTGCCGCCTGCCATGATTTGCTGGTGGGTAATCTTGAGGTCACGCAAGGGAGCGCCGTTGAGCTTGACATCCTTGACGTAGATGCGCTGAGGAGTCTTGTTGGGGGCGCTGATGACGAAGTCCTTGCCGTCGGCGAGGTGTAGGGTGGCACGAGTGAAGAGTGGTGTGCCGATAACGTACTCAGCTGAGCCGGCGTTGAAGGGATAGATGCCGAGCGCGGAGAAGATGTACCATGCTGACATCTGACCGCAGTCGTCGTTGCCTGCATAACCACACGGGGTGGCGCGATAGAAATCGCTACGTACCTGGTCCACAAGCTCCTGGGTACGGTCGGGCCTACCGGCGAAGTTGTAGAGGTAAACGGTGTGGTGGCTGGGCTCGTTGCCGTGAGCATACTGCCCAATGAAGCCTGAGGCGTTGCCGTTGACCTTACCGCTGGTGGCGGTGAGGGTGAAGTTCTCGTCGAGTTTTTTCACGAAGGGCTCCTTACCGCCGAAGAGCTCGATGAGGCCATCGGGATTCTGAGGCACGAACCACATATACTGCCAAGCGTTGCCCTCAACGAAGCACGACTGCTCATAGCTGAGCGGGTCGAAGCCCGGTACCCAGTTGCCCTTGTCGTCCTTAGGACGGAAGAAGCCGGTGGTGGGGTCGAAGAGGTTGCGATAGAACTCGCTGCGGCGATAGAAGCGCTGAGCATCCTCGTAGTGGCCGAGCTTCTGGGCTACGGCCGACACACACCAGTCGTCGAAGGCCTGCTCCATAGTGATGCTGACGCTAGCCCATTGCTTATTGTCGGGCATATAGCCGCACTCCTCCCAAATCTCGAAGGGCGAGTTGGGGTGGGAGCGGGTGCTGCTCTCAACCATAGCCTTGTAGGCCTGCTCTGCATCGATGCCGGGAATGTCGGCGAGGATGGCGTAGGAGATGACGGGGATGGCGTGGTTGCCAATCATGCAGTAGTTGTCCTGTCCCCAGAGGTCCCAGATAGGCAGGTAGCCGTAGCTTTGGTGATGGAGCACCATGTCGCGAACAAACTGAGCTGCCACATCGGGAGCGATGAGGGAGTAGAGCGGATGGGCGGCACGGAAGGTGTCCCAGAGGCTGAAGGTGGAATGATACACCTGGCCGTGGGGCATCTTGCGAACCTCGTAGTTGGTGGTCATATAGCGTCCGTCGACGTCGCTCATGGTGTTGGGCTGCAGCAGCACATGATAGAGGCCGGTGTAGAAGATGGTCTTCTGCTCGTCGGTACCATCGATGTCGATGCAGCTGAGCTCACGCTGCCATTGGTCGTGGGCAGCTTTGCGATAGGAGTCGAAGTTCATCGTGGGACCCTCGACAGCCATGTTGCAGCGAGCACCATGTATATCTACGGGCGAGATAGACACTTTGACAACGAGTTGCTCACCATCATTGGGGTCGAAGGAGAGGGCGGCACGAAGGGTGCGTCCGTTGATGACTTCGCTTATGCCGGCATTGCGGTTGCCATCCATGAAGAGGCGCTTGACGATGGGCTTGGAGAACTCGGCACGGAAATAGACCTTGCGGAGCTTGGCCCATCCGGTGATGATGCGATAGCCCTCGATGGTGTGGTCGCTGGTCTGACGCATCTGACTCTGGATGATGTTGTAGTCGCGGCGTCCGGTGTAGTAGGCATCGCCACGCCAGGTGCTGCGGTCAAGGTCAAGGATGACAGTCTGCGGCTTGCCCTGGGGGAAGGTGTAGCGGTGGACACCGATGTGAGTGGTAGCACTAAGCTCTACCTTTACGCCGCTCTGCTGGAGCTGTACCCAGTAGTAGCCGGGCTCGGCACCCTCCTGCTGATGGGAGAAGTTCTGGCCGAAGATGCCCTTGCTGAGCTGAGCGGGCTCCACATCCCAAGATGTGGGCATGAGGCTGACGTCGATGAGGTCAGTACAGCCTGTACCGCTGAGGTGGGTGTGGGTGAAACCGTAGATGCTGTCGCGGTCAAAGTCGTAGCCGCAGCAGGGATCCCACGTTACGTACTGCTCGGTCTCGGGGCTGAGCTGCACCATACCTCTTGGCACGCTGGCTCCGGGGAAGGTGCTACCGCTGAGGGCACCTGTAGAGTCGGTCTGAGTGCCGATGAAGGGGTTGACGTAGATGGTGTAGTCTTTGGCCGTTGACGATTGACCATTGACCATTGACCATTGACTATTGACGATTAAGATGAAGAGGAGGATTAATGTCTTTCTCATAATGATTAGGGAAATTCGGAAGTCCGAAAGTCCGAGAGTGAGATGCTCACGAACTTCCGAACTTCCGGATTATTAAAGTGACTATTTGTCGAGGATCTGGCGCTTCAGCACTTTGAAGCCGCGGCTTTCGCTGGAGCTGGGGCCAATGATGTAGTTGTAAACAGCTACAACATCGGCGGAGTTCACATTGCCGTTCTTGTCAACGTCGGCAGCATCCTCAGTGATGCCGCTCTCCTCGCCGATGAGGATGAAGTTGTAGATAGCTACAACGTCGGCAGAGTTGACGGTACCATTGCCGTCAACATCGGCTGCTACAGGAGGTGTGTTACCAACCACGAGCATAGCAACCTCGATTTCATCGTAAGCGATGGTAGGCACGTCAGCAAAGAGCTTGAAGTAAGCCTGGCCAGCGGGAACTACGACTGTCTCGGTAGTTTCCTCATCGATGGGGAACCAAGTGTGCTCAATCTCGGCGTCGAGATTGTACTTGTAGATGGCAGCCGAGCCGTTGTTCTTGAGAGTGTCGGGCATGAGTACACCAACGAGACCATTCTGGATGGTGTCCTTCTTAGACAGGCCGTCGCCCAGAGTGATGGCGATCATGTCGTCGTCAGCAAGGATAATGGCGGGAGTACCTGCTGGGAGGGTGCCCTCAATGGGCTCAAGAGCGATGTAACGATTGTCGTCCTCGGTGCACTGGCCTGCGATTTGGTACAATGTACCGCCCTCAACCTCAGTAACATCGTTAACGAAGGTAACGGGATACATGTGACCTTCCTCGGTGTCGCGATAGAAGGGACCAATGGTCTGGTCGTCCTCATCAACAGCGATACACTTGAGAGAAGACTTGTTGCCGAGAGTGTGCTCAATCCAGGTAACCACCTCATAGCTCTGAGCGGGGTTACAGAAGTGGAGGGTGAATGGGCCCTGTGTAGGATCCTTCTCGCCGGTGAACCAGTTGTACATCTCAAAGGTGCAGAAGCCTGCGCCAACAGGATTAATCTCAAATGCAGCAGGGAACAAGCTGGCGTGGCAGCCCCAACCGCGACCGGTTACATACGGGATGTAGAAGCCGGTGCCCTTGTTCTGAATGAGGTAACGGTTGTCACCAACAGGGATGAAGCGGAAGTAGCTAAGCTCGGGGATTGCCAGCTCCTCGTAGGGTACGGAGAAGAACTTAGAATCTTCGCGAACTTCGGAAATATCAACATACTGCTCAACATAGACGGTGTCAGCGTCTTTGTATACACCGGCAGCATAGGTAGCTACACGGTCGATGAGCTTAGGTCCGTCGTTGAAGTTGTAGGTATCCCACTCATCCTGGCTGGCGAAGCGGAACTGATACCACTTGCCCTCCTCAGGCATTACGATATAGTCGTTAAGTTTGTTCATCTCGAGGTTGAGGATGGAGTCGGCATCGTTGACAGCCTCCTGAGTGTAGTAACCATTGGCAAGGAGAGCTTCAGCATTCTCGTAAGCAGTCTGCAGCGGCTTGATGTCGGTACCGGTGCGGTAAGCTCCGATGTGGTCATCGGCAATCTTGAAGTTAGCGATGATGGGAGCAGCCACCTTCATCGTGGCATTAAGAGCATCGGGGTCAGCATAAACACCCATGAGGGCATTGTAAGCTCCGACGAGCTTGTCGTCGGCCAGACGGATAGCGTCGATATCATCGCCGGAAACTACGTCAGCATACTTGTTGGCTGTGGAGTAGGCCTCGAGGAATCCCTTGAGAACCTCCTGGTCCATAGTAGCAGCCTGACAGGTCGGAGTGAGCTCAGCACCGTCATAAACCTTCAGCTCGGAGAATACGAAGAAGCGTGCACCACCACGGTCGCTGGCGTAGTTGGCAAAGCGAACATACTCATAGGTGCCGCCAAGGTCAAAGGTACCCATGATGAACGGCTTTTCTGCATCGGTAGAGGTGGTGAAGAAGTCGTAGCCGTAGGAAATGGTGGTCCATGTCTTACCATCGTGACTTACGTCAACGTCGATCTTGGTGGGGCTGTTCCAGGTGTTGCTGTGACGTGGTGCAACCAAGAATGCAACCTTGCTGGCAGGCTCTGCGAGCTTCATGCTGAGGTTGTGAAGGGTAGTGGGAGTTGCCCACTCAGCGGGAGTACCGTCATCATTGTATGCAGTCCACCTTACAGCAGCACCGTTGTTGGCGTAAACGGTATGGAACCAGGTATCGATGTTGTTATCGATAAGTGCGCCGTAGCCCTGACCGTCGGTACCCCAAGAGTAGCCGTGACGCTGATCCTCGGGCGCTCCGCCCTGCATAGCTCCGTTACTTTCGAAGTCGAACAGGCTGGTAGGAGTGATGTCTTTTGCGGTCTCAGGAATCTGATACTCGAAGGCGGGTTTAATCTTGCCGCCGTATTCCTTGATGTGTGCAAGCAGGTCTTTCTGCAATCTCTTAGCCTCCTGATCACGAGCCACCTTATCAAGCAAGGACTCAACGATGGTTTGGTCAACGGGACGGATATACCATGCACTCTGGGTGTTGGCTCCGCCGGGGAAGTCGCACAGGGTGTTACCAAAGGATGAACCGCCGCTGTGGCCCATGGGGTGAAGACTGGTGTTACCCGGAGCGAGGTAGATATTGTACTGGCCCGGAGCAAGTTGTTTGCAGGTTACAGGCACATCGTCCTTATCACCAAGATTTACGGTACTACTACGATTGGCAGAATTGAGGTACTGGCCTGTCTCGAGGTTCTTAACTGCGTAGGTACCGTTACCGAGAGAGATGAACTGCCAGATATAGGCAGCGTTTTCGGGCTCAAGTACACCCCAGTTTCCCAAAGTGCCATCAGCATAGGCTGCGCGAAGCTTCTCAGGCTGAACCCAACCGGTGAAGGCGTTAACCATGTAATAGTAGCCACCGTCTTCCGGAGTCTTGGCTCCTTTGTACAAGGTAACCAGGTAAGGGGTCAGATTCTGTGCAGCCTCGGAGAGCTTGTCTGCAACGAAGCCGTAGGTTGAGATGATATAGTCGGCATTTGACTCCTCGAAAGTGGAGTTGAATCCCTGAGCGAATTCTGTGCCGTAGTAGCCTGGGTCGTCACCTTCATCGAGTGGATAGAATTTGTCGGCCATCTGATAAACCTCCATAAGCTCGGAGAGAGCAGCTTCCTTCTCGTCGGTCTCTTCCTTGGCGGGGATGATGGTGAGCCAGGTAGTGCCGTCGATGAAGTGAGCAACACGTGCCTCGTATGCATAGTTACCTTTGCTGTTGTAGTTGTAGTTGTTGTTGTAGAAGCGAGTAGATGTGCCATCATTAGCATAGCACACCATGTGCATCACGCGGTCATCAATAGCAGCATCGGGATATCTGTCCTTTACCGGCGGGAAAGCCCACAGGGCGGCATCTTCCTGATTGTCGGTAAGCTGCATAAACATGTAGTTTTCTCCGTCTTCGCGCGTCAGCCATTTGCCGGTATAGACATTCTTGATGTAGAATGCAGGGTAGCCGGCAACGCTATCGCCCACAGACTCGAATGCTTCGAATACGTAGGGGTCGCCTGGATAGTCATCCAGTTCACGTGACACCATGAAGTCGTCATCGGTGTACTTGGGGTACTGTACTCCAAGCCAGCGCGGTGTGTCGAGCAACTCGGAATTGCTGCCCGCTTTGTACTCGCCTTTGATGAAGAACTTGGCGCCATTTGTCATCTCGCTGAGAGGGAACTGGTCCTTATCGGGAACCAGTCTGGCCCATGCTGTGCTACCGCCAATGAGGAGTAGCATCAGGCTAGTTAATAAAAAACGTTTCATTGCAATTTAATTTAAAAAAGGTTATGTAATAAAATAGCGTTTACTTTATATCGATGCTGTTAAGCAGATCGAGTTTGCCATCGTCGATAAGCTTGATGATAAGCTCACCGAAGAGGGTGTTCTGCCATGCAAACCAGTCGCGGGTGTATTTGGTGGCATCGTCCTTGTTGAAGGACTCATGCATGAATCCCTTGCCTGCATCTGTGGTCATGAGCATCTCGATGCATTGTTTGATCTCTGCATCGTCCTGACTGGTGAAAGCCTTCATCATGATACTCATTGGCCAAGGCATGTCGTAGCCCACATGAGGACCACCGATACCTTCGCCTGCCTTACCGCGGAAGAAGTAGGGATTGTCTTCGCTCCATACAAAGCGGCGGGTGTTCTGATACACAGGGTCGTTGATGTCAACATCGCCCAGATAAGCCATTGCCAGAAGAGAAGGCACGTTAGCATCGTCCATGAGCATACGGTTGCCGAAGCCATCAACCTCATAGGCGTAGATGCGTCCATACTTGGGATGGTCATAGACGGCATAGGTCTGGAGAGCCTGGTAAACCTCATCGGCAAGCTCGTTGCACTTCGTTGCGAGGTCATCGCGATGATTGACCTTGGTGAGAATCTCTGCAGCGTGGCGTAGCTGGGTAACAGCCATAAAGTTGGAGGGAACGAGGAAGAGGAAAGTGGTGGCATCATCGCTGGGGCGGAAAGCTGAAGCGATAAGACCTACCGGCTTCACGGGAGCTCCCCATCCTCCATTGCACATGGTGTCGAGCTGACGCTCGGTGCGGCGCTGGAACTTGTACTTGCCATTATTGGTCTTGCGCTGCTGATCGCGGAAAGTTGCGAGGATATTGTCAACAGCCTGCAGCCATGATGGACCGAAGATGCTGTCGTCGCCTGTAGCTTTCCAGTATTCGTAGGCCAGGCGGAGCACATAGCACGGGGAGTCAATCTCCCATTTACGCTCGTGGAGCATGGGAGTCATCTGGGTGTTGTCCTTCATCCAGCTACCGTCGGGCTTAGGCTCACGATTGTAAGCATTGGCATAGGGGTCGATATTGATGCACTTGAATTGGCGCAGTATCACTCCTGCCAGCATTCGCTGGAGATGCTTATCGCCCTTAGCCAACTGTACGTAGGGGAACACCTGAGCTCCGGAGTCACGTAGCCACATGGCATGGATGTCGCCGGTATAAACAAAGGTGTCGGGATTGCCCTCAGAGTCGCTGTCGGTGAAGTGGACTGTGGTGTCGATGGTGTTTGGGAAACAGTTTACAAACATCCACGCCAGGCGATGATTCTTAAGGAGTTTCACCACCTGCTTGATCTTTTTCTCAACAGCATCAGAGCGGAAGAGGCGTTCGGCCTCTGCGGGCCGGTTGTTGACCTTGAGGACATCGGTATCGGCAACATACTGGCTTGCCGGCAGCGAGGCAGCCGACAACAACAGTAGTGCAGATAGGATAATCTTCTTTCTCATAAGGATTTATTCAATTACTGCAGCCCAGCCGCCATTGCGCTCGAGATGAATGTCGAGAGTGGTGGCGGAAGTGACGGTCTGCTCTACCTTATTATAATGCATAGCCTGATAGCCGGCATTGAGGCCGTCCTTGTAGGCGGTTAGGCGATGCTCTCCACCGGCGAGGAAGTCAAGGTTGAGCTTGAAGTCGCGGGCATTGTCGTTGGTGATAGCACCGATAAACCACTTGTTGCCTTTGCGCTTGGCAACGACAACATATTCACCTGCCTTAGCCTCGAGAGCACGAGTCTCGTCCCAAGTGGTGGGAACGGAGGCGATGAAGCGAGTGCAGTCTTCATTCTGGTAGTAGCGAGTGGGGTTGTCGGCCAGCATCTGTATGCCGCTTTCTAATATCACATAAAGTGCCATTTGGAAGCAGCGAGTGCCTTGAGCGCCGCTATTGGGACGGCGAGCGCTATACTGCTTCGGCTGCATGTTGTTCATACCACCCGGGGTGAAGTCGGCAGCTCCCACAGCGTTGCGAATGAAGGGGATGAACAGCGTGTTCTTAGGCACGCAACCGCCCATCTGCTCCAGTCCGAGTACACCCTCATAGCTTATGAGGTTGGGGTATTCATACTCCAATCCGGCGGGAGAGAAGGCACCGTGCCAGTCAACGATGATATGGTACTTGGCAGCTTCTGCAGTTACACGCTTATAGAAGTTTACCATCCATTGGTCGGCGTGATCCATGAAGTCAATCTTCACAGCGGGGATGCCCCACTCGGCATAGGTCTTGAAGAGTTTGTCGAGGTTCTGATATGCCGTGAGCCAAGGCAGCCAAAGGATAATCTTTACGCCCTTGCTGTTGCAATACTTGATAAGCTCAGGCAGACGCAGTTCATCGTTGCCGTGGAAGGGGTCGCGGGTACTCTTTGCCCATCCTTCATCGAGGAGTATATACTTAATGCCGAACTTTGCGGCAAAGTCAGCAAAGTAGCAATAGGTCTCGTAGTTGCAACCAGCCTTAAAGTCCACATCGGGACCAAAAGGTGTAGCTCCGTTCCACCATTCCCATGATACCTGACCTGGCTCAATCCAGCTTTCGTCGTCAAGAGCGCTGCGGCGAGCCAGTTGTACGGGGATAGTCTGTTCGATGATACCTTTTGAGTCGGTTACTGCTACCCAACGCCAAGGAAGGGCGCGACTACCAACGGTGCGAGCAATGGCGGGACCTTCTTCCACGATAGTCTCACCACGATCGCCACGCGGTTCCCACTTCACCGGTGATTTGGGATAGGTCGGCATGATGGCAGAGCCGTCGGTAGTAAGGAACTGGCGCGGATAGTCATCTACATCGCTTTCACCGATAAGGAGTTGGCTGTCATTCTTGCTCTTGGAGAGCAGGAGAGGGATGGTCGCCATGCGCCTCTCAGCGTTGCTCCAGTCCAGGAGTGAGCTGGTTTGATAGGACTCCTCGTAGGCTGTGTTGAATGACCCGGGAGCCTGATAGTTGGCAACGAAGCCATCAGCCGGTGTAAGGCGGAAATGGTCGTCCATCACTTGGATATCGCCCTTCTCCTTAAGCACAATGCGGTAGGCTACGGCGTTATTCATCACACGGATAAGCATCGTGCATCCGTTACCCAACGAAAGGGTAGCTTCGTTATAGTCCTCTTTGATGGTGGAGAACTTGAGCGGTACCGCAGGGCTGAACGAATTGGTTACATGTTTGATACCCGTCAGTTTGACCGGAGCGGCAGGAATGGTCTTGTCAGCCAGATTCACGGAGATGTCGCTAAGGGTGTATACTAACTTGCCATCAAGCTTAACGGTATAACCCAATGTGCCGGCGGTGGTCAACTCTACGCTGATACGTCCATCGGGTGAGGAAATGACATTACTTTTCTTCGCGCCGGATGCAGCAACGCTCACCATAGCAAATGCTGCAGCAAATAATATCGCTATCTTTCTCATATCAGATGAAGGGTTAATGTTATTTCACTACTTTCTTGATGGCAGCCTGTACCAGCGGCTCCATGATTCCGTAACCAACGAGGTTGGGGTGACAACCCTCATCGACTTCATTGCCGTCAGCATCCTTCCTCTTGTCGGAGATACCGGGACGCATTCTGCCAGTTACTTTGCCGTTTGCATCGACTTCAACCATAGCAGCGTAGTAATCGACATACTGGAACTTATTCTTCTTGGCATACTCCTTGATACGGGCATTGAGGTGTTGAATCTTCTCAATGGCATCGGTCACATCCGGGCGCCATACATATTTCTCGCAAGGTGTAATAGAGGTGAGGATGACCTTGATATTGTTCTGCTTGGCCATCTGAGCCATGGTGCAGATATTCTGGAATGTGCGATCTTCTACATAGGGATGATTGTTGAGGGCGATGTCATTCGTGCCGCCATTGATAACCACAGCCTTTGGCTTGAGATTGATGACATCCTCATAGAAGCGGAGAACCATTTGGTAGGTGGTCTGTCCACCAATACCACGTCCTACGTAGCCATTGTTGTTAAAGAAGTCGGGGTGACGGTAGGCCCAGTTGTCGGTGATGCTGTTGCCCATGAAGACAACCTTGCGTTTCTCCTGTGGCCAGGTCTTAACTTCCTTGTTTGCTTTCTCGTACCGGCCATAGTTGGCCCAGTCGTTTTGTGCGCTTGTAGTGCCTACAATTGCCAAAGCCGCAATAGCTGATAATAATACTTTTTTCATAATGGTTAAATATTTTTTAAGTTATAGTATGTTCGGAAAATAGGGATAATGATTATTCAACCTGATGGCAATAAACGTATCCTAACTTATCATAGAACTTCTGCAACTGTGGCAGACGAGCCTTGAAGTTATCAAAATTCTTCTGCTGTGGAGCACACCACTGTACCTCGCTCATAGAGGCCAGACGGGGCAGCAGCTGTAAGAAAGCATGCTCGGGATAAGCGACATGCTCTGTCCACAAATTAGCCTGAACGCCCAGTATGTAGTTCTGTTCCTCTTCGGTCAGTTCCTCGGGTACGACAGGTTCGAAAGAGTACATCTTACTGCAAGAAACCTGATAGCTACCAGTTGTTTGGGGCTGTTTGCTGTAGTCCTTCAATTGAGGATGGTCGATGTAGGCAAACACGTTGGGACTCATGATGACGCGATGTTTCTGCTTGGCAGCTGCAATGCCACCCTTGGTACCTCGCCAGGACATCACGATAGCATTTTCTGTGAGTCCGCCAGCCAGAATCTCGTCCCAACCGATGAGGCTGCGCCCGCGAGATGCTAGGAACTGCTCAATCTCGTGGTTGATGTAGGTCTGCAACTTATTCTCAGCACTACGGCCATCCTGGCTGCCTCTTCCGCCGTCGCCGTCAACCTTAATATCTTCGCTGGCCAAGCCCAATTCCTTAATCTTTGCCTGACACTTAGCACATTTCTGCCAACGTTCCTTCGGACACTCGTCACCGCCGATATGGATATAAGGAGAGGGAAATACGTCGCAGAGCTCACCAAAGACGGTCTTCAAGAAGGTGAGTGTCTCTGGGTTGCCGCCACAAAGTACTTCACGCATTACACCCCAGTGAGGAGCAACGGGGTAGGGACCTCCGGTGCAACCCAGATTGGGGAATACGTGCAAGGCACTCTGCATATGGCCGGGCATATCTATCTCGGGCACCACATTGATGTAGCGCTCGGCAGCGTAACGGACAATCTCACGGCATTCGTCTTGTGTATAGTAACCCCCGTAGGGAATGTTGTCATAGATGCGTATATTGCCAGGACCGATGACGGTCTTCTCGCGGATACTACCTTTCTTAGCCAAATCGGGATAAGCCTTTACCTCGAAACGCCACCCCTGATCCTCGGTCAGATGCCAGTGGAACTGGTTGCATCCGTGCAGGGCCATTGCATCCAAGAACTGCTTGATGAACTCTATGGAGAAGAAATGACGACCGCAGTCCAGTAGCACACCACGATAGGAGAAACGGGGCTGGTCGGTAATCTGCACGAACGGCAGTTCTACCCCCTTAGATTCCTTTGCTATAGGTAGGCTCTTACGCAACGTCTGTGCAGCACGGAATAGTCCTGCAGGCTCGTAAGCACTTAGTAGGATGCCTTTTCCATTAACACTCAGAGTATAGCTTTCCTTCTGTTGATCGGTTAGGGGAGCAGGTTGTTTAGCCTTCTTTCCCTTATTGGAAGGAGTGCTGATGGCCAACTTTATTTGTGCCGTCTTATCTTCGGGTGTTAGCTGCAGTTGGATACCAGTAGCCTCCTTCACCCATTCTTGTACGAACTTTGCTGTACGGGTTATTTCTGTATTGCTACTATCATAAGTAATACCCATTCCTCCCTTCAGGGTGAACTGCTGGGTTGTATCCGTCTTTACCTCCTTGGGCAACGGAATGATGTTGTAGTTGGCACGTTGGGCATTAACTATGCCGGCCATAATAAGCAGGACGCTGAATGAAAGGAAACGTTTAATCATTGAATAGGTTTTTTAGGTGTTTATTTTCAGATTTGTGGATGACGCTACCTTGCTAGAACTTGATTCTTGCAAATACTGGATAATGGTCCGATATGTTATAGCGTGACATTTTGCCGTTCGCATCTTTCTGCCAACGACCATCGGTAAGAACTGCATAAGCCTTGACTTGTGTGGCCGGTGTAACGAAAATGTGGTCAATACGTTCATCGGTATAGAAATGATAGTCAAAGCCATTGTATGTGCCACATTCTGCAAAGCGCATTGCTGCGGCTGCATAGCAATCCTTGAGTATTCCTGACTTAGTGAACAGACTGTATAACTCGTTGGTTTGCGGAACATTAAAGTCGCCAGTAAGTATTGCCAGTTTTTTTCCGTTATTCGTCATCTCGGTGATGCGCTTCATGACTAATTTGGCTGATTCGCTCCTTGCGGTAGCCCCTACATGATCCATGTGGAGATTGAGAAAGTAAAAGTCCTTTCCTGCACCTTTCATCTTAAAATGTCCCCATGAGCATATACGTATACAAGCGGCATCCCATCCCAGTGCAGGATGGTCGGGGGTTTCATTAAGCCAGAAATGACCTTCTTCCAACAGTTCTACACATTGGGTGTTGTAGAAGATTGCAGCATATTCCCCTTCTGTCTTGCCGTCATCACGTCCCACACCGCTCCACTTGTAGTCTTTGAGTCGGGCAGCCATATCTTTGAGTTGAGGATAAAGTACCTCTTGTGCTCCAAAGATATCCGGATGTTCCCAATTTATCTGATCACACATTGCCTGGCATCTCTGAGCCCATCCGTTGCTGCGGATACTGTCTTCAGCATTTTTATAACGAATATTATAGCTTCCGACAGTCAGTTCTTGAGCCGATGCACCTAATGTAAGCAAACAAAGCAGGAACAAGATAGAACGTTTCATCCTATGTGGAAAATTTAAATTTTGCAACTTTTCATGTGCAAAGTTACACAAAAAAAAGAAACAGACAAATAAATCCCGTAAAAAATGTTAACGGAATATATAATAGTAAGGTTATTTATAACCTGTTGATTCCACAAAGGTAATAATTACTTATTGCCTACGCCAAAATGACATTGTGAACGGTAGCAGTATGGCAAAGATTTCGAGGCGGCCGGCAAGCATCAAGAAGGAGCAAACCCACTTGGCTGCTTCTGGGAGATTTGCCAGTCCCTGGGTGGGGCCATAGGTGTGGCCGAAGTTCGTGCCTATATTGCTTATGCAGTCCAATGAGAGTGCACAGCTATCGTAGCCAGGTACTCCAATTAGCATCAATATGGCTGCTCCGATGACAATCATAAACAAGAACCAGAAAAGAAGCGACATGACGTTTTGTTCTGCGGAAGCGCCAATAGGTGCTTTGTTTACTTGTACTGGTAGTATAGCGTTAGGGTGTAGAATGCGCTTGAATTGTTGTCGTGTGGTCTTGATGATAATGTGCATTCGTATACTCTTAAAGCCTCCCGAGGTTGAGCCCGAGGATCCTCCGATAAACATCAACAGCATGAGTAGCATACATGTGGGATGGAACCACTGTTGGTAGTCATCGATAATAAATCCACTGGTACTACTAATAGATACACAGTTAAATAGGGCGGTGCGAACTGAGCGCTCAAGGTCGTAGCCGTTATGCAGGAAGAGGCTCACTGCGCATATAAGCGAGATGCCTAAAACGGTAACTGTATAAAACTTAAACTCACTATTCTTATGTAAGGGCTTCAGCGTGCGCCGTGTACCCATAGTGTAGAGCAGGTAGAAGTTTGTTCCTCCAAGAAACATGAAAATTATCATGATATATTGGAGGAGTGTGGAGTTATAGTAGAGTATGCCATTAGCATGGGTGGAGAATCCGCCTGTGGCTACTGCAGACATAGCATGATTAACGCTGTCGAATAGTGTCATGCCTCCAGCATATAAAGATACTGCACAGGCGAGGGTAAGCACTATATAGATTGACCATATCCATGCTGCGGTGGTCTTGATTTTGGTATGAAGTTTCTCTTGTCCCAGACCAGTAGATTCAGCGGCAAAGAGCCTTATCTCTCCACTTCCCGACACAGGCAGTATTGTCATGGTGAAGAAGACTATACCCAGTCCGCCAATCCAATGCATAAAGCTTCGCCAGAACAGGATACTATGGGGTAGCGAATCTACATCAGGCAACACACTGGCTCCTGTAGCGGTGAAACCTGACATCGCCTCGAAGAGAGCCGACCCGAAGGTGGAGCACTGTCCATCAATGAGAAAAGGTATTGTGCCGAGCAGTGAAAATATTACCCATGTGAGTCCTACTACCAGATATGCTTCGCGGCGGTTGATAGTATCGCCCGACTTGATGCCCATCAGTTTTAGCACTATCCCCACTGTGGCAGTGATAATTAGTGCCACGATGAAGGGAACATGAGTAGGCTCGTCATATATTATGCCCACTATCAGGCATACGAGCATCATAAAGGCTTCGATTAGCACTAGCTGACCGAGAACCTTACAGAGAGCCTGAGGATTTATGAGTTTCTTTTTCACTATTTCTAAAGGTCTATGTTTTGAGACTTAAAGTCCTATTGTCAGTCAAATAACGCTGCCAACGATTTCAGTCCGTTGTCAATGCATATTGCTACTACCTTGTCACCCTCTCTCACTTGGGTCATGCCATTAATAAGCTGGCTCTTGCCGTTACGTATCAGTCCTCCAAGGTTGGTTGTTGAGGGTAGCTTCATGTCCTTGATAAGTTTCTTTGTTATTTTGCTACCGGGAGCGGCGGTAAACTCTGCCACATCAGCGTTGGCAACCATCAGGCTCTTGACGTTGCTGACATCAGCGTTAAGCAGCATACGGTAGATGTTGGAAGCGGAGATGGCCTGTTTGTTGATCAAGGTGCCTATGTCAAGACTCTCAGCCATTGACAGGAAGTTGAGGTTGTCAAGCATTGCCACAGTCTTATTGACGCCCATCTTCTTGGCGGTAAGGCAGCTGATAATGTTGATTTCAGAATTTGGCGTTAGCGCTATGAAGGCGTCGGTATTATCGAGGTTTTCTTCTTTCATAAGCGCCAGATCCCTGCCGTCACCATGTATCACCATTACGTTGTCTGATGTTATTAGTTTGTTGAGTTGATAGCATCTATTGATGTCCTGCTCCACTATTTTCACATTCATGTGGCTGGGCAGCATCTGGGCAGTGTAAACGGCAGTGGTACCTCCGCCCATGATGATGATATCCTCGACGGTGGTGTATTGTTCTTTGCCGCATATGTTGCGTATATAATCTTGATTTTTCTTATCCGTCATGAAGTATACTATATCGTATGGCTTCACGGTGTCGGTGCCATGGGGTATGAGTGTTTCCGACCCTCGCTTTATGGCCACAATATGGTATGCCGGATTTTGGTTGGGAAGGTCTTTCAGCGGGATGTTGAGAATCTGACAGTTACGTCTAACTTTTACGCCTATCAGTGCGAGGTCGCCTCCATCCGGCTCCCACCACATACGTGCCCAA
>JAFZXF010000102.1 GCA_017616915.1 Bacteroidaceae bacterium
AGGCATGATGCAGTGGGCCAAGGAGAACGGCGTGACACACTACACGCATTGGTTCCAACCGCTGACCGAAGGCACCGCCGAGAAGCACGACAGTTTTATCGAATACGACGGCAAGGGCGGCATGATCGAGGAGTTCAGCGGCAAGCTGCTCGTTCAGCAGGAGCCCGACGCTTCGTCGTTCCCTTCCGGTGGTATCCGCTCTACTTTCGAGGCCCGCGGCTACTCGGCTTGGGATCCCACGAGCCCCGTCTTCATCATCGACGACACGCTCATCATCCCCACCGTATTTATATCTTACAGCGGCGAGGCGCTCGACTACAAGGCTCCGCTTCTGAGGGCTTTGAAGGCAGTGAACGTGGCTGCCACAGAGGTTTGCCATTACTTCGACCCCGCCGTGAAGAAGGTCACCAGCAACCTTGGCTGGGAGCAGGAGTACTTCCTCGTTGACGAGGGACTCTATGCCGCCCGTCCCGACCTGCTGCTCACCGGCCGCACCCTGATGGGCCACGACTCGGCCAAGAACCAGCAGATGGACGACCACTACTTCGGTGCCATCCCCGAGCGTGTCGCAGCCTTTATGAAAGAACTGGAGATCCAGGCTCTGGAGCTGGGCATTCCCTGCAAGACTCGCCATAACGAGGTAGCCCCCAACCAGTTTGAGGTGGCTCCTATCTTCGAGGACACTAACCTCGCCGTTGACCACAACATGCTGCTGATGTCATTGATGAAGCGCGTGGCTCGCAAGCACGGTTTCCGCGCCCTGCTCCATGAGAAGCCCTTCGCAGGCATCAACGGCTCGGGTAAGCACAACAACTGGAGCCTCTCTACCGATACGGGCGTGCTGCTCCACGCTCCCGGCAAGACTCCCGAGCAGAACCTGCGCTTCGCCACCTTCATCGTGGAGACGCTGATGGGCGTCTATAAGCACAACGGCCTTCTCAAGGCCAGCATCATGAGCGCCACCAACGCCCACCGCCTGGGTGCCAACGAGGCTCCTCCTGCCATCGTCTCCTCGTTCCTCGGCAAGCAGGTCAGCGAACTGCTCGACCACATCGAGAAAGCCGACAAGGAGGACATCCTCGCCATGACCGGCAAGCAGGGACTGAAGATGGACATCCCCGAGATTCCCGAGCTGCTCATCGACAATACCGACCGCAACCGCACCAGCCCCTTCGCCTTCACCGGTAACCGCTTCGAGTTCCGTGCCGTAGGTTCCGAGGCTAACTGTGCCAGCGCGATGATCACCCTTAACGCCGCCGTTGCCGAGGCCCTCACCTCGTTTAAGCAGCGTGTCGATGCCCGCATCCCCGAGTTTGCCAAGAAGGTGGAGGGCACAAAGCACTCTGCCACCTTCCACGCCATCATCGATGTGCTCCGCGAGGACATCAAGACCTGCAAGCCCATCCGCTTCGACGGCAACGGCTACAGCGACGAGTGGAAGGCTGAGGCTGCCAAGCGCGGCCTCGACACCGAGACCAGCTGCCCAGTCATCTTCGAGCGTTACCTCGACGAGGCCAGCATCGCTATGTTCGAGAGCATGGGCGTGATGACCAAGAAGGAGCTAGAGGCACGCAACGAGGTGAAGTGGGAGACCTACACCAAGAAGATTCAGATTGAGGCCCGCGTGCTTGGCGACCTCTCGATGAACCACATCATCCCCGTAGCTACGAGCTATCAAAGCCAGCTGCTGCGCAACGTGGAGCGTATGGCAAGCGTCTTCTCGGCCGAGAAGGCCAAGGCGCTGAATGCCCGCAACCTCAAGCTTATCGAGGAGATTGCCGAGCGCACCTCTGCCATCGAGACTGGCGTGGAGGAACTCGTCAACGCCCGCAAGGTGGCCAACAAGATTGAGGACGAGCACCAGAAGGCCATCGCCTACCACGACACCATCGCGCCGCGTCTCGACACCATCCGCTATCAGATCGACAAGCTCGAGCTTATCGTCGATGACGCCCTCTGGCCACTGCCCAAGTACAGAGAGCTGCTGTTCATGCGATAAAGGCGATAACCCACCGATACAACACACCCCCGAGAGCATTGCGACTTTCGGGGGTTGTTGGTTGAATTTTGTCGATATTCAATGAAATTTCCCCCTATTTCCTTGTTTTTCCGGAAATTATCACTAACTTTGCAGGCGAAATAGTTCAATTAGTATACTTAACAATAACCTTTTGATATTATGAAAAAGTTTTTATCTGCAATTTTCGCATCTGCTGTGTTTGCCACGACAGCTATGGCGCAGGTGAATCCCTGCGATGTGGACTTCAACGGTGAGGTGAACTCTGCCGACGTGGTGGCAATCTACAACAACATCATCACCGGCGCTGTTCCCACGAAGCCCACGCCTCCGACACCCAAGACCTATACGGTGAAGGGTGTTTCCTTCAAGATGGTGCCCGTGAAGGCCGGCACTTTCATGATGGGAGACGACAGTTTATGGGACAAAGAGAAGCCCATCCACCAAGTGACGCTGACCAATGACTACTACATCGGCCAGACCGAGGTGACGCAGGCTCTGTGGGAAGCCGTGGTCGGGAAAGAAAGCAATAATAGTAACCCCAAGGATCCTGACTGCCCGGTGAATGTTGTTACGTGGGGACAGGCTGGTGTGTTCTGTTTAGCCCTAAATTCATTGTTGAAAGACCAACTGCCGGAGGGCATGATGTTCCGCTTTCCCACCGAGGCGGAATGGGAGTATGCTGCACGTGGCGGCAACATGAGCAGGGGCTTTCGCTACAGCGGCAGCGACAATGTGTATGAGGTTGCCTGGTGCAGTGAACTTTGTGTTTCGCCGCGAGAAGCCCGTAAGGTAGGCCAGAGGGTCGCTAACGAGCTTGGCCTCTACGACATGAGCGGCAATGTGCGTGAGTGGTGCATGGATTATTTTGGTTCGTACCCTAATGGGGCGCAGACCAATCCTACCGGTCCCTCTACGGGGGAGAATAAGATTCTCAGGGGAGGCAGTTTTATGGAGTCTCAGAGCTCAGTTAAAATCGGATATTACCCAACTCTTACTGTTGCCTCTCGTGGTTATACAGACATGAATGAGTCTTCGGTTCTGTATGGCTTCCGTCTCGTTCTCGGCAAGAGCCTCTAAACATAGAAAAACTGGCAGACCCCTGCGCCCGGCGGGGCGCGGGAGAGAAATATAGATAATTAGGGCCACAGTTTTCGCATCACCTACAAAACAACCAATCCAATTATAAGCGACAAACGAAGGCTGCCAGCTCATACCCAAAGAGGTGTGGGCATTGGTGGGTTAGATGATGTCGCAAGGGTTGGTTACCCTGTAGGTGATTATTTAATCCTCTTTGCCCCGCCTCCTTTCTAAGACGCTAAAGAAAGAGAGGCATGAATCATAAAAAGACGAAAAAAGGAGGTCGCCCTCCGCCGGAGAGGAAAAAGGCATAAAAACCTTTTACCTCGTATAAGGTATGAGCTTTTACCTCGTATAAGCTACCACCTTTTACCTCGTATAAGCTGGCACCTTTTACCTCGTATAAGTTTTCAACCAATTTTTCGTGTTTTTTAATTACATATAAAAACCTCGCGATAGTATAAGGAAATCGTACTAGAAAATGATAGAATACAACGTATATTTAAATAACGGCATTGAGGCTTTTGGCATAGACCAGAAGACTATCACTGCCAACGAGGAAGTGAAGACCGTTGATGAAGTGGCTCTCGCTCGTGAGATTAATCATGAGAATCCTCTTATTCCTGAACAGTTAGCCAAGTCTGTATTAGAGAACTTCTGCAAGGCAGCAGCCAACCTAATGGCTATGGGCTTTGCCATCCAGTTCCGAAACGGTAACGATGTAGTCATGAGAATTTATCCTGACATTCACATCAAGGGCGGCAATATCAATCTGGAGAGGGCAAAGAAGCTTGACTCCAATGTTACGGAACTCACTACCGAAAACGCCGGCGAGCTGGTCTCGAAGGCAGGCGTTACCTTAAGGGCCAAGGCCGAGTGTGAGCAGAAATTCACTGACCTGCTTCTGACGGTAGGTCCTAGCCTGCAGCGTAATGAAGTGATTGAGCGTGCCAAGGTGATGCGCTCTACCTCATACAACGGTAATCCTTCGGATGATGGCGGCAACACCTCCGGTGGTGGCGGCTTCCAGGGCAATCCTGACGACGACACCCAGGGTGGCGGCAGCGGTGGGGGCACTACTACCACCAGCGTAGCTACTCCGGTAATCTCCGATGACGCCAACATCACTGCCAATGGCACAGTTCACGTGACCTGCGCAACCGACGGCGCAACGATGTACTACACCGTAGGCATGGACAGCGACCCCACCGACCCGACCAACCAGAGCACCGCAGTGCCTGCTAACGGCACCATCGTGGCCAACGAGTCCTACTCTCAGGATGCCCACCTCAAGGTAATCGCCTACAAGGACGGAGTATATAGCACTGTGGCAAGCAAGACCATCCCTGCACGTCAGGACGATTAACCCCCTCCAAACCTCCCCGAGGGGAGTTCCTGAAACTTGAAACGGCTCCTGCATCCGGAATGGGTGCGGGAGCCGTTGTACTTATTGCGGGCGCCAGTTGTTAGCCTCTCTGCACGAAGAGGTAGTGGTGGTTGGTGGCACTGTCGACCATGCGGGTGTGGAGCAGTTCGGAGAACTCGCTGATGTCGCGCACGGTGCCGTCCTTGAGCTGCACGGCGATATGGTCGTCGGAGGTGGAGTAGAGGGTCTGGCTTACACGACGATAACGAACGAGGTAGCGGGCTTCGTCGATGGTGATGCCGAAACGCCGGGCTGCGGCCTCGCGCTGCTCCAGCAGCTGCTCATCGGAGGGCGGCCCTGCCAGTTCGCTGGCCTTGAAAAGGGTGCGGTCGATATAGTCGGTGGCAAGTAGCGACAGCACGCGGTCGTCGCTGCCCATCCACTGCTTGAACCTGACGATGACGTCGCTGTCGTCGAGAGACAAAAATTGAACCCCCTCCAAACCTCCCCGAGGGGAGGCTCCTGTTCTCCCCCTCGGGGGAGTTAGTGGGGGGTTCCCTGCCCATTCCCCTATTTCCTCGGCGCGGTCGAAGGCGGCGGTGAGTACTTCCTGGGCGGCGAGGGCCGTCTTGTGGAGATACACCTGCCAGTACATGAGGCGGCGCGACATGAGGTAGTTCTCGAGGGTGTAGATGCCCTTGGCGTCGACCACGAGGCAGTTGCCGCTGACGTTGAGCATCTTGATGATGCGCTGGGCACCGATGTTGCCCTCACGCACTCCGGCGAAGAAGCTGTCGCGACACAGGTAGTCGAGGCGGTCCATGTCGAGCTGGCTGCAGATAAGCTCGTGGAGGTAGTGCTTGGGGTACTGGTCGGTGAAGATGCTGATGGCAAGGTCGAGAGCGCCCTGATACTGCAGGTTGAGCTGCTGCATGAGCTCCAGGGTGATCTGCTCATGGCTCATGCCGGGAACGAAGCGCCCTTCGAGGCAGTGGGACATGGGGCCGTGGCCGATGTCGTGGAGCAGCATGGCGGCCTGAGCGCCTTCAACCTCAGCGGGGGTGATGTCGCAGCCCTTGCGGCGCAGGGTGTTGAGCGCCTCGGTGATGAGGTGGAAGGTGCCTATGGAATGTAGGAAACGGCTGTGGCACCCGCCGGGATAGACATAGGCGGTGGGGCCGAGCTGGCTTATGCGGTTGAGGCGCACAAACCAGGGATGCTTGACGAGCTGGCTGAGCAGCCCCTCAGGTATCTCGATGAAGCCGTGAACGGGATCGTTGATAATCATAGCTGTAGTGCCATTTGCTGCTGGAGCTCCCGGGCCTTGGCAGCAGCGACCTCGGCAAAGCGCTCTGTGGAATCGGCATAGATGATGCCGCGCGAGGAGTTGACGATGAGACCGCAGTCGGGCGTCATGCCCCAACGGCACACGTCCTCCAGGCTGCCGCCCTGAGCACCTACGCCGGGCACGAGCAGGAAGTGGTTGGGAGCCACCTTGCGGATGTCGCGGAACAGCTCACCCTGAGTGGCGCCGACGACGTACATCATTTTATTTGACGATTTCACAATTTCACCATTTGACGATTTCACAATTTCACCATTTGACGATTTCACAATTTCACCATTTGACGATTGCCCTCCTTCTACCCATTGCTGGCTCTTCCTGAGGACTTTCTCGAAGAGGCGCTCGCCCTGGGCGTCCTCCGTGAGCTGGAAGTCGTGGGAGCCCTTATTGCTGGTGAGGGCGAGCAGGATGACCCACTTGCCGGGATACTGGAGGAACGGGGTGACGCTGTCTTCGCCCATGTAGGGAGCCACGGTGAGGGCATCTACATCGATATCCTCAAAGAAGCAGCGGGCATACATGGCGGATGTGTTGCCGATATCGCCTCGCTTGGCATCGGCAATGATAAACTGGTCGGGGTAGTTCTCGCGAATATAGCTGACAGTGCGCTCAAAGGCCTGCCATCCCTTGAGGCCGTAGCACTCATAGAAAGCGAGGTTGGGCTTATAGGCTATGGTATAGGGGGCGGTGGCATCGATGATGGCACGGTTGAAGGCGAAGATGGGATCATCCTCGTTGAGCAGGTGGGCAGGCACCTTGCGGAGGTCGGTGTCGAGGCCTACGCATAGGAAACTCTGCTTGCGGCGGATATTGTCGATGAGTTGTTGGCGGGTCATAGTGCTGTTTCTTTGAGACGCTCGGTGTTCTCTGCCACGATGAGGTGGTCGATGCAGTCCTGTATGTCGCCGTCCATAAAGGCGGCGAGGTTATAGATGGTGTAGTTGATGCGGTGGTCGGTGATGCGCCCCTGAGGATAGTTGTAGGTGCGAATCTTGGCGGAGCGGTCGCCGGTGGAGACGAGAGTCTTGCGGCGCGAGGCGATGTCGTCAACGTATTTCTGGTGCTCCTTGTCATAGATGAAGGTGCGGAGACGGGCGAGGGCGCGCTCCTTGTTCTTAGGCTGGTCGCGGGTCTCGGTACACTCTATGAGTATCTCCTGCACCTCGCCGGTGTTGGGGTTGCGCCAGTTGTAGCGAAGGCGTACACCCGACTCCACCTTGTTGACGTTCTGTCCTCCTGCGCCGGAGGAGCGGAAGGTGTCCCACTTGATCTCGCCCTCGTTGATGACCACGTCGAAGGCTTCGGCCTCGGGCAGCACAGCCACGGTGGCGGCGCTGGTGTGAACACGTCCCTGAGTCTCGGTGGCAGGCACTCGCTGCACACGGTGCACTCCACTTTCATACTTGAGGGTGCCATATACATCGGTGCCGGTGACGGAGCACACAATCTCCTTGTAGCCGCCGACGGCTCCCTCGCTGAAGCTGGACACCTCCAGCCGCCAGCCCTTGGACTCGCAATACTTGGTGTACATGCGGAACAGGTCGCCGGCAAAAAGGGCAGCCTCATCGCCGCCGGTGCCGCCGCGTATCTCGAGGATAGCATTCTTGGAGTCCTCGGGATCCTTAGGCACAAGCATGAGTTTGATGGATTCCTCCAGTTGCGGAAGTCGGGCCTCGCAGTCGGCCACTTGTTCGCGGGCCATCTCCTTGAGGTCGGGGTCGGTCTCATTGACGAGCATATCCTTGCCTTCCTCGAGGTTGCCGAGCAGGGTGGCATATTCCTTACGGGCAGCCATGAGGTCCTCAAGCTCCTTGTATTCCTTCGTGAGGCGCACATAGCGCTGCTGGTCGCTGATCACGTTGGGGTCGGTGATGAGGGTGCTGACTTCTTCGAAGCGTGCTACGAGTGAGTTAAGCTTTTCGAGTAGGGAGTTCATTGTGTCTTTATATATTAATAATGGAATTCGCCAAATTCGCTGCGGATAGTGAGTGAGCGCGGGCCCTGCTCTATGCGACCGATGACCTGTGCATCGATGTTGAAGGAGCGGGAGATGTCGATGACCTCCTGAGCGTGGTCGGGACTGAGGTAAACCTCCAGTCGGTGGCCCATGTTAAACACCTTATACATCTCGCTCCAGTCGGTGCCGCTCTCCTGGGCAATGGCTTTGAACAATGGCGGTACGGGGAACATGTTGTCCTTGATGACCTTGCAATCCTCGCCGACGAAGTGGAGCACCTTGGTCTGGGCTCCGCCGGTGCAGTGCACCATGCCGTGGATCTGCGGGCGCAGCTTGTCGAGAAGCACCTTGACCACCGGAGCATAGGTGCGGGTGGGAGAGAGCACCAGGCGACCGGCATCAACGGGAGAGCCCTCAACGGTATCCGTAAGGCGGTAGCTGCCGCTATAGACGAGCTCCTCGGGCACTGCATGGTCGTAGCTCTCGGGGTATTTCTCTGCCAGATACTTGGCAAACATGTCGTGGCGGGCGGAGGTGAGTCCGTTGCTTCCCATACCACCGTTGTAGGCGCTTTCGTAGGTGGCCTGACCGGTGCTGCTGAGTCCCACGATAACATCACCCGGCCGGATGTTGGCATTGTTGATGACGTCGCTGCGACGCATGCGGCAGGTGACGGTGGAATCCACGATGATGGTGCGGACGAGGTCGCCCACATCGGCAGTCTCGCCACCGGTGCCGTAGATACCGATGCCCATCTCGCGCATCTGAGCCATCAGCTCATCGGTGCCGTTGATGATGGCGGATATTACCTCGCCGGGGATGAGCATCTTGTTGCGGCCGATGGTGCTGGAGACGAGGATATTGTCGGTGGCTCCCACACAGAGCAGGTCATCGGTGTTCATGATGAGGGCATCCTGTGCAATGCCTTTCCACACGCTGAGGTCACCCGTCTCCCGCCAATACATGTAGGCGAGGCTCGACTTGGTGCCGGCGCCGTCAGCATGCATGATATTGCAGTAGTCAGGGTCGCCGCCGAGAATGTCGGGGATAATCTTGCAGAAGGCCTGCGGATAGAGACCCTTGTCGATGTTTCGGATTGCGGCGTGCACGTCTTCCTTCATGGCGCTTACGCCGCGCATCATATAGCGGTTGTTCATCTTGGGAATATGGTGTTTAGAACTTTACTTCAGGAGCTTTATCGGCTCCGGCTTCAGCCTCAAACTTCGCCATCTTGTCAAAGCCAAAAAGACCGGCGAGGAGAGAGTTGGGGAACTTGCGGATCTTGATGTTGTAGTCCTGCACGGCCTTGTTGAAGGAGTTGCGAGCCTCGTTGATACGGTTCTCAGTTCCTTCGAGCTGCTTCTGCAGGTCGATGAAGTTCTCGTTGGCCTTCAGGTCGGGATAGGCCTCACCGATTGCGATGAGTTTGCCAAGAGCCTGTGTGAGTTCGCCCTGTGCGGCTTGATACTTCTGCACCTGTTCGGGAGTGAGGTTAGAGGCGTCGATGTTGATACTCGTTGCTTTAGCTCTTGCGGAGATAACACCCTCGAGGGTTTCTTTTTCGTGAGTTGCATAGCCCTTGACAGTGTTCACAAGATTAGGGATGAGGTCGGCACGCCGCTGATATGACGATTGCACCTTGGCCCATTCGGTAGTGGCTTTTTCTTCTACGCTTACCATTCCGTTGTAGGCACTGATGCCCCACAATACGAGTACTGCCGCTACGGCCAGGATAATTAGGGTCTTCTTGGAGAGACCTACGGTTTTCTTTTCTGTGTCGCTCATAGTGATATAAAGTTTTAAAGTTATAATCTCTTAGATATGGTGTGCAGCATCGATGCTGCTAATGCTTGCTGATTACCAACGACCGCCGGAGCCTCCTCCTCCCCAGCTGCCGCCGCCATAGCCTCCGGAGCTTGAACTGCCGCCCGACGAATAGGAGGAACCCCCACTATAGCTACCGCTACTGCTATCGGAATAGCTGAACGGATTGCTGGCCAGGAACATCGGATAACTGAGGCCTGCCCAGCCGAGTTTCTTGGACTTCCGCATATTGTAAACCATGAGGGCGATGAGCATGATGGTGTATATGATGATGAGGAGGGTGTCGGTCATGCCGATGGAGTCGTCGCTGTCATCTTGGGCAGCAGACAGGGCCGACATCTGTGGCATTTCCTTGCCGGCCATAAGGGCATAGACTCCTCGCGTGAGATAGAGCATTCCGCTGTCAGGCAGTTCGGCCTTCATGCTGGGAATGAGGTAGTCTTGTGCCAGGTGGTTGCATTCAAGGTCGGTGAGGTCAGACTCCAAGTTGCGACCAGGAGCGATAAAGTAGCTATGGTCGAGGTAACCAACCACGATGACGAGTCCGCGGTCGTTGCGTCCCACCTTATATTTCTCGTAGATGCCACGTATCATGGGAATGGGGTCGTCGCCCTCAATATGCCCCACAATCACCACTGCCGACTCAATGCCGAGGTTGGTGTCCAGGCGCCGCAGTATGACATTCATGCTGTCTACTGTCTGCGGCGAAAGAATGCTGTCAGGGTTAGAGACATAAAGATTGGCGTCCTGCATGTGGGGCATGGGAATGTTGTCGGCGTTCCACATGCGGTTTTCCATAAGTGCCGCAATACCCTGGGGCTCGGCTTCGCGCATCTTGATGCCCATAGTTAAGCCTCCGCAGGCAAGCATGGCAATCACGCACGCCTTGATGCCGCGTTGCCACATATTCTTCAGCTTTGCTTCCCGAGGATGTGCGCTGTCCCACTGATTAACGAAAGCTGTACTCTCGGCCCTGTAGTTGTCGTATATAAGGTCATATTTCTTGCTGTAGGCATCGCGAGTTGATACGTTGTTTTTCTCTTTGCGGAACTCAGCCTCGAGCTGATGTACCTCCTTGTTGTATTTGTCACCAATCTTGACGAGCTCTTTCCTTTTGTCCTTGAGAGAGTCGACTTCGGCAGAATACTGCTTGCTGCATGCGTTGAGTATAGCTATGATAACTAAAGTCACAGCCGCAGCGACAAGTAGCAGGGTGCCGTAAGATACATTACCATATAGTTCGCGCCCTATGGCTATAAATATGACGAGTGCGATAAATATGAGCGTTGGTATCAGGCATCCTTTTGAGCGGGACGTTTTTTTATTATTAAATGGAATGTTCATCAATGCGCGGTGTGAAGAGGTTATATGTTCCATATTTCCCAGCTGGCTTCTGCTTGCAGGTGCAGCATTTCCAGGCCGTTCTTTATTGTGGCGCCTTGTGCCTCGCCCCGCATAAGGAATTGTGTCTTGGCGGGGTTATAGACGAGGTCGTAGAGCAGATGCTTTTCGCCTATGTATTTATAAGGAATGTCAGGGCATCCTTCCACCTTGGGGAATGTTCCGAGTGGCGTGCAGTTGACTATCACGGTGTGCTCTTGCATTACCTGCTGGGTGAGGTCGGCATATCCGAGCATATTCCCTTGCGGGTTGCGGCTCACCGATACAGGCTCCACTCCCAGACGGCGCAATCCATAGTTTATGGCCAGGCTTGCTCCGCCGGTGCCGAGCACCAGTGCGTGCTTGTGCCAAGGTCTGAGTAGCGGCTTGATGGAATGCTCAAAGCCTATTACATCGGCATTATAGCCCACGAGCCTGTCACCTTCTATCCTAATGCAGTTGACAGCACCTATCTCTCTGGCTTCCGGACTAAACTCAGTGAGCAGTGGGATTACGTTCTGCTTGTGAGGTATGGTCACGTTAAGTCCTTTCAGCTGTGGGTGAGCCTTGATAGTACCGATAAGGTTATCTACGCTCTCCATCTCTATGTTGAGATAGCGGGCGTTGATATTCTCCTTTGCAAACTTCTCTGTGAAGTATTGCCGCGAGAAGGAGTGGATGAGCGGATAGCCTATCAGGCCGTATTCAGTCATTTTTTCTTTCCGATATACATTGTGCTTAGTCCGCCGGTGAAGCGTTTGAAGCTCACTTGGCTGAAGCCTGCGCGTTCCATTATGGTCTTCATTATCTCGCCCTGCGGAAAGGCCTCCATTGTTTGGGGCAGATAGGCGTAGGCTCTCTTGTCCTTCGACACAATCTTACCCACCAGCGGCATCACTGCATGGCTGTATAGCCAGAAGAGTTGCTTCATAGGAGTGCTCTTTGGTGTGGCGAGTTCCAGTATGGCCACGTGGCCGCCAGGCCTTAGCACTCGTAACATCTCCTTTAGTCCGCGGTCGAGATCAGCATAGTTTCTTACTCCGTATGCCACAGTCACTGCATCAAAGCTGCCGTCAGCAAAACTCAGTGCCATGCAGTCCTCGTGCTTGAAGGAGATTATGTCGCTGAGTCCCGCTTTCAAGGTTTTCTGGCGTGCTATTTGCATCATGCCCTCAGAGATGTCGGCTCCAACGATGCGTTGCGGCTTTAGCAGTCGTGCTGCAAGCAGAGCGAAGTCACCGGTGCCGGTGGCAATATCCAGTATCTCGTTGTGGGCGTAGGGCAGCAGTGCCTTGATGGTTTTGCGGCGCCATCTGCGGTCTATGCCCAAGGATAGCATGTGGTTGAGGCGGTCGTAGGAATGGGCAATGCCATCGAACATCTGCTCTACCTGCTTGCCCTTCTCCCCTGCGTCATTGTAAGGCTTTATTTTTTCCTGGGCGTACATCAGGAGGCAAAATTACGCATAAAAAGCCGAACTTCAAAGAAATCGGCTCTTTTTTTTGCTTTGTGTGGTTTAGGTTAAAACTTTACATTCACGTCCAGTCCAATCTGTAGCGGCTTACCTCTTTGTGCGAAACGATTATTCATACTTTCAAATTGGAAGGTGTTGTAGTGTTTGTCGGTCAGGTTGCGTCCCCAGAGGTTGAGTGTCCAGTTGCCGAAATCCATCAGGGCATGTGCTCCGAAAGTCATATACATTGCCTGACTCATATCGTTTGCCTCAGTCCAATAGATGCGCCCGGCGCCCAGTGTGTTTATGCTGAGAGTGAGATGCTTAAGATTGAGCTTCGCATTCCTGAGCTTTATTTTGTAGTCTGCGCCGAGGCTGAGCGTATTTCTTGGAATGAAGGGAACGTAGTTGCCAGTATAATCCTCTTTGCCATCGTCATACTTGGTAAATGTGG
>JAFZXF010000103.1 GCA_017616915.1 Bacteroidaceae bacterium
ACAACTCATACTCAGAGGACTTCAGCTGGGTGACCGCGGCCAGCGGCATAGACAAGCTGGGGGCCATCACGGAGCAGCGCCTGTTTGTAGAGAACGGGGAGCTGACCCTGCTGGCCGTAAAGGGCGGTCAGGCCGTGGTGCTGAAAGCTGCCGCCGAGACTCCCGCTGACTGGGAAGAGAGTGCACTGGAGGCTTTCACCTGCGACTTCCATCCTGCCGCCGTGCAGAGCATGGGCTCCGCGTTCTACTATGTTGACGGAGGCACGGTGATGCAGTCGGCCGATGGCAAGGAGTGGACGGCAATACTCACCGACAGCCCGGTGGAGCAGCTGGTAGCCACCGACGGCATGGTGCTCTACGGCATCGGTGACGGCAAGATAATGATGTCGGCCGACGGCACCGCCTGGGAACAGGACGACGCAAGCAGCGACATGGCCCTGCTGCCCAGCGAGAACGTGGCAGCGGTGTGCGCCCCGATGAAGTTCAACGACAACTTCAGATTTGTATTGCTCGGCGGTCTCAAAGACTCGCAGCCGGCAGTATGGAAAAAGACGGTCGACACCACGGGGGCCAACACCGAGCCCTGGACATGGTTCCCGCAGGAGGGCAGCGCACAGGCTGTGTATCCCGCATTGGCACAGCCGGTGATGATGAGCTACGACGACAAGATCATCTTCATGGGCATTGCCGACAGTGAGGTGGGCAACTTCTTCCTCAGCATTGACGGCGGCCGCACCTGGGCAGAACAGACTGGCAACTACAACCACCCCAAGGACATCAAGGCAGACTCGTTTGCCGCAGCTGCCGACGAAGACAACTTCATCTGGATAGTGTGCTCACCAAGCGGGCAGGTGCTCAAAGGGCGCCTCAACCGCCTCTCCTACGGGGTGAACCAAACGGTGTTTGAACATTGACCGGTCACGGACCGGATTTAGATCTAAGTCCAGTTTGGAACATTGAACATTGACCATTGAACATTGAAAAATTGAAAATTGAAAAGTTTAAAGTTATAAGTTAAGAAGTTATTGTAGTTATCGCGGCTTTGCCGCTCGAAGTTATCACAGCCGTTGGCTGTTCGACATTAGTCTGACTATCGTCGTTAACTTCGAGCCCGCTTGCGGGCGTTAACTTCTGAGCGAAGCGGTAACTCCTTCCTCCTTTACTCCTTACTCCTTACTCCTTACTCCTTGAACCATGTATAGGATCCTCACGATAATAGCAATCAGCGTACTTCCGCTCCTGGCAAAGGCTCAGGAGGATGCCGACTATCGCATGGAGATTGGCGGCGGCATAGGTGCGAGCTTCTATCTGGGTGATCTGAACAACACGATGTTCTCCAACCAAAGGCCTGCCGCCGCTGCATACTGGCGATACCTGTTTGACCACTACAGCTCGCTGAAGGTCAACCTGGCCTACTGCGCCATCAAAGGCTCCACCGAGGACCACGACAGCTACTACCCCGTCAACCCGCAGGGCAACGAGCTGAGCACCAAGCCCCTCAAAGGACGATTTGCCAGCAGCGCAGTAAGCCTGACCTGCATGTACGAGATAAACGCCTTCCCCTACGGATACTACCAGGACTTCTTCGGACACAAGCGGCTGACGCCATTCCTGCAGATAGGACTCGGCTTGGCTTACGCCACCGAGGGCAAAGAGGCCGCGCTGGATTTCCCCGTGGGCATAGGCCTGAAATACAGGGCATCAAAACGCCTCAACATCTCCCTGGACTGGGCTATGCACTTCACCACATCCGACAAACTCGACGGACTTGCCGACCCGCTCGGCATCAAGTCGGAAGGCTTCAAAAACAAGGACCACTTCGGAGCAACGCTGCTGACGCTGACCTACAGCTTCGCACCCCGCTGCCCCAACTGTAACAAGGCAAAATAGATGGCAGACACACAGAACTATAACCTCAGCATTGTGCCGCAACACGTAGCCATAATCATGGACGGCAACGGCCGCTGGGCCAAGCAGCGCGGCCTCCACCGCAACGTAGGCCATCAGCAGGGCGTAGAGACAGTGAAGCGCATCACCGAGCTGTCGGCACGCATAGGCATCAAGTATCTGACCCTCTACACCTTCTCCACCGAGAACTGGAGCCGCCCCTCCGACGAGGTAGCCGCCCTGATGGGACTGGTGCTCGACTCGCTGGAGGAACAGATATTCATGGCCAACAACATACGATTCCGAATGATAGGCGATGCCGACCGTTTGCCCCAGGCAGTAAGGGACCGCATAAGGCAATGTGAATACAACACCCGCCTCAACACCAAGATGACCATGATCATCGCCATGAGCTACTCGGCTCGATGGGAGATAGCCAACGCAGCCCGAACGCTGGCAGCGCAGGCCGCCGACGGTAGCCTGAAGCCCACCGACATCACCGAGCAGACCATCAGCGACTGCCTGACCACCAACTTCATGCCCGACCCCGACCTGCTGATACGTACCGGCGGCGAACTGAGGCTTAGCAACTACCTGCTGTGGCAATGCGCATACACCGAACTATACTTCTGCGACACATACTGGCCCGACTTCACCGAAGAGGAGATGCTCAAGGCTCTCAACGAATACCAGCAGCGAGAGCGCCGATTCGGCAAGACCAGTGAGCAGCTTAATCAATAATACTAAATGAAGAAGATACCCTATATACTGCTGATAATACTGACCCTGGCGACAACCGCTGCCGCACAGACCAAGCAGGTAAAACCCATAGTGGATTACAACGCTGACCCCACCACCTATGTGCTGGCAGGTATCACAGTGGACGGAGCCGACAGCTATGGCGACCCCAGCAACCTGATAGCACTCTCGGGACTGGTAATAGGGCAGGAAATCTCACTCCCCAACTCCGACAACACCATAGCCGGAGCCATACGCAAACTGTGGGACCAGCGCCTCTTCTCGGATGTCAAGATTACCGCCGACAGTATAGTGGGACTGAAGTTATACCTCCACATACAGCTCGCCGAGCATCCTAAGCTGACGCGGGTGGAATACACCGGTATCAAGAAAAACGAACGCACAGACTTAGAGGAGAAGCTCAACCTCAAGCCCGGCAACCAAATCAACGTAGATGTAATCGACCGCATCAAGTATGTGATCAAAGCCCATTTCGTGGACAAAGGTTTCAAGAACGTGGAGATCGACGTGCTGCAGCGCGACGACCCGACGAATCCCCACCAGGTGCTGCTCGACATCAATATCAACAAGAACGAGAAAGTAAAAGTCCACCGCATCTACATCACCGGCGTGGACGAGAAGCAACAGAAAGCGCTCAAGAAAGCCATGAAGAAGACCCGCGAGGTGGGTAAGCTGCGCAACCTCTTTGCTTCCAAGAAATTTATCTCCGAGAAATACACCGCCGACAAAGACGCCGTGATCAGTCGCTGCAACTCGTGGGGCTACCGCGATGCCTACATAGTAAGCGACAGCGTGGTGCCTTTCGACGAAAAGCACGTGGATGTGTATCTCACCCTCGACGAGGGCGGCAAATACTATGTGCGCAACATCAACTGGGTGGGCAACACCATCTACGCCACCGAAGCACTCAACCGCACCCTGCAGCTCAAGCACGGCGACATCTATAATCAGGAGCTGCTCACCAAGCGCCTCGGCACCGAGATGAGCAAAGCCGACGATGACGCCATCGCAAGCCAATACTACAACAACGGTTACGTATTCAACCGCATCACACCCGTAGAGACCAACGTGGTGGGCGACTCCGTGGACCTTGAGATACGAATCCGCGAAGGCAAGCAAGCCACTCTCAACAAGGTAAACATCCTTGGCAACGACCATGTGTTTGAACACGTGGTACGCCGTGAACTGCGCACCAAGCCGGGAGATCTGTTTAACATGGAGGCCATCAAGCGTTCGCTGCGCGACCTGGCAAGCATGGGCCACTTCGACCCCGAGAAGATGGAGCCCGATATCAAGCAAGACGAAGCCAACGGTACCGTAGATGTGACCTACAAACTGGCATCCAAGAGCACCGACCAGCTGGAGTTCTCCATGGGCTACGGTTCGACCGGAGTCACCGGGCGAATAGCAGTGAAATTCTGCAACTTCGCCCTTCAGAACCTCTTCCGCAAGGATGGCAACCACCGTGTATTCCTCCCCCAGGGCGAGGGGCAGACCATAGAGCTGGCCGCACAGACCAACGGTACCTACTACCAGCAGTACAGCCTCTCCTTCCTTGACCCATGGTTCGGGAAGAAGCGCCCCAACCAGTTCTCGGCAAGCCTCTTCTATAGCAAGCAGACCGACGTCAACAGCAACTACTACAACTCCGCATACTACAACAACTACTACAGCCGCCTCTACGGCTACGGGTCCACCTCCGGCTACTACAACTACGCCGATTTCTACGACCCGGACAAGTATGTGCAGATACTCGGCGGAAGCATCGGACTAGGCAAACGTCTGCGTTGGCCCGATGACTATTTCAATTTCTCAGCCGTACTCACCTATCAGCGATATATCCTCAAGCAGTGGCAATACTTCATCATGACGGATGGCAACTGCAACAACCTCAACCTCACCCTGAGCGTCAACCGCTCGTCCACCGACCAGCCCTTCTTCCCGCGCAGAGGTTCCGACCTCTCACTCAGCGTATCGGCCACACCGCCCTTCTCCCTGTGGGACGGCAAGGACTACGCCCATCTGGCAACCGACACACGCTCGGCCACCTACCTGCAGGAAATGAAGGAAAAATACCGCTGGGTAGAGTATCATAAGTGGAAGTTCCGTCTGCGCACTTTCACCTCGCTCACCAATGCCGACAAATGCCCCGTGCTCATGACACGTGCAGAGATGGGCTTCCTCGGCTACTACAACAAGCATAAGCGCTCACCCTTTGAGACCTTCTACATGGGCGGCGACGGCATGTCGGGCTATTCCTACAACTACGCCACCGAGACCATCGGACTGCGCGGTTACGACAACGGAGCCCTGACCCCGCAAGGCTATGAGGGCTATGCCTACAACCGCCTGTCGCTGGAGTTGCGCTATCCCCTGCTACTGGGCAACACGAGTATCTACGCCCTGGGATTTGTGGAAGGCGGTAACGCATGGGATCGCTGCTCTAAGTTCAACCCCTTCGACCTGAAGCGTTCTGCCGGTGTGGGCCTACGCCTCTTCCTCCCCATGATTGGTATGATGGGTATCGACTGGGCTTACGGATTTGACAAAGTGTTCGGCACCCGCAACTACAGCGGCTCGCAGTTCCACTTCATAATCGGACAAGAATTCTAGATAAAATTGAAGAATTAAAAAGTTGAAGAATTGACCGGTCACGGACCGGATTTAGATCTAAGTCCAGTTAAGAGTTGAAAATATCGTACATTAACATTATATGATTATGAAAAAGACATTCATTTTGCTGCTTCTCGCATTAGGAGCCATGCTCCCCGCCGCAGCACAGAAATTCGCACTCGTTGATATGGAGTACATACTCCGCAACATCCCCGCCTATGAGCGAGCAAATGAGCAGCTCAACCAGACCTCCAAGAAATGGCAAGCCGAGGTTGAAGCCCTCAATCAGCAAGCCCAGACACTCTACAAGAACTACCAGAACGAGGTAGTGTTCCTCTCCGCCGAGCAGAAGAAAGCCCGCGAAGATGATATCCTGAAGAAAGAGAAAGAAGCTTCTGATCTCAAGAAGAAATATTTCTCTCCCGAAGGTGAGCTTTACAAGAAGCGCGAGAGTCTCATCGGCCCCATACAGGACGAGATCTACAATGCCGTCAAGGCCATTGCCGAGCAGAAAGGCTACCAGCTCGTGCTCGACCGTGCCAGCGACAACGGCATAGTGTTTGCCTCACCCACAGCCGACATTTCCAACGATGTCCTCGCCAAACTGGGATACTCCAAATAAAGACCGACTAATTTCAAACTTTAAATAAATTATGAAGAAAATCATTATCCTCGCGCTAGTATTAGCGCCCATGACCATCTTCGCACAGAAGTTTGGCCACTTCAACTCTATCGACATCATCCAGGCAATGCCCGAGTTCACCGCTGCACAAACCGAACTCAAGAACCTCGGCGACCAGTACCAGAAAGAGCTGCAAGCCATGCAGGACGAGTGGAAGCGTAAGGTAGATAACTACACCGCCATGCGCGACTCCATGCCGCCAGCAGTGCAGGAGCGTCGCCAGCAGGAGATCAAGGAGCTCGGTGAGCGCTATCAGACCACTGCCGAGACTTATCAGGAGGAGCTCTCCAAGATGGAAGAGACCAAGATGGCAGAGATTCGCCAGAAAGTGCTTGGCGCTGTCAAGCAAATAGGCGATGCCGGAGGCTACGTTTATCTTATGGACGTATCATTGGGAATACCCTATATCTCCGCTACTCTCTCTACCGACATCACTGCCGAACTCAAGAGCAAGCTCGGATTGAAATAACAAACTACATCAACTAACCAATAAGTCGCAGGCCATGAGGTCTGCGACTTTGCGGCTTTAACTATTCTAATTATGTCAGGAAAAGTGTTTGGGGCTGCCGCGGCAGCATTAGTTATTGTCACTGCGGTATATGCTGCGCCACGCAAGGATACCCAGTTCACCCTCACCGACCCGCAGGGCAAGAACACCGTATGCATCTCTGTGGGCAAGGAGATAACCTATAGTGTAAAACACAGCGTAGCAGGCGGGCAGCAGATGCCCGTCATCAACCCCTCACGCATCGGTTTGGAGCTGGAGGGCGGTGTCGTCCTGGGCAAGGATGCCCACGTCGCCGGCAAGAGCACCAAGACTGTCGATGCGGTCCTCAAGCCCGTCATCTACAAGAAGCAGAGGATTGCCGACCAATATAGCGAGCTGACGCTGCGCCTTAAAGCCCCCGCCGGTTGCAAGGGCAGCTACAGCATGGTGTGGCGCGCTTATCCTGACGGCATAGCATATCGCATCACGACCGATTTCCCGCAGGACTTCCGCGTGAAGAGCGAAACAACCGAATTTGTGCCGGCAGGCGCCGATATACAGATGGTAGCTGCCCCGATTAAGGGCCGCACTATCGAAGGACAGGAAAACCAGTGGCACAGCAACTTCCAGAACACTTACAAACATCTTTCCCTCAACCAGTGGCCTGCTGACCGCCAGATAATGCTGCCTGCCCTTGTGCAGACTCAAGGCTGCAACCTCTGTATCACCGAGGCTGATTTGCTCAACTACCCCGGCATGCGACTCATGGCACAGGGAAATAAACTCGTGGGTACCTTCGCCGCATACCCCAAAGATGTGGCAGTCACCACTCGCGGACTAAAGGGAGAAGTGCGGTCACGCGAAGACTATATCGCCCAGCTGCCCGGCAAGACCGAACTCCCGTGGAGAGTTATCCTGATTGCCGATGAAGAGAAGGACCTTCTCTGCAGTGACCTCGTTTATAAGCTGGCAAAACCTGCCGACACCGCTACTGATTGGAGCTGGGTAAAGCCCGGCAAAGTGGCATGGGACTGGTGGAACGACTGGAACATCTACGGCGTAGATTTCAAGGCGGGAATCAATACCGAGACCTATAAATACTACATTGACTTCGCCTCCAGTCAGGGCATAGAATATGTGATTCTCGATGAGGGCTGGGCTGTGCCCGGTGAAGCTGACCTCTTCAAGATAGTGCCCGAAATAGACCTCGAAGACCTTATCCAGTATGCCAACAAGCGAAATGTGGGCCTAATCCTGTGGGCTGGCTACCGCGCCTTTGACAAGGATATGGAACGTGTCTGTGCTCACTACTCCCGGATGGGCATCAAGGGCTTCAAGGTTGACTTTATGGACCGCGACGACCAGCAGATGGTTGACTTCAATCGACGCTGCGCCGAGGTAGGTGCCAAATACAAACTGCTTATCGACCTTCATGGTATGTACAAACCGACAGGCCAACAGCGCACCTGGCCTAACGCCATCAACTTCGAGGGAGTCTATGGTCTGGAAGAAGTGAAGTGGGAAGAACCCGACTTTGACATGGTTACCTACGATGTCACTTACCCATTCATACGCCAAGTGGCAGGACCGGCTGACTATACTCAGGGAGCTATGCGCAACGCGACCAAGGAAAACTACTACTCATCAAACACAGAGCCCATGAGCCAAGGTACACGCTGCCGCCAACTCGCGGAATATATCATCTTTGACGCCCCGCTGTCGATGCTCTGCGACAATCCATCCAACTATCTGCGTGAGCCGGAGTGCACACGTTTCATTGCCACCGTGCCAACTGTGTGGGCAGAAACTCGCGCCCTTAGCGGGAAGATTGGCGAATACATCATCATGGCACGCAAGGCTTTTGACGGCACATGGTACGTAGGAGGGCTTACCAACTGGGATGCTCGCGATATGGACATCGACCTCAGTTCACTCGTCAATGGTCAATATACTGCAGAACTCTTCTGCGACGGAATGAATGCCGACCGCGCTGCCCGAGACTTTAAGCACATCACTAAGCAAGTCAACGCGAGTGACCGTTTCACCGTCCACCTCGCCCCTGGCGGCGGTTTCGTCATGAAGCTGTCAAAATAATAGGAAGCCTGGCGCTTCCCTATGCCTTCGACACGAATAAAAGATTAGTCCCGGCAACAAGCCGGGACTAATTATTACTAAGCAGTTAGGTACTTATTCCTTTTCTTACAACTCCCAGCCTAGTGCAGAAGCACCAAGCACAGCTGCATCGCTACCGCTGAGACCGGAGAGCAATATCTTGGCATGACCCTTGAAGATATTGAGGATATCCTCATCGTAAGCCTTGCGCACATGCTCCATCAGCAGCTCACCACTACGGGTGGGACCTCCGAAGAAGATAAACGCTTCGGGGCTGCTAAACAGGGCGAAATTGGCACAAGCCTTTCCGAGCAGAGTTCCTGTATATTTGAGTACCTCTAAAGCTATAGCATCGCCGTCACGAGCTGCCACGCTCACATCAAGGCCAGTAATCTCCTCCGGATTGAGGTCGCGCAACTTGCTGGGACGAGAATCCTTGAGCAACATCTCCTGGGCAGTGCGAACAATACCCGTCGCGGAGCAATAGGTCTCCAAACAACCCTTACGACCGCAGCCGCACTGACGAGCCTCGGGAGAACGATCGATAATCGCATGGCCAAGCTCTCCTGCAAAACCATCGGAGCCATAAACCAACTGGCCGTTAACTACGATACCGCTACCCACACCGGTGCCGAGAGTTATCATAACGAAGTCCTTCATTCCGCGAGCCACACCATAAGTCATCTCGCCTATAGCTGCAGCATTAGCGTCATTGGTGATACCTACAGGAATGTTGAGCTTCTCTTGGAACAACTTAGCCAAAGGCACAGGACCTTTCCACACTAGGTTAGGAGCACTCTCGATGTTGCCGGTATAATAGTTACCGTTGGGAGCGCCGATGCCCATACCCTTGATGGTCTCGATGCCGCCTACAGCATCAATGATAGGCTCCAAAGCATTGGCTGCCGCATCTACGAATTCTTCAACCTTGGGGTAGGCCTTTGTCTTAATAGCCGTTGTGGCTTTTATTTCACCACGGGCGTCAACGATGCCAAACACCGAATTAGTGCCGCCCAAATCCAGTCCTATTACATAGGGTTTGTCTGCTGTACTCATGATAGAATTTTGATTATTTAGATTTGTTTTTATAATTTCTGGCTACAAAAATAATAAAAAACGATGAAAAGTCAGGGATTTTGTTGGAGTTTTTTGCACAATTTTATAACTTTGCGCTCAAAACTATCAAAAAATGACTCTCCGTAACATTAAATTCACGCTTTTCGTCATTCTCTGCGCATGCATGGGAATACTTACTGCCAACGCGCAATTCTGCAAAAAGACCAGAACCCTCAACATGGAGGAGTATCTCGCCAAATATGGATCAGAATCCGACCGTTCACCGGCAGTGGTCAAGGCTCTGCAAGATTGCCGGCGACTGGGCGCGAAACGACTGGTTTTCCCAAAAGGTATCTACCACCTCAAGGCCGACAGCCTCAATGCTTTCATGACCCACATATCCAACAATGGCAGCTACCAGCGTCGATTCGCCTTTGACCTGACGGGCATCCGCAACCTTGAAATCGACGGCTGCGGCTCCACGCTGCTGCTCAAGGGCTACGTGTGTCCATTCTATGTAAACAAGGCTGAGGGTATTTGCCTGCGAAACTTCCTGGTGGACTATGAGCGCACCTTCAACAGCGAAGGTCATATCGAGGCGGTCACCGACTCCACAATGACGCTTAGGTTCTCCAACGAATACCCCTACTTCGTGGACGACAAGCACCACCTGCACTTCATCGATGACGAGGGCACCGAATATCCATGGTACTATCTGCTGGAGTTTGACCCCAAACTTATGGAAACAGCATACATGGTGCCCGACCAGTGGACGGGAGCCAACCTGTACACCGAGGACCTTGGACAAGGGCGAGTTATGCTGTGCAAAAAAGGGCTCAGAGGCACACCCGGTAACGTGATAAATTTCGGCATAGCCCGACGTACCGTGCCCGCCATCACCATCACCGATAGCCGCAACGTGAGCGTAAGGAACATCACCCTTTATCACGCCGGAGGAATGGGAGTCATCGCGCAGCGCACACGCGACATTACTATAGATAGCCTCAACATACTGCCCGCCCCAGGCAAGGACCGAGTGGTAAGCGTAGGTGCTGACGCCACTCACTTCGTAAACTGCACAGGGCGACTGCGGATGTATAACAGCCACCTCGCTCAGCAAACTGATGATGCCACCAATATTCACGGCGTGTATTACCGTATTGCCGACGTGCTTGCCGACGGCCGCATCATGGTGGAACTTGCCAACGATGCCCAATACGGCTTCGACCTCTTCCACTCGAAGCCCCGCATAGAGTTCGTCTCCGCCAAAAGTCTCATCACCTACGGTCACGGCAAGGTGAAATCCTACTACACTATCAGCGACAACAAGTTTATGCTCACCCTCTCTACTCCACTGCCCCAGGGCGTGGCTAAAGGTGACGTGATTGCTCCCGAGGGTGACTATCCCGACGTGCATATCAAGGGCTGTTACTTCGGCAACAACCGAGCTAGAGGCCTACTACTAGGTAGCCGAGCTAGAATGCTTATAGAGGACTGTGTTTTCCACACCCCGGGAGCTGCGCTACTGCTTGAGGGTGACGGCCGCTACTGGTTTGAGCAAGCAGGAGTGCGCAACGTGATTATACGCAACAACACTTTCGACAACTGCAACTACGGAGTATGGGGCTCAGGCACCATCGAAACCGGCTCGGGCATCGACAGCCAATACTACGACAGCAGTTTCTATAACCGCAACCTGCTCATAGAAAACAACACCTTCCGCATACATCGGGCAGCAGTGCTCAATCTGTATAGCGTAGATGGTGTCACATTCCGCAACAACCGTATCGTCACTACAAGCGAGCCATATCCATGCAAAGTCAAAGCTGATGACAAGGACGCACTCTTCCGCCTCAAAAGCTGCAAGAATGTGAGCATTGACTACTAAAAAATGCATCGTTTAGTGTCCAGTGTTTAATCTTTTTACTACCTTTGCACCTCGATTCAATAACCCGGTCACGCATGGAGCTTAAGCAATATCTTTCACCTGACGACATCAACACTTGGCACCGCATGGTAGGCCAAGCCACCAACATCGTGGTGCTAGGACATGCCGGGCCTGACGGAGATGCGATGGGAGCTATACTAGCTCTCACTCATTGGTTGCACAAGCAGGGTAAACAAGCCGTGGCTATGACTCCCAATCCGTGTCCCGACTTCCTGAGTTGGCTGCCCGGATTCAGCGATGTGGTCTTTGCCAAGATGGCTCGCTACAAGGCCCAGCGCCTGCTCAACGAGGCCGATCTGCTCATACTCCTTGACTTCAACGCCATCAGCCGACTTGAGGATCTCGCCCCGAGCGTGGAGGCATGTTGCGCACCCCGCATCATGATTGACCACCACCTCAATCCCGAACATTGTGCCGAACTTATTGTGTCCGACTCCGCTGCAGCGGCTACGTGTGAGGTGCTCTTTTGCATGATGCACCAACTAGGGGCATACGATGACATTGATACCGACATTGCGGAGTGTCTCTACTGCGGACTTATGACCGATACGGGAGCCTTCGCATACAACTCCAACAGGCCAGAACTGTTCCATATAATCTCGATGCTGCTTGACAAGGGCATCGACAAAGACCAGATCTATCGCAACGTATTCTACAGCTACACCGAAGGACGACTGCGACTTATGGGCTACCTGCTGTATGAAAAGATGCAGTACTATGCCGAAGAGCACACTGCCGTGTTCTCCCTAACCAAGGAGGAGATGAAGCGCTTCAACTATGTGAGAGGCGATGCCGAGGGCTTCGTAAACCTGCCTCTGCAGATTAAAGGCACGCGCCTCAGCATATCGCTCCGCGAGGACACGGAGAAAGCGCTTATACGTGTGTCGCTCCGCTCAATAGGCTCCTTCCGCTGCGACCAGATGGCAGAGCAGTTCTTCAATGGCGGCGGACACCACAATGCAGCTGGCGGTACACTACCCAACCCCATGAGTGAAGCTCTGAAAGTAGTCGACCAGGCTATTGCCGCTTCCCGAGAACAGTTGATAAACATTGAATCTTGATTCTTATGAAGAAAATACTGACATTATTGCTAATTGTAACTGCGGCGGTGATGAGCTCCTGCGAGGAGGAACAGACCTACGCCGAACAGAAAAAGGCTGAACGACGCGCCATCAGCAGATTCATCTCCCAGGGGTGCCTGGCGCTTGACAAGGAACTGGGCGACACCATTCTCTACGTAGCGCCCATTACCGAGATTAACGAGCAGAAATTCTTCGCCCAAGACACAACTACCGACCTCAGCCGCAACGAATACGTGAAGTTCCCCTCCTCGGGAGTCTATATGCAGATAGTGCGCAAGGGGACGGGCGAAAAGCTCAACCTCAAAGCCGACACCGTGCGGCTGCTATGTCGATACAAGGAGTATAATATCAGCGGAGACTCGCTCCAGACTCGCAACGACAACGCGTACTATATCGGCATGCTCGACGAAATGACGGTAGAATGCCAGTCGGGCACCATCAACGGCTCCTTTGTACAGGGCATGATGAAATACAACTACGGCTCCACCACTGTGCCCGAGGGATGGCTCATCCCCCTGCGCTATATCAATATCGGCCGTCAACTCAGTGCCGACGATGAGATAGCCAAGGTGCGCATCATAGTGCCTCACTCCTCCGGCCAGACTAACGCCGTAAGCAAAGTATATCCCTGCTTCTATGAAATTACCTACCAACGAGGCAGGTAAGAAAACATCAACTAAAAAAGCGAGGAAATAATATCGTCGGACACAAACAGACCTTTCTTCGTGAGCGAGAGAAATTTCTCTCGCTCATGTTGATTATTAGGTTCGCCGAAAGAGTTGCAGGCTACCTCGTTGAGGACAAGAGTGCCATTATTTATATAAGGTATAGCGCGCGTAAGGAGAGCCTCACATTCTTGCTCACCGAAATTTTCGGAGAAAGCTGATAGATCAATGCCCTCGGCTCTTCGCAGTTGGGTTAAAATTGTCTCCTCTCTGCGCATTCCCGGAGTCAGTTCCTCTGAATATTCGGAATTGCTGCCGCAATTGGCAGCTGCGCCGTCTTCAAAACGATGAATATACTCCCTTAAGTCTGGATTGTTCCACTGTCTCGAGATGCCGTTGTAAGAATGGGCAGCCGGGCCGAGACCGAGATAGTGCTTGCCACTCCAATAGCCAGAATTATGGCGGGCTTGTAGGCAGGGAAGGGCGAAGTTGGATATCTCATAATGCAGGAAACCTGCCACCGCTGCTCGCTCCATTAACATACGGTACTGGCTGAGGCTCAACTCCTCATCGGCCTCCTTCACCTTGCCCTGCTCACGGAGGCGGTAAAGCGCTGTCCCTTGCTCATAACTCAGCGCATAAGCCGACAGATGGCTTATGGGCAAAGCGAATGCCTGATCAAGGTCGCTCTGCCAGTCATCAAGCGTCTGACCCGGAAGACCGTAAATAAGGTCTATGCTAAGGTTGGTGATACCTGCGTCGAGCAGATTGCGGATTGCAGAATGTACCTGAGCGGCGGTGTGCCGACGGCGAAGGAAGCGTAGCATCTCGTCGTTGAAACTCTGCACTCCCATGCTTACCCTGTTGACAGGCAGCCTCGTCAAAGACTGAGCATAGTCGGGACTCACATCATCAGGATTGACCTCTAGTGTCACCTCCGCATCTGAAGCAAGGCTCCAGTGCCCGCTGATTGCCGAGAAGATGTGGTTTAGGCTCTCCACACCGAGCAAAGAGGGAGTACCGCCACCAATATAAACCGACGACAGCTCGTGATTCAATCCCAAATAATCACGGCGCAATTCCATCTCGCGACAAAGTGCTTCCAGATATGCCTTCTGCACATCACTCCCACAGGTTGTGGAGTAGAAGTCACAATAGATGCAGCGACTCTTGCAAAACGGTATGTGAATGTAAAGCATAGCCTCAACAAAAAATGCCTTTTAAAATAGGATATGATGTGAAATCTGTCAATGCTTATTATTCTCAAAAACTATCTATTTTGCTCCAAAAGTAGTACTTTCTTGCCATTACTTGCATCATTAGGGGTATAAAAAAGCGATTTTACCCCCTAAAAGTTGGTCAAGTGACAATCTTTGCGTACATTTGTCAGCCAAGAATAATAACTAATAACAAAAATAAACAATGAAAACTTACAAAACCAACGAAATCAAGAACATTGCCATCCTTGGTAATGACGGTGCGGGCAAGACGACCCTCACCGAATCACTGCTCTTCGAAGCCGGCATCATCAACCGCCGCGGCAGAATCACATCTAAAAACACAGCCAGCGACTACTTCCCCGTAGAGCAGGAATACGGATACAGCGTATTCTCAACCGTATTCCACGCAGAAGCTAATGGCAAAAAGCTCAACTTTATCGACTGCCCGGGCAGCGATGACTTTGCCGGAGCAGCCATCACCGCTCTCCACGTTACCGACACCACTCTCATCCTTATGGGACAGGGCGGAGTAGAGGTAGGCACACAAAACCACTTCCGCTACACCGAGAAACTTGGCAAGCCGGTAGTTTTCGCACTCAACCAGCCTGACGATGAGCGTTTCGACTACGACTCCCTCGTAGAAAAGACCAAAGCCGCATTCGGCTCCAAGGTTGTCCCTATCCAGTATCCGCTCTCAACCGGCCCTGACTTCAACGCCATCATCGACGTACTCACCATGAAGAAGTATTCATGGGGACCCGAAGGAGGAAAACCGAAGGTAGAAGACATCCCCGCCGACCAGATAGATCGCGCCACCGAGATGCACATGGCCCTCATCGAGGCTGCTGCCGAGCATGACGAGACCCTCATGGAAAAATTCTTTGAGACAGAAGAACTCACCGAGGACGAAATCCGCGAAGGCATCCGCAAGGGTATGATTACCCGCGGCATCTTCCCCCTCTGCGTAGTCTGCGCCGGCAAAGACATGGGCATCAACCGACTCATGGAGTTCCTGGGCAACATCGTGCCTCTCGTTAGCGAGATGCCTAAGGTCAAGAACGCCGCCGGCACCGAGATAGCTCCCGACGCCAGCGCACCCGTAAGCCTCTTCTTCTTCAAGACAGCCATGGAGCCCCACATCGGAGAGGTGCAGTATTTCAAGGTAATGAGCGGAACAGCCACCGAGGGCATGGACCTCACCAATGCCAACCGAGGCAGCAAGGAGCGCATCGGACAGCTCTTCGCATGTGCCGGAGCACAGCGATTCAAGGTGGACAGCCTCCAGGCAGGCGACATCGGTTGCACCGTTAAACTCAAGGACGTCAAGACCGGCGATACACTTAACGACAAGGGCGTTGACAACACCTTCAACTACATCAAATATCCCGATCCCAAGTATATCCGCGCCATCAAGCCCGTCAACGAAAGCGACAACGAGAAGATGATGGCAGCCATCTACCGCATGGCTCAGGAAGATCCCACATGGGTAGTGGAGCAGAACAAGGAGCTGCGACAGACCCTCATCAAAGGACAGGGCGAATTCCACCTCCGTACTCTCAAATGGCGCCTCGAAAACAACGACAAAATTTTCGTTGAGATGGCTCCGCAGCGCATTCCTTACCGCGAGACCATCACCAAGGCTGCACGCGCCGACTACCGCCACAAGAAGCAGAGCGGTGGCGCTGGTCAGTTCGGTGAGGTTCACATGATTGTAGAGCCCTACACAGAGGGCATGCCCGATCCCACCGTTTATCGCTTCGGTAATCAGGAGTATCGCATCACTCCGCGTAGCACCGATGTTACCGAACTGGAATGGGGCGGCAAGCTCGTCTTCATCAACTCCGTTGTCGGCGGTGCCATCGACACCCGCTTCATGCCCGCCATCCTCAAGGGCGTTATGGAGCGCATGGAGCGCGGTCCGCTTACCGAGTCGTATGCCCGCGATGTTCGAGTAATCGTTTACGATGGTAAGATGCACCCGGTTGACTCAAATGAAATCAGCTTCATGCTGGCAGCTCGCAACGCCTTCAGCCAGGCGTTCCGCGAGGCAGGTCCCAAGATTCTCGAGCCTATCTATGACCTCGAGGTACTCGTGCCGGGCGACATGATGGGTGACGTGATGAGTGACCTCCAGGGACGTCGCGGTCTCATCATGGGTATGTCGAGCGATGGCGGCATGCAGAAGCTTAACGCCAAGGTGCCACTTGCCGAACTCGCCAACTACTCAACCGCACTCAGCTCCATTACCGGTAGCCGTGCAAGCTTCACCATGAAGTTCTCGAGCTATGAACTTGTACCTCAGAATGTTCAGGACGAGCTCATCGCTGCCAACCAGAAGGAAGAAGACTAATCGACACATTCACTCAAGGCGCGGGACTGCAATCTCGCGCCTTTTTACTATTCCAACATCATGAAAAAGACATCCTTTTCCATTCTCGCACTACTCATCATATTCCTCTCCGCACAGGCCGGCAAGGACATTGACTTCCGCACCGCCATCAGCGGAGTGTTCTGGGGCGACGGCATCTACGGCGTCAAACCACTCAAGGACGGCGAGACCTATGCACGCTCCAACGGTACGCGCATCCTGCGCTACTCATTCAAAACCGGGCAGGAGGTAGGCACCATCATGGACCTCGCCAACGTCAAGGGCACATCGCTACACTCATTCAGCGACTTCATCATGGCCCCCGACGAGAGCCGCATACTGCTGCAGACCAACACCAAGTCAATCTACCGCCACTCCAAGACCGCCGAGTACTATATCTACACCGTCAGCAACAATACCCTGGAACCACTCTCCAAGAATGGCCCACAACAGGAACCACTCTTCTCGCCCGACGGTAACCAAGTGGCATTCGTAAGAGACAATAACCTTTTCCTCGTCAAGCTCCTATACAACAACAGCGAGAGCCAAATCACCGAGGATGGTAAATTCAACTACGTACTCAACGGTATCCCCGACTGGGTCTATGAGGAGGAGTTCACCTACAGCCGCGCCTTCGACTTCAGCGCCGACGGCACCATGCTTGCTTGGGTTCGCTTCGATGAGACCGAGGTGCCGCTCTACGAAATGCAGATGTTCAAGGGCCTAAGCCCCGAACATAAAGAAAACGCCGCTTATCCACACGACTACTGCTACAAGTACCCCGTAGCCGGCGAACAGAATAGCAAGGTGAAGGTGCTTACCTACGACATTAAGAGTCATGTGACACGACAGATGGCGCTGCCCCTGGATAGCGATGGCTACATACCTCGCATCAAGTTCACCGACACCCCCGACCAACTCGCCATCGTCACCCTCAACCGCCATCAGAGCGTGATGAACATCTATATAGGCAATGCCCGCTCTACGGTCTGCAAACTCATACTCAGCGAACAGGACGACCGCTATGTCAAGGAGACGGCCTATGAGCACCTGCGCTTCTTCGGCAACAACTTCATCCTGCAGAGTGACCGCTCAGGTAAGAATCAGCTCTACTGGTACTCCACCACCGGACAACTCATACGACAAATCACCAACCAACCCATGGAGGTCTGCGACTTCTATGGCGTTGACCCACAGCGCAGAACATTCTACTACAGTGCCAAGGACGGCGACCCCACCCGCACTGCTATATTTTCCTCCGATCTAAGTGGCAAAACCCTCAAGCTTACCGACCAGGTCGGCACTAACACCGCAGTGTTCAGCTCCACTATGCAGTATTTCATCAATACATACAGCAACCTTACCACACCGCCCGTCACCACTCTCCGCACCTCCACCGGCAAGATCATCAAGACCCTCATCGACAACAGTGAACTACGCCAGCGTGTTGCCACCTATAACATGCCCATAAAGGAGATGTTCACCTTTACCACTTCGGAGGGTGTCAAGCTCTACGGATGGATGATGAAACCCGCCGATTTCAACCCCGCCAAGAAGTATCCCGTCATCATGCACCAGTATCAAGGCCCGGGCTCACAGTCAGTGGTTGACACTTGGAGCGCTGGATCCAACGGAGCAGGAGGAGCCTATGAGGCCTACCTCTGCAGTCAGGGCTTTATCTGCGTCACCGTCGATGGCAGGGGCACTGGTGGCAGAGGCAGCGACTTCGAGAAATGCACTTACCTCCATCTTGGCCAACTTGAGAGCAAGGATCAGGTCGAGGCAGCTATATGGCTAGGAAAGCAATCCTACATCGACAAGGACAATATCGGCATCTGGGGATGGAGCTATGGAGGATTCAACACCCTCATGAGCATGAGTGAAGGGCGCGGAGTCTTTAAGTGTGGCGTTGCAGTAGCGCCCCCCACCAGTTGGCGCTTTTACGATACCGTATATACCGAGCGTTACATGCGCACACCGCAGGAGAACTCCGGTTACGACGACAATGCCATCACCAGGGTGCCACAGCTCCACGGCAAGCTACTCGTTTGTCACGGCCTCGCTGACGACAATGTCCATGTCCGCAACACCTATGAGTACACCGAGGCCTTGGTACAGGCCGACAAGCAGTTCGAGATGCAGCTATACACCAACCGCAACCATAGCATCTACGGAGGAAACACACGCATACACCTCTTCACACGCATCACCGACTTCTTCCTCGCCAACCTAAAATAACCTAAGAGACCATAAGCGACCTTATCAATGAAGCTAATCCTCCCAACCATCCTTGCAGCTCTTCTGGCATTTCAAGATGCCGCTGCCACCCCTCGCGGCAACCTCGCTCTCAAGCGGGGCGAGAAGCTCTACCAAACCATCTGCACCTCCTACACCACACCCATTTCCTTCACCTATAATGGCAAGACCCACTATGGTCTTGGAAAGTTGCCCGTCGAACGTTTTAACAACACCAGCACACCCACCGGCCAGCAGGCAACCTTCGTTTATCGTCTCGACAAAGAGGTGCAGATACGTGTGGAAACCGCCATGTGCAAGGAGTACGGACAAGTGGAGTACACCATCTGGTTTGAGAATGTAGGTTCGCGCCCCAGCGCTGTCTTAGAGTCTGTTAACTCTGTCGATTTCAGTTTTGCGGGAGCCAATCCCACTCTCCGCGGCTGTCTCGGCGACCATGTCAACCAATACGCGCCCTATGAGTATTCCCTTAGGAAGGACACGGTCTCTTTCCGCTCCGACGGCGGGCGAGCCACCCATGTCAGCTTTCCCTATTTCGACCTCGTTCATGGCAATGGCGGCACCCTCATAGCCCTCGGATGGGCGGGCACATGGCAAGCCTCTTTCTGCCCCAAAGGCAATAACACCCACTTCATCGCACAGTGCTGCAACGGATTCCGCTCCGTACTGCTGCCCGGCGAAAAGGTGCGCACCGCCATGGTCGTCATGCTCCCCTACACCGGTCGCAATGCCGATGACGCCACCAATCTATGGCGCGAATGGTTCCAGAAGTATAATATGCCGCGTGCCAACGATGCTGGTGACCCCATCGTGCCCTTTGTCACGGCTGGCTTCGCTTCCGATACGGGACTGCCAAACTCCGATGGCAGCATTTCCGAGCGTTTTTATACATGGCGGCGCACACTTGACCGCATTGTCTATGAGAGACTGAATCCCGACTTCCGCTGGTTTGATGCCGGTTGGTATTTCGACCCTGCGGGGCGTACGGTACCCACTAACTGGTGGGGCACAGTAGGCTCGTGGGAGCTGGACACCATCAAATGGCCGGGCCACAGCTTGCGCGAGAGCAACGAGGCATGCCATAAAGCCGGTATGAAAGTCCTCATGTGGTTTGAGCCTGAACGAGTAACCATGGTAGATGCTCTTGTCAAAAACTATGGCTATAAGCCCGGGTGGGCCATCTCCAATGGCCGCGGCATCATCACCAACGACATCGGCAATCCCGAGTGTCTCAACTGGACTCTTCACCGCATCACCAAAGTGATGGAGGAGAATGCCGTTGACCTCTTCCGCGAGGACAACAATAGCGACCCAGGCACCACATGGCCCATACAGGACCGACTACAGGCTGAACAGACCCAACTGCCCCGCACAGGCATCACAGAGAACAAGGCTATTCAGGGACATTACGCCCTTTGGGACAGCATCCTCGCCTATTGCGCCTCCAGGGGCAAGTGCACCTACATCGACAACTGCGCCTCTGGAGGAGGTCGCAACGATATCGAATCCCTCCGTCGCAGCCTCCCCTTTATGCGCAGCGATGCCGACCGTACCACTACCGGGCTGAGGCTGGCAATGAGTTCTACCTTTAATAAGTGGATACCCTTCCACGGCTCGTCCACAAAGGAGTCCGCAGAGGAACTTACAATCGATCGCGGCAATACGCCCGTCTATGTGACGCGCGCCTCGTGGCTGCCAGTATATAATTTGGGCATATGCTTTACCCACGATGAGACGTTAGACTATAACTACACACGCGCCACCCTTGGCGAGTGGCGGCGCTACAGCCATCTGCTGACGAAAGACTTCTACGTGCTCACACCCTTCCACAACAAGAATGACCTTGCCGGATGGACAGTTTTCGCCTATCATGATCGCGATACCGACGAAAGTGTCGTTCAGGCCTTCCGCCAGGAAAATTGCGACACACCTACCTACACTGTGCGCCTGCCCTATGTCAAGCCCACAGTCCCCTATACCATCTACAATGAGGATACCCACCAAAACCTCACTATCACTGGCGACCAACTCCACACCACAGGAATTTCCATCACCCTTGACAACCCCAAGTCATCCGCCATCCTACACATCACCCCCCAATTCTAAATCTTCAATTCACAATTCTCAATGAATAAAACTCCCTTAATCGCCCCATCGCTCCTCTCAGCAGACTTCTGCAACCTTGAGCGCGACATTCGCCTACTCAACCGGAGCAACTGCGACTGGTACCACCTCGACGTCATGGACGGAGTCTTCGTACCCAACATCTCCTTCGGTTTCCCCGTCATGGAAGCCATGGCACGCGTCGCCACCAAACCACTCGACGTACACCTCATGATTGTCGAGCCCGAGAAATTCGTTCCACAGGTCAAAGCCCTCGGAGCACACGTCATGAATGTACACCAGGAAGCCACCACCCACCTCCACCGGCTCCTCGGACAAATCCGTCGCGAAGGCATGCTCTCAGGCGTCACCCTCAACCCCTCCACATCACTCACCACCATTGAGGATATTCTCGAGGAAGCCGACGTCGTCATGCTCATGAGCGTCAATCCCGGCTTCGCTGGACAACGTTTCATTCCCCACACCATCGAGAAAGTGCGCCGACTCCGCGAAATGATTGACCGTCGCAACCTAAACACCCTTATCGAAGTTGACGGAGGCGTAAGCCGAGCCAATGCCGCTCAGCTCGTTGAGGCTGGTGCCGATGTCCTTGTCGCCGGGAGCGCAGTCTTCAAAGCCCTCGATCCCCTTCAGGAAATCAACATCCTCAAGGAGTGCTGACATCCGGCCCCTCTGTTAATATATATTCGGAACAGATGAAGTGGCGTCATCCGTTCCGATGGATGCTCGAGCAGTCATGTCTCATCACACTGCTCATACCTCTCATGCTCGGCATCGCTGTCACCGAGTGGACAGGACTCCTTGACCGCGACACCACCCAGCAAGCCGCCACTCTCATACCATTTTGCCTCGCCTCCGCTGCCATCCTGGCACTCGTCTCACTTGTCACTGGCGTACTGCCACACAAAACCAAACCCCAATCTAGACTTAAATCTAGAGCGGGGCATCATGTCCCTCGACTTTCAATTCTTAACTTTCAATTTTCAACTTTTAATCTACTCCTCCCCGCTCTGATGTTCTTCATCGGAGCCTCATCCGCTCTTATTCATCACGTCAACAATCAGACCTCATGGCCCAGTGGCATCCACCAGTGGACTGCCGTCGTCGCCGATGCACCACGCCCCACAGCCAAGACCTACCGCATCCCACTCATCATCTCCTGCGGTCATGAAGGGCCTCATCGTAAAGTCATGCTCTCCGTCATGAAAAGCGCACTCCCCGTGTCCCCCAATGTTGGTGATGCTCTCGTCTTCAATGCCCAGATCCGCGAACCCTACAACTATACAAGCGACCGGCATATATCCACGGTCAACCGTCAATTTGATTACGCCAAATGGCTTGGACGGCAAGGATTTCAAGGACAAGCATTCGTCTATAGCCAAGTCCAGGCACTTGGCGATTACGAAAGCAACGCCCTTGTGGCAGCACTCCCATGGTGGGATCGACTGCGCATATGGGCATTGCAGAAACGCAGCATACTCGTTAAGAAATATTATGCGAATGTCAGTGGAAAAGACGGCGGGAATATCGGTGGGAGCGAGGGCGACCAGGAAGCTGCCGTGCTCGCGGCGCTCACGCTTGGTGACCGCTCGGGACTGCGGACTGATGTGAGGGAGATTTTTGCGCGGACGGGGGCAAGCCATGTGCTCGCGCTTTCGGGACTCCATTTAGGCATTCTCGCCACTCTCCTAATGATGTTACTCTGGCCCCTCGGGGGCATCGCTGCAACGCGCCAAAGGTGCCATTGGCATCGTTACCTTCCCTTCGTCATCTGCGCCTCTCTCCTATGGTCATTCGTCCTCCTGACAGGGTGTAGTGTATCCGTTGTCCGCTCGGCTCTGATGATTACACTGACATTCCTCCTTGCTCTCCGTGGCGAGGGTTTCGCATCTCTCAATAATGTAATAGTAGCTGCCACTCTGATTCTCTGCGTCAGTCCGCTCGCCCTCATGGACGTTGGGTTCCAACTCTCTTTTCTCTCAGTGTTCTTCATCATCTGGCTCTTCCCTTATTACCAGGAGCGTTTCCTCGGATCCCGTTCTTCCCGACTGCCAAGGGTGCGCCAGTGGGCTCTGAATTTCTTATATATCACAGTGGTGGCACAACTGGCTACAGCGCCTATAGTAGCTTGCGTGTTCGGTCGCCTGCCGCTTCTATTCCTTCTCACTAATCTTCTGGTGATTCCCTGTGCCTACGTTCTCTTGACCGGTGCACTGGTATTCTTTGCGCTTTCATGGTGTGCCGCAGCCGCTTCAGCGATAGGCTGGCTGCTCTCGCGGACTACAAAACTGATGCTGGGTAGTCTGGAATGGATTTCGTCGCTCCCCCTTTCGAGCGTCGAAGTTAGTGTGTCGCCCCTATCCGCGTTGATGATGTACCCACTTATGCTCGCGGGCTTCGCATGGCTGATTGCACATCAACGCATCTATGGGTACTCGTTCTTCATCCTGCTTGGCATAGTGGTGAGCCTGCTGGGATGGGGAGTATAATTAATTGAGGATTGAGGAATACTACCTCTTTTCAAAGTGCTGGTAGTCTTTGGGATTGGGCCAGTTACCACCCCAGATGAAACCATGTGCGATGAAGAGTTTGTAGCATAGGTCCCTGGTGTCGATGAAGCAGATAGTTTGTCCTTGCTTGTTCTTGCGACTGCGTGCGTAGGACTTTCCTGCTGCAGGCTCTACGAGTCCGCTCTTGACATTGAGGCAGGGGTTGTAGAGCGGGTTGATATCTATGGCCATTCCGGTGCTGTGGCGGGAGAGTGTCTTACTTCCGTTGATGCGGCGAAAGTTGAAGCAAGATGTGTTATTGTCTGTCATCGAGGCTTCATCGTCGGCATTGTATTCATCGACGAGACGTATCTTCTCGATACGATAGCCGGCGGTGTAGAGCTGGCGAAAGATGTCGAGAAGGTCTGGGGCAATGGCTTTGTTGCAGATGAGTTCGCCAGTCTGTGGGCGTCCGTCTTTATTTACGTGAAGGAGGCGTAGGTAGCGTAGCGACTCTCGGGGAGTAGTGCAGTCGCGCTTGAAGGATTTGAGCCATATGCGGGCAAAGACGGCATCGCTGATTGGCTCAGAGCAGAAATAGGTGTCAAGCCCCTCGCGACTGACAGTCTCCGGGGAGAGCACCTTGCCTGGCTCCCACTGAGCGGGGCAAATAAGGGTAAAGAATGAAAGGAGTAAGGCTAGTTTAATATTGTTCATTGGCGGGACTTTATTTGCGCGATTTGTTGTAGCGGCGTATCTCGGCTATAAGGGGCAGATTGGCGAACTTGGCGGGCACTGCTGCGAGGAGGGTTTTGTTTTGCGTGGGTGTGAAGCGCTTGTGGTACTCGGCGAAGAGGTAGATACCTACCCAATTGTTCATGTTTTTGCGAGCGAAGGTGTAGGTGTAGCTAACCATCTGATTACGTAGCGAGTCTATTCCGAGCTTATAGGCTTCGCGATCGGCCGCCGAATTGGTGAGGCGCATACTCTCGCGGGTACAGTCATACATCTGGGTATAGATAGTGTTGATACTGTCGCGATAGGGTGTGTAGATATTGTTAGTCGCGGTGCCGGTGACCTTGTCTATGCGCTTGTCGGCGGTGATGTCAACATGGATGTTGCCTTCCTCTACGAAGACTTCCACGAGGGTTTTATGAACTCCCTGTCCCACAACGAGGTATTTCATATATGGCACATTGAGGGTTTTCCCGCTGAAGGTGAAGTCCTCGCCTTGGAGCTGCACGGAATCGGTGGCCTGAAGTCCGTTTTTTCCAGGCTCGCAAAGGCTTATCCATTCACCCTCGCCAAATCCATGTGCCTTACCCCGGATGGTGTAGTTGACCTCCTTGTATTGGAGGTTGGAGTTGACGGCTTTTTTGATAGATGGGCTGGCTGCTGCGATAGGATTTTTTGCAGCAGGATTGACGCGCGGTGCGGCCTTCTGGGTCTGCGTGGTAGTGGTGGGTCGCTTGGCGGTGGTTGGTTTCTTGGTCTGGGCTGTGGCGACGACACTGATTGCCATAGCGAGGATTATTGCTGAAAGTCTTAGCATGGATGAATGGTGTTTTAAGAAAAGGTAAAAGCTCCCCAACCCGTGGGGAGCTCTGCACAATATAAAAAAGAATCTACACTTCTTCTGCGGGAGCAGCTTCGGCCTCTGCCTCCTCCTCTGCGGGAGCGGCGGGCTCTTCGGCTGCGGGAGTCTCCTCCTCAACTGCGGCAACCTCCTCAACCACTGCGGGGGTCTCCTCAACTACTGCGGGAGCCTCTTCCTCAGTTGCAGGCTCGTTATCGTTGATAACGGTGAAGTCAACGGTAGCGGTAACCTCCTTGTGGAGCTTGATGGTAGCGGTGTAGCTGCCTACAGCCTTCACATCGCCAACGAGGATCTTCTTCCTGTCGACCTCAACGCCCTGGGCTGCGAGGCCTTCAGCAATCTGTACGCCGGTTACGGAACCGTAGATGGTACCGGTGGCGCTGACCTTCATAGGAATGGTGAGGGCGGGCACAGCTGCAATCTTAGCAGCGAGAGCCTCTGCCTCAGCCTTGATCTTGGCGAGCTTGTGAGCCTTCTGGCGCAGATCTTCTGCTAGCACCTTCTTGGCGGACTCGGTGGCGAAAGCGGCCTTACCTGAAGGAACGAGATAGTTGTTAGCATATCCGTTCTTCACATTCACGATATCGTTCTTGAAACCCAAGCCGATAATATCTTCTTTAAGTATAATTTCCATAGTCCGTCCTCCTCTTATTTAGTGTTCATCAAATCGGTAACAAAGGGCAGGAGTGCCAGGTGGCGTGCTCTCTTGACAGCCTGTGCAACGCGGCGCTGATACTTGAGTGAAGTACCGGTGATGCGGCGAGGCAGGATGCGTCCCTGCTCGTTGAGGAACTTCTTGAGGAACTCAGGGTCCCTGTAGTCGATATACTTGATACCACTCTTCTTGAAGCGGCAATACTTCTTCTTCTTCACCTCGATGGAGGGAGCGTTGAGATAGCGAATTTCGTTTTGTTCGATAGCCATGATTTAGTCCTCCTTCTTTTTAAGTGCCTGACGCTTAGCAGCGTAAGCAGCGGCGTTCTTGTCCATTTTTACTGTGAGGAAGCGCAGCACGCGCTCGTCACGGCGATAGTTAATCTCAAGTCTCTCGATTGCTGACGGGTCGGCCTTGAAGCCAATCTCATAGTAGAAGCCCGAAGACTTCTTGTTGATGTTGTAAGCCAGTTTACGCATACCCCAGTTCTCCTCGTAGAGGATTTCCGAGCCCTGCGATGTCAGATAGTCTCTGACCTTACCAACCGCTTCCTTCATCTGTTCATCAGACAAAACGGGAGTCAAAATGAAAACGGTTTCATACTGATTCATCGTCTTACAGTTTTTGTGTTAATAATATAAATAATGTTCGCGAACTAATGCCTTTCGGCAAAAGCGGGTGCAAAATTACGACATTATTTCGGAATGGGCAAGTTTTTAAGCAAAAAAGTTGGGAATTAACAATTGAAGAAGTATTAGGCGGTCAGTATGTTAAAAAACGTGAAATCGAAGAAACGTGGCATTTCCTTATACGTACATATTATTATATAAGGTTAATTTTGCACTGCGAAAGAGTTAAAAAACACCCTTCGCCCATAGGATGAAAAATAAGAAACTGATAATAGTGGTAGTGCTCATGGGGCTTATCTTCGTGGCCCTGTTCTCAATGCTGGTAAGCTATTCGAGCCGCGTGGTCAACATGCGCAAGGAACAGTTTGACGCCAGCGTGGCAAGAAGTTTGTTCCGAGTGGCTCGAAGCATGGAGATTGAAGAAACCTATCGCGGCCTGAGAAACGACCTTCGCTCCACCGGCAACGCCGATCTGGAGAAAGGCCTCAAGACTGGACCCGCCGACAGCCTGCTGATTCTCAACGACTCCATCTACAGCGATAAGCAGACTACCAACCACCAGACCGGCGGCTCCACCGGCAACCAGCTGATACGCCACGCCAACAAGGCACAAAGCGGACTGACCTTCGGACAGAGACCGCGCCGACCGCGCCACGAGTTTTCGGACGAGATGAAAAGCGAACTCAAGAAGCGCTACGTGTATCAGGAGGAACTGCTCAACAGGATTATCTACAACATCCTCTACTCCGCAAGCGAGACTCCGCTCGAGGAGCGCATCAACTTCCGCAACCTCGACGGACGCATCAAGTCCGAACTCACCAACGAGGGCATCGACATTCCTTACCACTTCACAGTGAGCAACACTTCTGGCCGAGTGCTCTACCAATGTCCCGACTATACTGACGAGGGCGCCGACCACAGCTACAAGCAGGTACTGATGCCCAACAACTCGGCGGGCAATGTGGGAGTGCTGACCGTGAGCTTCCCCTCCATCAACCGCTACATCTACAAATCGTCGCGCTACCTGGTGACTGCCATCCTGTTTATGATAATCCTGGCGGTGATGTTCGGCTACACTATCCGTGTCACCTTCCGCCAGCGACGGCTGAGCGAGATGAAGACCGACTTCGTCAACAATATGACCCATGAGCTCAAAACGCCGGTGGCCTCGATATCGCTGGCCAGCCAGATGCTCAACGATGCATCGGTGACCAAAAGCGAACAGATGACCGAACGCCTCTCGGGAGTAATCCGCAACGAGAGCAAGCGCCTACAGCGACTCATCGACCGAGTGCTACAAACCTCGCTGCTGGAGGGCAAACGTATGGCGCTCAAGGAGCAGGAGCTCAACCTCAACGAGATGGTTGACGATGTGGCTGAGACCTTCAATATCAAGGTCGAGGAGAACGGCGGCACCATAGAGACCGCACTCAAGGCTGCTGACCCATGGGTGTATGGCGACGAGGTTCACCTTACCAACGTGCTGTTCAACCTCATGGAGAACGCCGTCAAGTATCGCCGCGAAGACGAGTCGCTCCACCTCAAAGTGAGCACCGTCAACAAGCACGGACACCTCCTCTTGACCATCGCCGACAACGGCATCGGCATCAAGAAGGAGAATCTCAAGAAAATTTTCGAGAAGTTCTACCGCGTCCACTCCGGCAACAAGCACGACGTGAAAGGCTTCGGCCTCGGACTGGCTTACGTAAAGAACATCATAGAGCTCCATCACGGCCACATAGTGGCTGAGAGCGAACTCGGCAAGGGCACTAAGTTTATCATCACCCTGCCCTCCATCGAGCAACATGATGACGAATAATAGAGTTGACATTTGTCATGAAACAATAATTTCAAACCTCAAATACAATTAGCTATGGAAGAAAAAACCAGAATTCTGCTGTGCGAGGACGATGAGAGCCTCGGCATGCTTCTCAGAGAGTATCTGCAGGCCAAAGGATATGAGGCCGAACTCTGCAGCGACGGCGAAGCCGGATATCGCGAATTTCAGAAGACCCCCTTCGACATCTGCGTACTCGACGTGATGATGCCCAAGAAGGACGGTTTCTCACTGGCCCGCGATATCAAGCAGCTCAACCCCGCCACCCCGATAGTGTTCCTCACCGCCAAAGTGCTCAAGGAAGACGTGTTCGAGGGATTCAAACTCGGAGCTGACGACTACATCACCAAGCCCTTCTCAATGGAAGAGCTCACCCTACGCATCGAGGCCATCATGCGCCGAGTACGCAGCAAACGCCAAACCGAGATGGAGACAGTGCGCATGGGCACCTTCTCCTACAACGCCAAGAAGCAACTCCTCTCGCAGGATGGCGGCGAGACCAAGAAACTCATCACCAAGGAGAGCGAGCTACTCGGACTCCTGTGCCAGCACGCCAACGAAGTGCTCCAGCGCGACTTTGCACTGAAGACCATCTGGGTCGACGACAACTACTTCAATGCCCGCTCAATGGACGTGTATATCACCAAGCTACGCAAGTTGCTTAAGCCCGATCCCAACGTAGAGATTATCAACGTACACGGAAAAGGCTACAAGCTCGTAGTGCCCACACCGGGAGAGAAGAAGGAAGACGAAAGCACCGAAGAGGCATAACGCAACAACCTCTCAGGGGCGTCCGCAACCCACCCCATAAAAGCCGCAAAGTGACACCGCTTTGCGGCTTTTTTATGCAAAAATGCACTAAAAACGCAAAAAAAAGCATTTTTTTACCTCTGAAACTTGGCAGATTCAGAAAAAAGCATTTTCTTTGCACCGCAAAAGCTCAAAATTATATTTGTTTAACAATTAAAAACTATTGCCTATCGAAGTGACATTACTCTGAATTCTAACAAAAAGAAGTAATGAACAATCTCAAAGCACTGGCCGACGACACATTAGTCAGCCTTTATGCAGATGGCAATAATGAAGCTTTTGACGAGCTGCTTAGCCGCTACCAGTCGAAACTCTACACCTACATTTATTACATCGTTCACGATGAGGAAATAGCCAACGACCTGTTCCAGGACACATTCCTCAAGGTTATCATGCGCATTCAGGAGCGCAACTACACCGGCACCGGCAAGTTCCAGGCATGGATCACTCGCATAGCCCACAACCTCGTCATGGACTACTTCCGCGAGAAGGAACAGGAAAATACCATCTCCAACGACGAGGTGGAATACGACCTCCTCAACAACGTGCGCCACTCTGTGCAGACCACCGAAGACCAGATGCTCATCAGCCAGTCGCTCAGCGATGCAAAGGCCATCATGGACCAGCTCCCCGAACCGCAAAGCGAAGTGGTGCGGATGCGATTCTATGAGAATATGTCGTTCAAGGACATCGCCGACAAGCTTAATATCAGCATCAACACCGCACTGGGACGCATGCGCTATGCAGTCATCAACATGAGGGCCATCGCACAAGAAAACCACGTGGCACTCTACGGCGAATAAAAATAACTTTTCTTTATATACAATATAAGGCACATTCTCGCGTTATAGTTATATAACAGCTATAACACAAGTGCCTATGAATGAAACTTTACGCTCAGATCTCGGCCCCAGAGCCGACACTCTTGCCTTAATCAGAATTGCTGCCAGAATAATGCAGCGCAGCGGACCAACCGCAACCGACATCGCCAGAGCATAATCCTGGCAAAGCCTCGCCAGCGAGGCCACACACACCATAATGCGCGGCTTCTTTATCACAAAGAGCCGCGCTTATTGCGAGATATTTACCATTATCGTCACACACCCCTTTCATAGAAACCCGAATACAAAACCAGCAATATATGAAAAAAATCATTTCCACCGCGATGGTGCTCCTTTGCGCCATCGTCGTTAATGCGCAGAAACAAGTCAGCGCAACCAGTCCCGACGGACAGACCAAAGTAACAGTAACCCTCGCCGACCGCATCTACTACGACGTTGAGAGCCATGGCGAGACACTCTTTAAGCAGTGCCACATCGGCATGACCCTCAGCGACCGTACCCTCGGTGAGAAACCCCTTCTCAAGGGCAAGAAGCTCACCACCGTCAAGCAAACCATCACCCCCATTCATCCCCTCAAGTCCAGCAAGGTCGAGAATAACTACACCCTGCTCACACTCACCATGGGCGGCAACTATTCGGTAGAATGGCGCGTCTATAACGACGGCGTCGCCTACCGCTTCGTCACAGCCCTCAAAGGTGACATCGAGGTGATGAGCGAAGACGGCACCTGGCAGCTCGCCACTCCCTGCAAACTCGTGCTCCAGCAGCCCGGCGGCTTCAAGACCAGCTGCGAGGAGAGCTACTCCGTAGTGCCCAGCGACCAGTGGAAGAGCAGCGACCGCATGAGCGAACTGCCCATCCTCGTTATGGGTGAGAAGCAGAAGGTGCTCATCTCCGAGTTCGACCTCTTCGACTATCCCGGCACATTCCTCAAAGGTCAATCCTCAACGGTCAATGGTCAATGGTCAATGGTCAACGCTTTCTCCATCATCCAGCCCAAGGCTCCGCTAGAGTATGAGGACAGCGGCGACCGCAGCCAGAAGATACTCAAGGAAGCCGACTATGTCGCCAAGACCGCCGGCACACGTTCCTTCCCCTGGCGCTATATGTATATCACCCAGAGTGATGCCCAGCTACCCCTCAACACTATGCCCGAGCGACTCGCTCCCGCTAATGCCATCGGCGACCCCAGCTGGATCAAGGTGGGACAAACCTGCTGGGACTGGCTCAACGGCATACCCTTTGGACCCGATGTAACCTTCAAGTCAGGCATCAACCTCGACACCTATAAGTACTTCGTTGATTTCGCCGCCCGCAACGGCGTGGGCTACATGCTCATGGACGAAGGCTGGGCACTCGACACGCGCGACCCCTTCCACACCAACCCCGAGGTGCATCTCCCCGAACTCATCGCCTACGCTCAGAGCAAGGGCGTCGGCATCATCGTATGGCTGCCCTGGCTCACTGTGGAGCACCACATGGACCTCTTCGAGAAGTTCGAGCAGTGGGGCATCAAGGGCGTGAAGATCGACTTCATGGACCGTCAGGACCAGTGGATGATCAACTTCTACGAGCGCGTAGCCAAGGAAGCCGCCAAGCACCACATCTTCATCGACTTCCACGGAGCCTTCCACCCCAGCGGACTCGACTACAAATATCCCAACGTGCTCACCTATGAGGGCGTGCGCGGCATGGAGTTCAACGGAGCCTGCAAGCCCGACAACAGCATCTGGCTGCCCTTCATCCGCAACGCTGTGGGACCGATGGACTATACACCCGGCTCCATGCTCAACTATCAGCCCGAGGTGCATCATGGCAACCGTCCTATCTGCGCCGGCGTCGGCACCAAGGCATTCAACATGGCAGTCTTCGTGCTCTTCGAGAGCAACCTGCAGATGCTCATGGACAACCCCTGCCGCTACGACCAGTGGCCCGACTGCCGCGACTTCCTTACCAGCGTGCCCGTCAACTGGGACGAGACCCGCGTCCTCGCTGCCGAAGCCGGACAGTACTGCGTCACGGCGAAGCGCAAAGGCAACCGCTGGTTCATCGGTGGCATCACCAACAGCAAGGAGCGCGACCTGCAGATCAAGCTCGACTTCCTGCCCGCCGGCAAGGAATATAGCATGACCAGCTTCCAGGACGGCATCAATGCCCACATCATCGCGATGGACTATCGCCGTCAGGAGAGCAAGGTTGGCAACGCCACCACCCTGCCCATCCACATGGCACGCAACGGAGGATGGTGCGCCAGCATCGACATGGGGAAGTAATCTTTCTAAGGAATAAGGAGAAAGGAGAAAGGAAGAAGGAGAAAGGAAGAAGAATCAATAGCGCGGCCCCTGTTGTAGGGGCCGCGCATTTTTCATTATTGTGTCGTGCTCTATTCTATGGTATCATTTTCCGCGGTATCATTTCCCTGCGGTGCGCATGAAGGCGGTGGAGTCTTTCCCTCCAATCTTGTTGTCATGCAGCAGCTGGGGCAGTTTGCCAAAGGCTTCGCGGAATTTCCCTACGAGCTCGGCGGCTCTCGCGGGCTCATAGTCGATGGCCTGCACGACGGTCTCCATCGCGGACAGTTCGTTAGTACGCGTGAGGTGGCAGTTCTTTCTCTTATAGTCGAGCAGCGCCTGCTTCGCACGCTTCATCTTGCCGAGTGTGCCATCGGCAAAGTCGCTTCCACCGGTAGCGGCAGAACCGGTGACTGCTCCCTTGGGGAATGTGATGGCGAGTGTCTTGGTCTTGGTGGCTGCCGTCTCGGGCACATCGATGATGAGTGCGAGTTCCTTGGCATCGTAGCGGAACGGCACCTCGGCCTCGTTCATGATAATCTTCTCGGGCAGAGTGGTGCAGAGTACTTTGACCTGCCATTCGCGGTCGCGCGGCATATCTTTGTACTGTCCCATCCTGGATCCGATGCGCACGGTGAGCGTGTTGCCCTCGCGGTGCTGTGTGAGCAGTGTGGTGGCGTAGCTGTTGGCATAGTCCTTGCTGTCGCCGGCGTCCTCATAGAGTGTGAAGGTACCGTCGTCGGCTCCCGGGAATACGGTGACGGTGATGGGTTCGTTGTTGCCGTGGAGGTTTTGCACATTGCCGGTGTGGTAAGGCAGTATGCTGCCTGCCTTGACGTAGAGGGGGTATTCATCGAGAAGGAAGGTGCGCTTGACGACTTGTCCGCCCTTGAGCAGGGTGCCTGTGCTGACCTCGTACCAGTCGTTGCCCTGCGGCAGCCACACCTCGACCTCGGAGACGCCGTCCTGCATGGCTTCGCCGATGGGTGCAACGAGCATCTGGTCGCCAAACATATACTGGTACTTATAGAGGTAGGCCTCGTTGGCCTCGGGATAGTCGTAGTACATGGGGCGGCAGATTGAGATTGCGTCGTCGTAGGCCTCGCGCGCCATAGTATATATATAAGGTGTCATCTTATATCGGTCGAGGATGACCTGTCGCAGGATGTCGCTGTATTTGTAGTCGAAGGTCCAGGGCTCCTTGTTCATGCCTGGCGACTTGCTGGAGTGGGTGCGGAAGATGGGGCTTAGTGCTCCGAACTGCATCCAGCGAATATATAGCTCGGGATCGATGGTCTTGGGACCGTAGTGTCCGCCGATGTCGTGGCTCCAGAATCCGTAGAGCACGTTGGAGGCTGTGCTGTTGAACCAGGGCTGGAACTTGAGGCTGTTCCAGGTGATCTGTGCGTCGCCGGAGAATCCTATTTGGTAGCGGTGGTTGCCGAGTCCGCCCCATCGGTGGTAGAGCATGGGCCGGGTGTCGCGGGTGCGCTGCATGTGGGTGAAGAATACGTAGTTGATCCACCAGGTGTTGCTGAGGGCGGTGAGTTTCTTGTCGTTGGCCCACTGCTGCCAGTCGAGCCACCAGAAGCTGACGCCCTGGTCCTGCATGGGCTTGAGCACCACGTCGAGGAGTCCGCTCATGAATCGCTTGTTGCTGCCTTCGTAGGGTATCTGCTCGCCCTTGTCGGGGTCAACGCCCATATACTGGGCCATAGCCTTGTAGGGGGTATCGAAGGCTCTTACTCCGTCGGCTGGATGGAGGTTGAGGGTAACTTTGAGTTGCCGCTCGTCGCGGAGCCAGTTGAGGAACTTGGCTGGGTTGGGGAAGAGCTGTGTGTCCCATGTGTAGCCGGTCCATCCGCCTCGTTTGCCGTCGGCGTAGTGCCAGTCCATATCTATTACGAGCACGTCGAGGGGCAGTCCCATGGCGTCCATGTGGCTTAGCAGTTCGCGCAGTTCGGAGTCGGAGTAGCTCCAGTAGCGGCTCCACCACCATCCGAAGGCGTAGCGTGGCGGCAGTGGCACCTTGCCGGCAAAGAGGGTGAAGTCCTTGAGGGCTTTCTTGTAGTTGGTGCCGTAGGCCATGAAGTAGAGGTCTTGTGCTCCCTCGCTGGGCTGGCGCTCCTTAACCCACGCCCAGTCGCTGTTGTCGAACAGGAAGTTGTGGGAGTCGTCGATGAGTGTCCATCCGCTGCGGCTGAGCAGTCCGTCCTCGATGGGCATTTTCTTATTGCCATCCCAGTGGCGGTCGCCGTCGTATCCGTCGAGGGTGCGGTAGGTGCCTTTGAGGTTGAGTGTGTCCTGAGTACCTGGTTTCCAGGTGAATGGCTTCTGTCCCTTGGCGGCGGTGATAGTGAGGTTTTTGTCGGTGAAGGGTCCGCTGCCTTTCTTGTAGCGTAATGTCATGAGGGCTGTGCTGACCTCTACGGTGCTACCGTCCTTAACCTTGAAGTCGGCTTTGGGATAGCTCCTGTTGACGGCAACGAAGGAGGGCTCGTCGGTGAACTGCCCGTTGGGTGCGTACTCCATTCTTATCACTCCGTCGGTGATGACGGTGAACCTGACGTTGCCGTCCTTGTAGGCAATGTTCTGATTCTGGGCTCCGGCAGTGGTGCATAGAGCCATTACCGCTAAGGCGGCTGCGAAAATGTGCTTTTTCATGTTGGGAATAGTTGATTTGTTGGCAAATTTAGAAAAAAAATCTCTAACGCTTGTGCTTTTTCTAATTTTTTCGTATTTTTGCGGCTCAATAACATTTATGAGATGAAAAATCCTAGACAATTTCTAATTGACAGCCTTAGAAGCATACCCGATTTTCCGAAGCCGGGCATCAATTTCCGTGACATCACCAGCTGGTTTATGACCCCCGGCTGCATAGATGTAATGACCGAACTCCTGGTTGAACGCTACAAGGACGAGGGCATCACCAAGATAGTGGGCCTTGAGTCACGCGGCTTCCTGATGGGCGCCATCCTGAGCAAAGAGTTGCATGCAGGCTTTGTGCTAGCCCGTAAGCCCGGCAAACTGCCCACCGCCACTATCCGCGAAACCTACACCAAGGAGTATGGCGAAGACTCGCTGGAGATAGCCTGCGACGCCATTGGTCCTGATGACGTGGTGCTGATCCACGACGACCTGCTGGCTACCGGCGGCACGGCATCGGCAGCCTACCGCCTGGTGAAGAAATTCAATCCCAAGAAGATACTTCTCTCGTTCCTTATCGAGATAACCGATGAGGGACTTCATGGTCGGGAAGTGCTGCCTGCGGAAGTGGACGTTGACACATTGGTAACGGTGTAAATATGGTCAAAAAAGTGGCTTTTGAGATGAAAAATCAACGAAGTTTACTCATAAAAGCAAAAAAAATCCCAAATTATTTGTTCGGAAAAATATAAATGTCTATATTTGCACAACAATTTTATGGCCAAGTGGGATGAGTTGATTCTGCGAAGCCGGAGAAAAGAATTTTAAAAACTAATAAAAAGATAAAGAAATGAAGAAGACTTTACTTTCCATCTGCATCATGCTGACTGCCATCGCTGGTCAGGTATTTGCAAACAACGATGTTAATGGTAACAAGCGTTTCACCGTGTCAGTAAGCACCGGCGAAGGTGGCCAGATTGAGATTATGGGTACTGGCGCTGTTTCCAAGAATTCTGTAGCTGCCGCTACTATCAACACTGGTGAGGATGTAACCCTCGTAATCACTCCCGATGAGAACTATAAACTGGCTTCTCTCTATGTTGACGGCACCGATGTAGTGGGCGACGTTACTGAAGAAGGTACCTATGTTATCGAGAAGCTTTCCAAGAACATCTCTGTTTCTGCTACTTTCGAAGAGAATACCGGCATTCCCGGCGATGTTGACGGCAACGGCTCTGTTAACTCCGCTGACGTAGTGGCTATCTACAACTTCATCCTTATTGGTGAAGAGTCAGGTATCAATGAAGCTGCTGCTGACGTTGACGGCAATGGCTCTGTAAACTCCGGTGACGTAGTTGCAGTGTATAACATCATCATTGGCGCATAATTCCGAATTCTGATTAAACTTAGTGGGGCCGGCTCTATCTTTTTCATAGGGGCGGCCTTATATTAATATATATAATGAACGCATGCGCGCGTTAGTAAGACATATCTCTCTCCTTCTTGCAGCATCGTTGCTGACCACCGCCTACGTCGTTGCGCAGGATGGTCGGCAGGGGATTCCAAACGTGGATTCCGACTCGGCGGTGATGTCGGTGGACAGCACCATGCACCTCCAGGTGAGCCTGCTGACTTGCGGTCCGGGCGAGGAGATATATGAATACTACGGCCATTCGGCCATACGTGTGCTGTGTCTTGACTCCGCCGGGCTCGATGTGACGTTCAACTACGGCATCTTCGACTTCAACTCCGGCAATTTCGCCCTCCGTTTTGCTCTGGGCCATACCGACTATGTATGTGCCATGCAGCAAACCGTGGACTTCATCAATCATTACTGGCGCAAGGGCATCTATATCGACGAGCAGGTGCTCAATATCTCTCAGGCTGAGGCCAGACGCCTGTTTGATGCGCTGCTGGTGAACTGCCGTCCGGAGAACTGCGTCTATCGCTATAGCTTCTTCTTCGACAACTGCGCCACCCGCGTCAGGGATAAGATTGAGGAGTGTATCGACTCCAAACTCCACTATCCCGATCGCCCCAACAACCGCAGTCTGCGCGATGCGGTGCATTTCTATTGCCGGCCCTTCCAGTGGTCGGAGTTTGGTCAGGATCTCCTGCTTGGCAGCGAAGCCGACCAGCCGGCTACCGGCCGTGTGCTGCAGTTCGCTCCGCTGATAATGGAGGCCGATTTCTCGCTCACCGTCACCGACGACTCCACCGGCATGAAGCGGCCTATCGTCGGTCCGCGCCATCGCCTTCTCGACCTGCCTCCCATTGATTTCAAGCCCGCTTTCCCGCTCTCGCCGCTGGCTGTAGCTGTGGTGCTGCTGGTAGCAGGGCTGATTATCGGCCTGTTCGAGTATCGCCGTCGCCGCATCCTTTGGCCCATTGACACAGCGCTCCTGCTGCTGCAGGGCATCGGCGGCATCATCGTTGCATTTTTGTTCTTCTTCTCCACCCATCCCACCGTCGGCTCCAACTGGCAGGTATGGGTGCTCAATCCGTTGCCACTGGTCGGCCTGTGGTGGCAGATAAAGGGCGGACGCACTCGCTGCTACCACCTCTACCACTGTGTGGCAGCCCCCGTGATTGCAGCCTTCCTGATAGCTCTGCCATTGATTCCGCAGTATGTGAGCCCCGCGATGATTGTGCTCACGTCGCTGCTACTGTTTCGCAGCCTCCTCTCCCTGTTGGTAAGCAGAAGGATACGGCAATCCTCAATTCTCAATTCTCAATTCTCAATGTCCTCCCCCTTGGGGGGAGCAAGAGGGGGCTCTCAACGCTCAATGCTACTCCTGTTCGGCGTGCTCGTTCCCTTTACCACCTATGCAGCCGACCGCACACCCCGCATCGTTGTCAATATCACCGTTGACGGACTGCGCAGCGATTTGCTGGAGGCCTTCATGCCGCTCTACACTTCCAACGGCTTCCGCCTGTTGCTCGAGAACGGTCAGGTCTATACCCACGCTCAGTGTCCTTATGCCGCCCCCAATCGGGCTGCATCGATAGCCACCATCGCCACCGGCACAGTGCCCTATGACCACGGCATCATCGGTATGCAATGGCTCTCGCGCTCCACTCTGCGCCCCGTCTTCTGCGTTGAGGATCCCAGCGTGAAGGGACTCCAGACCACTGAGAATCTCTCGCCGCGCAACCTCGGCGTGTCCACCATTGCCGACGAACTGAAAGTGTCCACGCGTGGTCGTGGATTCGTATATTCCATAGCACCTTACAGCGATGCAGCCATCCTCTCCGCAGGCCATTCCGCCGACGGAGTCTATTGGCTCGACAGTCAGAGCGGCCGCTGGGCTTCGTCCACTTACTACACCGCCCAACTACCCCAATGGGTGAGCGGTGCTGCAACGCCTGGCACCGACTCCAACGAGGCCGTTGTCTCGATGGCTGAAACGCTGCTCCGCTGCACCACTCTGGGCATCGACGAAGTGCCCGACTACCTCGCTGTCACCCTCGCTGCCGCCAACCAGAATGCCGAGGTGAGCTATCCGGCTCTCGACCGCAGCGTGGCATCGCTTATCCGTGCTGCCGAGCAGTCGGTGGGCAGTGGCAACGCCCTCTTTATCCTCACCTCCACCGGCACTCCCGACGAGGAGACCGAAGACCTCGAGCCCTACCGCATCCCCACCGGTCAGTTCCATATCGACCGCACAGCCAACTTGCTGAATATGATGCTGATGGCCGTCTATGGCGAGGGCAATTACATCGAGGCTATCTACGACAATCAGATTTATCTCAACCGCACCCTCATAGAGCAGCGCCAGCTCAATGTCAGCGAGGTTCTCGACCGCAGTCAGGAACTGCTGCTCCAGTGTGAGGGAGTGAAGGACGTCTATACCACTCACAGCCTGCTGCTCGGAGCTTCTGTGCCCGGGCTCAGTTCGCTGCGCAATGCCTACAACCCCGCCCTTTCCGGCGACCTTTTCATCCGTGTGGCTCCCGGATGGCACCTCGTCAACGAGACCACCGGACAGCAGCGCCTCGTTCGTGAGTCGTATGTCAATTTCCCAATCATAATATACGGCCTCCAGCTCCCCGCAGAGACCATCGACACACCCGTCACCACCGATTGCATCGCACCCACGGTGGCCGGCATCATGCGAATCCGGGCTCCCAATGCCTGCCGCACCGCACCACTACCCACTCGATAATCATCAAATCCATATAATTTTCAATTTTCAATTCTCAATTTTCAATTAGAAACAAAGCTATGTCAATAACATCCGTTCTAACAAAAATTTTCGGCAATAAGGCCTCTCGCGACATGAAGGAAATCCAGCCCTATGTGGAGCAGATCAAGGCCGCCTATGAAGATATAGACCAACTCGATAACGATGCTCTCCGCGCCAAGACCAAGGAGCTGCAGCAGCAGGTGCAGCACTGCGCCGACGACCTCCGCAGCGAGATTCAGGCCACGAGAGAGAAAATCGAGACCCTGCCCATCGAAGAGCGCGAGACCCACTTCAACCATATCGACAAGCTCGAGAAGGAAGTGCTCGACCGCATGGAGCAGGAGCTCAACGCTATTCTGCCCCAGACGCTTGCCATCATGAAGAGCACAGCCCGACGCTTCGCTGAGCAGGAGGACATCATCGTCACCGCCACCGACTTCGACCGCGAGCTGGCAGCAACCCACGACTTCGTGGATATCGATGGCGACAAGGCCGTATACCACAACCACTGGGTAGCCGGCGGCAATGAAACCGTGTGGAACATGATCCACTACGACGTGCAGCTCTTCGGTGGCGTTGTGCTCCATCAAGGCAAGATCGCCGAGATGGCCACCGGTGAAGGTAAGACCCTCGTGGCAACCCTCCCCGTATTCCTCAACGCACTCACCGGCAACGGCGTTCACGTCGTTACCGTCAACGACTACCTCGCCAAGCGTGACTCCGAGTGGATGGGCCCGCTCTACATGTTCCACGGCCTGTCCGTCGACTGCATCGACAAGCACAAGCCCAACTCCGAGGAGCGCCGCCGTGCCTATCAGGCCGACATCACCTTCGGTACCAACAATGAGTTTGGCTTCGACTACCTCCGCGACAATATGGCCACCGCGCCGCAGGACCTCGTGCAGCGCTCCCACAACTACGCCATCGTCGATGAGGTCGACTCAGTGCTCATCGATGATGCCCGTACCCCGCTCATCATCTCCGGTCCTGTGCCCCAAGGCGAAGACCAGATGTTCGAGCAGTATCAGCCACTCATCCAGAGCCTCTACGAGGTGCAGCGCAAGTATGCCACCCAGCTCCTGAGCGAGGCCAAGCAGCTCATCGCCTCCGACGACAAAAAGCAGCAAGAGCAGGGATTCCTGCAGCTCTTCCGCTCCCATAAGGCACTGCCCAAGAACAAGGCCCTCATCAAGTTCCTCTCCGAGCCCGGCATCAAGACCGGCATGCTCAAGACCGAGGAGATGTATATGGAGAACAACAACCGCCGCATGCCCGAGGCCGTAGAGCCCCTCTACTTCGTCGTTGACGAGAAGCAGAAGTCCGTAGAGCTTACCGATAAGGGCAACGACTGGCTCGCCAATGCCGTCAAGAACGCCACCCTCTTCGTGCTCCCCGACATAGCCGGCGAACTCTCCGCACTCGAGGGCGACACCTCGCTCAGCGATGAGGAGCGACTCCAGAAGAAAGACGAGCTCATGTCCGACTACGCAGTCAAGTCCGAGCGTGTCCACACCATCCTGCAGCTCCTCAAGGCCTACACCATGTTTAATATCGACGACGACTACGTCATCATCGACGGACAGGTCAAGATCGTCGACGAGCAGACCGGCCGTATCATGGAGGGTCGCCGTTGGAGCGACGGTCTCCATCAGGCCGTCGAGGCCAAGGAGCACGTCAAGGTCGAGGCAGCCACTCAGACCTTCGCCACCATCACCCTGCAAAACTATTTCCGCATGTACCACAAGCTCGCCGGTATGACCGGTACCGCCATTACCGAGGCCGGTGAGTTCTGGAATATCTATAAGCTCGACGTCGTGGAGATTCCCACCAACAAGCCCGTGGCACGCCGCGACCTCAACGACCGCATCTACAAGACCAAGCGCGAGAAGTACAACGCCGTCATCGACGAGATAGCCCGTATGCGTGAGGCCGGTCGCCCCGTACTCGTCGGCACCACCTCCGTCGAGATTTCCGAGCTACTCAAGCGTATGCTCGACCTCCGCAAGATTCCCTGCCAAGTGCTCAATGCCAAGCTCCACCAGAAGGAGGCCGACATCGTGGCACAGGCCGGACAATCGTCCACCGTCACCATCGCCACCAATATGGCCGGTCGTGGTACCGATATCAAGCTCTCCGATGAGGTCAAGGCCGCCGGAGGACTCGCCATCATCGGCACTGAGCGCCATGAGAGCCGACGCGTTGACCGCCAGCTCCGCGGACGTTCCGGACGTCAGGGCGACCCCGGCTCGTCAGTATTCTTCGTCTCCCTCGAGGACCAGCTCATGCGACTCTTCGCCGCTGAGCGTATCAGCAAGATTATGGACCGCCTCGGACTCAAGGAGGGCGAAGTCATCGAGTCACCCCTCATCAACAAGTCCATCGAGCGTGCACAGAAGAAAGTCGAGGGCAACAACTTCGGCATCCGTAAGCACCTCCTCGAGTACGACGACGTGATGAACAAGCAGCGTACCGTCATCTACGAGAAGCGCCGCCACGCACTCATGGGAGAGCGCATCGGCATGGACATCGCCAATATGATCTGGGACCGCACCCTCAACATCATCGACCAGAACGACTTCGCCGGCTGTCAGCGCCGATTCCTCGAAGTCATGGCAATGGAGGTACCCTTCAGCGAGAACGACCTCAATGGCGCCGTAGCCCGTGAGGAACTCTACGAACAAGCCTTCCAGGCAGCGATGGCCAACTTCCACCGACGCACCGACCGCATGGCCGAGGTAGCCACCCCTGTCATCAAGCAAGTCTATGAGAACGAGGGCGACCGCTATGAGCGCATCGCAGTGCCCATCACCGACGGCAAGCGCATCTACAATATCGCCGTGCCGCTCAAGGAAGCCGTAGAGACCGAGGGCAAGTCACTCGTCAAGCAGTTCGAGAAAGCCATCCTCCTACAAATCATCGACGACGAGTGGAAGGAGAACCTCCGTAACCTCGACGAACTCAAGCACTCCGTCCAGACAGCAAGCTATGAGCAGAAAGACCCGCTCGTAATCTTCAAACTCGAGAGCGCAACACTCTTCGACAATATGATCAATAAGATCTACGACCGCGTCGTAAGCATCTTCATGCGATGCCAGATACCTATGCGCGACCCGCAGGACGTGCAGCAGGCAGGACCCGAGCGACGCGCTCCGCAGCCACGCTACACCGAGAGCCGCACCGACCTCACCGACCCCGCACAGCGAGCAGCAGCCAACCGCGACACCCGCGAACAGCAGCCCGCACAGCCCGTCATCAAGGAAAAGCTCCCGGGGCGCAACGACCCATGCCCATGCGGCAGCGGCAAGAAATTCAAAAACTGCCACGGACGCGGAGTACTGTAATATAAAGTGTATAGTGGATAGTGTATAGTTTAAAGTCAGTTTATAAGTTTTTGAGTTTTGAAACTTAGAAGTTAAGAAGTTTTTGGAGTTATCGCGGCTTTGAGAGCGTTAACTTCTGAGCGAAGCGGTAACTACCTATTAACTACCCGTTAACTTCCTATTAACTACCCGTTAACTACTCATTAACTACCTGTTAACTTCGTTATCTCAACTTGAAAAAGCTTCTCCTCATATACACCGGCGGCACCATCGGCATGAGCCGCAATCCCCGCACCGGCACCCTCGAGCCATTCTCGTTCAGCCATCTGCTGGCCAATGTGCCCGAGCTCACCCAGCTCGATGCCCAGATCGACAACGGCCAGTGGGCCGATGCTGACGGAAACCCACTTCCGCCCATCGACTCCAGCGACATGAGTCCCGAGCTGTGGATACAGCTCGCCCGCACCATCGCCGCCAACTATGACGCCTACGACGGCTTCGTCATCCTCCACGGCACCGACACCATGGCCTACACCGCCTCCGCCCTGTCGTTCATGCTCGAGAACCTCACCAAGCCCGTCATCCTCACAGGGTCGCAGCTACCCGTGGGCCAACTCCGCACCGATGGAAGGGAGAACCTCATCACCGCCGTACAAATAGCCACCGCCACCGACTCAGAGGGCCACGCCCTCGTGCCCGAGGTAGGCATCTGCTTCGGAGGAGCACTCCTCCGCGGCAACCGCACCACCAAGAAAAGCGCCGAAGCCTTCAGCGCCTTCGCCTCGTTCAACTATCCACCCCTCGCCGACGTCGGCGTCGAAATCACATACCATCCCGACCGCATCCTCAAGCCCAACACCCACACTGGACTTAGAACTAGAAAACCGGACTTAGATAATGTTCAATGTTCAATTTTCAATTCTCAATTTTCAATTCAACTCGACTCTCGCGTCATTATTTTCTCACTCTTCCCCGGCATACGTGAGGACATCATCAAGCACATCATCATGGCGCCGGGAGTGCGAGGCATCGTGATGCGCACCTACGGCAGCGGCAATGCGCCGCAGTATCCGTGGCTGCTGCGGGCGTTGAGGGAGAGCACCAAGAGTGGCAAGGTCATCGTTAATGTGAGCCAGTGCATACAGGGAAGGGTCGAGATGTCGCGCTACGACTGCGGCTACCATCTGCAGGAGGCCGGCGTTATCTCCGGGCGTGACATCACCGTGGAGAGCGCCGTCACCAAGCTCATGTACCTCCTTGCGCGCTATCCTGATGAGCCCGACGCAGTGCGTCAGCTCATGACGAGAAGCCTCCGCGGAGAAATGACAGAATAAAAGCAAATGCCGCCGGCACTGATGTGCCGGCGGCGTTTTTTGTGCCCCCCCTAGATGTTTTCGCGTGCGCGCGAAAATATAGAACGTTCTCACGCGCGTGCGCGTGCTCTGAGTTTTCTTGCGTGTGCTCTGAGATTTCGAGGGCACGTCCCGTGTTTTCGTGCATTACGTAAGGATTTTTCCGCATTTATGATTTTTTAACAGAAAAAAGAGGAAAAAATCTGTCATGCATGCGTATATAATAATAGGAGGGGGTCAGAACTTCCTTGAGGCAAAAGCATAAAACCTTATAAGACATAGAATAGTTATGAAGAACATAAAGAAAATCGTGCTCAACGATGAGCCGCAAGATAATGGTAACGACGTGAAGGATGAAGGCGGTCTGAGACTTCCTCCAACAGGATCAGGTAGCGGTGGTGGAACTTATATTGATTATTACACAGCAACAACGAATCTGGGATCTGTAACAGTGTGGATAAATCCTTTCTCATGGGAAGGTTCAGGTTCCGGAAGTGCGAAATTCCGTGTAAAGAAGAATCAGGCAGGTGTACATCTTTCATGCGAGTTAATACAAACATCTTTTACCGTTCATTTCACAGGTAACGTACATACTGTACATAACAATGAGGAGAATTCGGATGTCACATATACTTCTAATGACGTGGACATGAGTGTTCAAATAGACAATCCAATGGGAGCAGGGAATATGGATGTAGTACAGTATTATTTCGAGAACCGTCCTTTTTCTGGAACGATAATAACTAGGTATAGCGATGGAAGAGTAGAGACTACATCTTATTCTGAGAATAAAACCGTTGTCGTTTCTTTCCGATTAGAAGTAATAGGTGGTCAATATACTGCCACGAATGGTAATATTACTGTATTGTAACTGGTAGACTAATTTGAAAAACTTGGGAACATGAGAAGAATCTTTTTTCTTTGCTTTATACTTGGAACAATAACTTCATTGGGGGAAATTCTTTATATTTCCGAAGATGCTCCTTATTCCATTTCAATGTCTCCCCAATATCCGCCGGGAGGAGCTGCTTACGATACTTGGCAGACGTCTCCTACGTCGGTATATATTCCCTACGGCATAAACGGGGGATACTTTCCATTCCCTCCCTATCGCCCCACCGCGGCCAGTGTGCATCAAAGGGTTGTCGAGTTGCAGAAGTTCTACCACAAACTACTTCTGTCCAAAAAGTTCGATTCCGGCAGTATGGCAAAGAAATACAGGAAACTCTTTCCCGAGGAGATGATGAAAGAGATTCTGCGTCTGCCTTCAGACAGCGTGGGTAACACAACTTATAAGGGCTGGGGCATTTTCTTAGGCAAAGGGGTGAAGGCCGGCTCTTTCTGCGATGTGCAATATGTTGGCAAAAACTGGTACAAGGCTGGCTTCCCCGATGATGACAGTTCAAATGTCTATCTGAAAGTGGAACTAATGGGCAAAGACCTCTCTCCGGTTGTTACCACTATTTACAATCCCTTATACAATATTATTATCGGCCATCAGTCCGAGGAAGGTGAGGAAAAGTAATTAGAAGGAATCATAAAATATAAGCGCTATGAAAACTTCTATCAAAACACTAAGCTTCATCGCCGGCATCGCCCTACTGGTCTCTTGTTCCAAATCACTGACGGACATTGGATACGAGGGAGGACCTATTGAGACTGCGGATCCAACTTCTGTTGGGCGTATAGCCTCTGACGGTAATATATGTAGTCCACTCCCAATGAGAGCCTACGGACAATCATACTCCGGCCCAAGAAAACTGGTTGTATTGTCGGGAGATGCCGCCAACGCCAAAGGGCAGGAGAAG
>JAFZXF010000104.1 GCA_017616915.1 Bacteroidaceae bacterium
CGCCTTATAACAGGTTTGCGCCGCCCGGCGCAAACGTTTGTGGCGGGCGGCGCAAAGTCTTGTGGCGGCCGTGCGAATATCTTGCGGCGGGCGCCAGAAACCTAGCCTTTTTCTGGTTGTTTCAGCAGGTTTCTGAGTGCAAAGTTACGAAAAAATAATGAGAAATGCAAATAAATACAAGTAAAAAAATGAAAATTTCAAAATGGGCCTCCGCCTTTTTAAAACTAGGCTTTCCACTGTCTTTTTCTTACATTTTTCTGCGAATCGGTGTGATTTTTGATATTTTTTCGATGTTTTTCGAAATTTTTTCCGTTATTTTTTTGATTTTTCGAAAAATTAAGTATTTTTGCAACTTGAACATATAAAACACGTCCTTTTATCAATTTTCACACCATGCAAATACCAGGATTCGACCAACTGCTACTGGATCTAATCAAGAACAGATCCGACAGTAAAGCCACGCAGCTCTTTAACTCGCTGCCAATAGCCATCACCCTATTCAATAAAAAAGGTGTGCTAGTGGCCATCAACGACTATGCCATCCAGATGCTCGAGATTCGCGACAAGCAAGCCGTGCTGGGCGCTAACATCCTACGCGACGATATCTTCGGGCCCAGCGTGAAGGAGAGGCTCGCCAACGAGGATATGTTCTCGGAGTGGCACTACTTCGACTTCGGGGCATTGCAACACGCGGGCATCACCGCCAGAAAGGACAAGATGCGCCTGTTCACCCGAGTGAAGAAGATGATGGACGAGAACGGCCAGCTGCAGGGCTACGTGATGCTCGACATGGAGGACAAACCGACGGCAACCGATACACACAACCCCGTGGTGCCGGCAATTGCCGAGAACCGAGGCACGATGGAACTGGAGATATTGGCCGACGAAGACAAGAATCCGGTGGCTATCTACGCCCATAAGGTGCAGGAGTCGGCAGCGGAGATGCTGGGCAAGACTCAGGGCCAGATGGAGGGCGAAGACCTGTTGAGAATCGGCGTGTTCCTGCCCTTCGCAAAGGAGCTGCTGGGCTTTACGAGGCTGAAGCAGAAAAAGACCTACTACTACTTCGCCATGGCGTCGCGCAGATACCTGAGATGGACGCTCATCTATCAAGGCAGGAAAAGGTTCTCCTCCCTCATAGTGGACATCACGGATTATATGATGGGCAACGACGGACTGATGTTCAGCGAGACGCTCTTCCGCACCATGTATGACAGTAGTCCCGTGTCGGTGCTGCTGCTCGACAAAATGCGCCGCATAGAGGACTGCAACGAGCCTTATCTGCGCATGTGGGGCTATAAGGACAAGAACGACGTGATAGGCCACCTGTTCCCCCGCGACCCGAGGCTCGACAGTCCGGAATACTGGGAGAGCGGCCTGGACACCTTTGAGATTGAACAGGAATATGTCTTCGACAAGAAGAAATACTACAAAAACTCGCCCACCACGAGACTCTACCTCAGCATCAAGGCTCAGAAGTACTACATGGCCAACGGCGAGATGAGAGGATGGATAATCTTCCTCCGCGACATAACGCGAACCAAGACCTACGAGCACGACCTGGAGGAGCAGAAAGAGGATGCACAGAAGAAGAGCGAAAGGAAGTCACGATTCATACAAAACATGAGCCACGACATCCGCACACCGCTCAACGCCATCGTGGGATTCTCGCAGCTGCTGGCACTGCCCGACGGCACACTCACCGAGGAGGAGAAGGAGGAATACTCATCGCATATCTTCAACAACTCCAACATGCTGATGATGCTGGTGGACGACATCCTCAACATCTCAGACGTGGAGAGCGGTAACTACCACATCACCAAGCGCCCCGTAGTGGTGAACGACCTGTGCGTAAACACGCTCAAGAGCGTGGAATACCGAGTGCCGATAGGGGTGAACATGTACTACACCTCAGACGTGGAAAACGACGCAGTAATCAACACCGACGGACGCCGCGTGCAACAGGTTCTGATTAACTTCCTTACCAACGCCTGCAAGCACACCTCGGAAGGAGAGATACACCTGGAATGCCGCGTGAAGGAAATACCCAGACAGATAAGGTTCTCAGTCATCGACACCGGCGAGGGCGTCGACCCAGCGATGGCAGACGACATCTTCGAGCGCTTCACTAAACTCAACACGGTAGAGGGAACGGGGCTCGGCCTGAACATCTGCCGCACCATCTCCAAAGCGCTCGGTGGCGAAGTGAGACTCGACAAATCCTATACGGGCGGAGCGAAGTTTGACTTTATACTTCCCCTTGAATGAAAGCCCCCTCTAATTCCCCCGAAGGGGGAGGAATGAGTTGAAAGTTGAAAGTTGAAAGTTTAAAGTCAGTAGGCGCTTCGCGCAGTTGAAAGTGCCGCTTCGCGGAGTTAAAAGTCTTAAAGACTCTACACTTACTACTGACTATAAACTATAAACTTTATAAACTGACTTTAAACTATAAACTATCAACTATACACTAAAAAAGCTATACACTAAAAAAGCTATACACTAAAAAAGCCTCACAGCGAACTGTGAGGCTTTTTTCTGCGTAGCGGCCAATTAGATTGGTCCCTGGTCAATCATTGCCTTAGCTACCGTGCCACTTCGTTCTCGCCTTCGCTTACCGCACCCGCGCCTAAAAAGCCTCCTGGCTTTTTCGAGACGGCGCGACCATGCTGCTACGGCTCGCGAAGTATCTAAGGCAACCGCTTGCCCAGTGACCAATTAGATTGGTCCCTGGTCAATCATTGCCTTAGCTACTTTCATGAAGCCGGCGATGTTGGCTCCGCGTACATAGTTGATATATCCGTCGGGCTGCTGGCCATACTTGAGGCACTGGCCGTGGATGGACGACATGATCTGATGGAGTCGCTGATCTACCTCCTCGGCAGTCCAGGAGAGGTGCATAGCGTTCTGGCTCATCTCGAGGCCGCTGGTGGCTACGCCGCCGGCATTGACAGCCTTGCCCGGAGCGAAGAGGGCCTTGTTCTGCAGGAAGATGTTGGTGGCCTCCTCGGTGCAACCCATATTGCTGACCTCGGCGATGCAGAGGGTCTTGTTGTCGATGAGCTGCTGAGCGTCGGCTCCGCTGACCTCGTTCTGGGTGGCGCAAGGCAGGGCGATGTCAACCTTCTGCTCCCACGGCTTGCGACCGGCATAGAAGGTGGCTGAAGGATACTTGTCGGCATAGGGAGCCACGATGTCGTTGCCGCTCTCACGCAGTTCGAGCATGTAGTCGATCTTCTCGCCGCTGATACCGTCGGGATCATAGACATAGCCGTCGGGACCGGAGATGGTCACCACCTTGGCACCGAGCTGGGTAGCCTTGGTGGCAGCACCCCATGCCACGTTGCCGAAGCCGCTGATTGCCACGGTCTTGCCCTTGATGTCGAGGCCCTTGTCCTTGAGCATCTGGTTAACGAAATAGAGGGCGCCGAAGCCGGTTGCCTCAGGACGGAGGATAGAACCGCCAAACTCGAGGCCCTTACCGGTGATGGTGCCGGTGTGCTCACGCTGCAACTTCTTGTACATACCATAGAGGTAGCCCACCTCGCGGCCTCCTACACCGATGTCGCCAGCCGGCACATCGGTATCGGGACCTATGTTGCGCCAAAGCTCAAGCATGAATGCCTGGCAGAAACGGCGTATCTCGGCGTTGCTCTTGCCTCGGGGCGAGAAGTCGCTACCGCCCTTGGCACCGCCCATGGGCAGGGTGGTGAGAGCGTTTTTGAAGGTCTGCTCAAAGCCGAGGAACTTCAGGATGCTGAGATTCACGGAGGCGTGGAAACGCAAGCCGCCCTTGTAGGGGCCGATGGCGTTGTTGAACTGCACTCGGTAGCCGCGGTTAACCTGCAGCTCGCCCTTGTCGTCCTCCCACACTACTCGGAAGGTGAAGATGCGGTCGGGCTCCACGAGTCGCTCCACGATCTTGTTTTTCTCAAACTCGGGATGCTGGTTATAGACCTCTTCTACTGAGAGGAGCACCTCTCTCACTGCCTGGAGAAATTCCACCTCTCCAGGATGCTTGGCCTCAAGCTGGGCCATGATCTGTTGTGTATTCATGATAAGATGTTAATAATTTATGTAAATAATCGTTTTTTCGGGTGTAATCCGGAAATGCCTTGCAAATATACCACTTATATTTTATCCTGCAACAATTTCTGGAGCAATTTCTACCTTTTCACGGGAAAAAGTCACCAAACACGGCCACTTTCCGCCCTAAAAAGCAGAAAAACGCCCTGAATGTTTGAGACGTAAGAATAATTGCGTATTTTTGCAGTCTAATGCTGCTCAATAACTAAAACGCTATGATAAAATTCCTGGATTTGCAGAAGGTGACCCGCCTGCATGAGGCAGAGATTTCGGAAGCCATGCAGCGCGTGGTGGACTCCGGACGATATCTGCAGGGCGAGGAGAACCGCCTGTTTGAGAAAGAATATGCGGCTTTCCTGGGACAACAATACTGCGTAGGATGCGCCAACGGACTCGACGCTATCACCCTGATATACAAGGCTTATATACAGATGGGCATGATGAAGCCCGGAGATGAGGTGATAGTACCCGCCAACACTTTCATCGCTTCCATACTCGGCATAACCCGCTGCGGACTGACGCCCATCCTCGTGGAGCCACGACAGGACACGCTGGAAATAGACGACAGCCTCATAAGGCAGCATATCACCCCCAGAACGCGCTCCCTGCTGTTGGTACACCTATATGGACGGTGCGCCTACACAGAGGCTATCGCAGACATTTGCGAACAGAACAACCTGCTGCTGGTGGAAGACAATGCACAGGCACATGGATGCAAAGACCGGCAGGGCAGACGTACCGGCTCGCTGGGACACGCCGCAGCCCACAGCTTCTATCCGGGCAAGAACCTCGGAGCACTGGGCGATGCAGGAGCCGTCACCACCAACGACTCCCAACTGGCCGACACCGTAAGGGCACTGGGCAACTACGGCTCTGCAAGCAAGTATGTGTTTAAGTATCAGGGAGTAAATAGCAGGCTCGACGAGGTGCAGGCAGCGATGCTGAGAGTGAAGCTGCGCTATCTGGATGCCGACAACGAGAGGCGCTGCAGCATTGCCCGCCGATACATGGAGGGAATCACCTCCACGGCGGTGACGCTGCCCCAGGCAATGCCGGAAGGGATGAACGTGTTCCACCTCTTCCCGATAATGCATGAAGACCGCGACGGACTGCAGGCCTTCCTCGCCGACAACGGCGTGGAGACACTCATCCACTACCCCATTGCACCGCATCGACAGGAGTGCTACCAGCAGATGAACCTTATGTCGCTCCCCGTGACCGAATATATACATGCTCACGAGCTGAGCCTGCCCATAAGCCCCGTCATGACCGACGAAGAGGCCGACACGGTTATACAATTGATTAATAAGTATTAAAACCTCTTTCACCTGACAACCCGAAAAGACATGAAGAAAGCTATCATCGCAACCATCACACTGGCTCTTGCCCTCGGAGCATCGGCAGCCGACAACGTAAAGGCCACAGTTCACGCCGACCAGCCGGGAGCAAAAATCAACCGCGAGATTTACGGACAGTTCTCCGAACACCTTGGCAGCTGTATCTATGGCGGCCTCTGGGTGGGAGAGGATTCAGAGATTCCCAATATCAATGGTTACCGCAAGGACGTGTTCGAGGCGCTCAAGGCCCTGAAGATACCCGTGATGCGCTGGCCGGGTGGCTGCTTCGCCGACGACTACCACTGGATGGACGGCATAGGGCCGAAAGACCAGCGTCCGTCGCTGCGCAACAACAACTGGGGAGGCACCATCGAGGACAACTCGTTTGGCACCCATGAGTTCCTGAACCTCTGCGAGATGCTCGGCTGCGAACCCTATATCAGCGGCAACGTAGGCTCAGGCACGGTGAAGGAGATGGCTCAATGGGTGGAATATATGACCAGCAACGGCGACACACCGATGGCTCGGCTGCGTCGTCAGAACGGACGCGACAAAGCCTGGCACGTGAAGTACTTCGGCATAGGTAACGAAGCGTGGGGCTGCGGCGGCAACATGACGCCGGAATACTACAGCGACGAGTTCCGCAAGTTTAACACCTATCTGCGCGACCAGAGCGGCAACCGCCTGTTCCGCATCGCCTCGGGAGCCAGCGACTACGACTACAACTGGACGAGAGTGCTGATGGACCGTATAGGACACCGCATGCAGGGCATCTCACTACATTATTATACTTGTTCAGGATGGGGCGGCTCGAAAGGGTCTGCCACGAAGTTCAACGACGACCAATACTACTGGGCGCTGGGCAAGTGTCTGGAGATTGAGGAGGTCATCAAGAAGCACAAAGCCATCATGGACGAGAAAGACCCGTACAACCGCATCGGTCTGATGGTAGATGAGTGGGGTACGTGGTGGGACGAAGAGCCGGGCACCATTCCCGGACACCTGTATCAGCAGAACGCCTTGCGAGATGCCTTCGTGGCAGCGCTGTCGCTTAACATCTTCCACAAGTACACCGCCCGAGTGAAGATGGCAAATATAGCTCAGGTGGTCAACGTGCTGCAGTCGATGATACTCACCGACCAGAAGGGCACCGGCCACATGGTGCTGACTCCCACCTATCACGTATTTGAGATGTACACCCCGTTCCAGGAAGCCACCTTCCTGCCCATCGACCTCGAGAGCGAGATTATGCAGGTGAGCAAGGCCTACTTCAAGGAGAAGGAAGGAGCCAGGGATGCCGGTTATCGTCCCTGTCCGCTACTCTCAGCCTCAGCAGCGAAAACGACTGACGGCAGCCTCGTGCTGGCTGTTACCAATGTGAGTCTCGACAAAGACCAGACCATCGACTTCAGCATCGAGGGATATCAGCCGAAGACGGTCAGCGGACGCATCCTCACCTCGAAAAGGGTCGATGACTTCAACGACTTCAGCCATCCTGACGTAGTAGCCCCGAAGGACTACAGCGATGCCAAACTGAAAAATGGAGTGGTAAGTGTAAAGGTGCCCGCCAAGTCAATCGTAGTGCTCAGTATCAAGTAAGCGGATGCCACATCAATCCCGCCTACCCTACTGCGCAATCTCAGGAAAATCCTTGACCACCTGCTCGGCCATAGCTTTTGCTCCCTGTATGGTGGGATGGATACCATCGGGACCTCGCATTCCTTCAGCCCATGTGCCATCGGGCTGCGATCCTACGGCAGCAGCGAGGTCAATATAACGATAGCCGCTGGTGCGAATCCATTCCGTCTTTTTCTGATGGCTCTTGGTGGAGGTGTTGGGAATGGTCTGGAGTATAGGCGTAATGCCGTTCTTCTTACAAAGGGCTATAAACTCCTTCGTGGCTGAGAGCCATTGGCTGCGCGGTGTATCGGTGTCCTTCCCGTCGTTCATTCCTATAAGCCATAGAGCGAAGCGCGGTGTACCTCTCTGCAGGTCGGTCTTGAAGTATTCGAGTGCCTTGGCTGCGTTAACACCGGCACGATGATCAGCGAGCCAACTGGTGTAGCCGTATTCGTAGAGATGATACATCCAGCGGTTGGCAGAGTACGACAGATAGCTGTCGCCCAACATCCAGATGTCATAAAGGTAATCAGGGTTGGAATAGCGCAAGACAGTCTCTATCGGCTGATCAGTCTGGTTAAGCACAAACGTCGCCCCGCCACCGTTCCAGTAATTACTCATGCTGAAACTCCTGCCATTGGAGCGGAGAGTTATCCGAGCCTCAGTGTCGTTGCAGATGATGGCAATGCTGAGACTGTCGGTAATGGTAAGTCCGTGAGCCTCGGTGCGCACATGGATTTCATCCGTCTCCGTCCGCCTGAAAATATGAACGGAATCGTGAGTTATTTTCAGATAAGTACCATACCACTCGTCATAGCCTCGCCCCACGAACAGCGCCCCGTTCATAGGCTGGCTGTTGGCAAACCGCATCTCTGCATGCACACAAGAGTTCTTGCGGATGTAATGCTCGGATAGCCGCAGATTGTTGTTCGCTCGGAGGGTGCCGCTGGCAGTCTCATAATGCGGCTTATGGTCATCGATGACATATTTGCCGGTAATGATGCTGTTATAGATTTGCACCACGTCGCCGGCATTAACGAGTCCGTCACCGTTGACATCGGTCATGTCAAGAGAGTATCCTGACTCTGCACCGCCAAAGATAAAATTATAAATGCTGACAACGTCGGCGGAGTTCACCGCGTTGTCAGCATTTACATCTTCCCTGAAAGTTCTGTCTGCCCATACGCTGCCGGCACACGCCAAGGCGATGATGAGAGCCAGATGTTTCATTCAGAGAGTAGGATAGACGTTGGGTTGCTTACTTGAAGTAGCGCTTCAGCAGTCCGGCAAAGCCTGCACCATGACGAGCCTCGTCCTTAGCCATCTCGTGAACAGTGTCGTGGATGGCATCAAAACCGGCAGCCTTGGCGTTCTTGGCGATACGGAACTTGTCCTCGCAAGCACCAGCCTCAGCAGCAGCACGCTTCTCGAGATTGGTCTTGGTGTCCCATACACACTCGCCGAGCAACTCAGCGAAGCGTGAAGCGTGGTCAGCCTCCTCGAATGCATAGCGCTTGAAAGCCTCAGCAATCTCGGGATAGCCCTCACGGTCAGCCTGACGAGCCATAGCCAGATACATACCGACCTCGCCGCACTCACCGTTGAAGTGGTTGCGAAGGTCCTGAATCATCTCCTCTGACACACCCTCGGGCTTGCCGTCACCAATGCGATGAACGGTAGCATAGGTGGTCTCGCCATCCTCCTTGAGCTCGGAGAACTTAGAAGCGGGAGCCTTACAGATGGGGCACTTCTCGGGAGCTGCATCGCCTTCGTAGATATAACCACAAACGGCGCAAATGAATTTTTTCTTCATAGCTGTTAAGGTGTTAGTTAGGGTTAGTATGAATTACATCATGCCGCCACCCATGCCGCCTGCGGGCATAGGCATGGCGGGAGTTTCCTCCTTCTTGTCGCAGATAACGCACTCGGTGGTGAGGAACATGCCTGCCACGGAGGCTGCGTTCTCCAGAGCTACGCGGGTTACCTTGGCGGGATCAACCACACCGGCAGCGCGGAGATCCTCAAAGACTTCCTTCTTGGCGTTGAAACCGAAGTTGCCCTTGCCCTCGCGTACCTTATTTACTATCACGGCACCCTCTAGACCTGCGTTGTGGCAGATCTGGCGCAACGGCTCCTCGATAGCACGACGGATGATATTGATACCGGTGGTCTCGTCGGCATTGTCGCCCTCGAGTCCTGCCAGAGCTTCCTGAGCACGCAGATAGGCCACGCCACCGCCGGTCACGATACCTTCCTCAATGGCTGCACGAGTAGCGCAGAGAGCATCGTCGCAGCGGTCTTTCTTCTCCTTCTGCTCGGTCTCGGACGAAGCACCTACCTCCAGCACGCATACGCCGCCACTAAGCTTGGCGAGGCGCTCCTGCAGCTTCTCCTTGTCGTAGGAAGAGGTGGTGTTGGCAATCTCCGACTTGATCTGGTTGATACGGTCCTTGATGAGCTGAGCCTCACCGGCACCGTTAACGATGGTGGTGTTGTCCTTGTTGACAGTCACCTTCTCGGCAGTACCGAGCATATCGATGGTAGCCTGCTCGAGCTTCAAGCCCTTCTCTTCGCTGATAACCACACCGCCGGTGAGGATGGCGATATCCTCGAGGATGGCCTTACGACGATCGCCGAAGCCAGGAGCCTTGACAGCACAAATCTTCAGCTGAGTACGCAGACGGTTTACAACAAGAGTGGTAAGAGCCTCAGAGTCAACGTCCTCTGCAATCACGAGCAACGGACGGCCGGTCTGTACGGCGGGCTCCAGGATGGGCAGGAAGTCCTTCAGGGTGGAGATCTTCTTGTCATAGATGAGGATGTAGGGCTTCTCCATAGCACACTCCATCTTCTCGGTGTCGGTTACGAAGTAGGGCGACAGGTAGCCGCGGTCAAACTGCATACCCTCAACGGTCTTGAGGTGAGTCTCGTTGGTCTTGCCGTCTTCAATAGTGATGACACCGTTTACGGTTACAGCCCTCATACCGTCAGCGATGAGCTTACCGATTTCGGGGTCGTTGTTGGCGGAGATAGTGGCAACCTGCTCAATCTTGTCGTAGTTGTCCTCTACCTTCTCGGCCTGTCCCTTGATGGACTCAACCACCTTGGCAACAGCCTTGTCGATACCGCGCTTTACATCGAGCGGGTTGGCACCGGCAGCTACGTTCTTCATACCTTCGTTAAGGATGGCCTGAGCCAGTACGGTAGCGGTGGTGGTTCCATCACCTGCATCGTCACCAGTCTTGCTGGCAACGCTCTTCACGAGCTGTGCACCGGCGTTCTCAAAAGCGTCGTCAAGCTCAATCTCCTTGGCTACGGTAACACCGTCCTTGGTAATCTTCGGAGCACCGAATTTCTTGTCAATAACTACGTTACGACCTTTCGGGCCAAGGGTAACCTTTACTGCATTAGCCAGCGCGTCAGCTCCTGCTTTGAGCATCTCGCGGGCATTAACATCATATTTTATTTCTTTAGCCATGATTATAAAAAATTTTTAGAAGTAAAGGAGTAAGGAGATTAGGAGTAAGTATTTTACTCATGTATTGCCCTATCCTTTAATTTGATTGATAATTCTTTTACTTGCCATGATTAGCGCGAATTGCAGCATAATAGGCATTTAACAATTTACTTGTTTCTTCAATGTTTTCCGTTAAATTATTATACAAATCTTCGGAGATATATCCCAAATCTTTGGAAAGAATGACATAATAACGACATTCTTCTAAGCTACCCTGTGATATGTTAAGAAAACGGAGTTTGTCTCCTATTCCATCCTTGCGATATCCCTCTGCGATATTAGCAGGTATAGATACGACCGCACGTTGAAATTGAGATGCCAACGAAAATTTTTCGTACTCAGGAAAGTTTGCCGTTGCCTTGTAGACATTCAGAACAAGTTGGTGAGCTTTCTGCCATGCAACAATATCTTTAAAAGAATTAGTCATTGACTATCAAACTTTCTCCTTACTCCTTTTCTCCTTATCTCCTTATTCTATTACTGCCACCACATCAGATTGGCGCATGATGAGGTACTTCTCGCCCTCAAACTCTATCTCGGTGCCGGCGTACTTGCCGTAGAGAACCTTGTCGCCTGCCTTGAGAATCATCTTCTCGTCTTCCTTGCCTTCGCCGGCGGCAACTACCGTGCCCTGAAGGGGCTTCTCCTTTGCGGTGTCAGGAATGATGATACCGCCTACAGTCTGGGTCTCTGCGGGAGCCGGACTGATCAGAACTCTGTCTGCTAATGGTTTAAGTGTCATAATGTATTGTTTTAATTGTTGATTTTAAGTTCCACCGCATTTGCGGTCACAATGCGGTCATAGGCAAAAAGCGTGCCAAACCTATTTAGCAGGGACAAAAATTTGGTCCGCACCAAAGGAATAATACGGAAAATGAATGCCCTTTAACTTACCGTATTTATTCTCATTTGTTGTTTTGAGTGCAATAAATTGTGCCTTATCGTTAAAGAAATGGCTTATTGGATCCTTTAAGTTAAGATGAGCATTTGCTTTCTTATAGTCAAAATGAGTGAAATATACAATTGGTCCCCGTTGTAGAGCTACCATATCAGGATGATTAGGTTCGGTGATACGCAGAATCGGGGTGGGCATCTTGATGCTTATAAGATCGCCTACAGCCCAACGACCTTTCACCACGGCATAGCCATCCACCATCTCAGGCGTATATAGGCTCCCGTTGACCATGATAATCACCGGCTGCTTCTTACATTGTGCTGTATGGCCGGGCAGCATATCGCTACCGCTGGTCCACGAGGGAATGCGGATATGGAAAGTGAGATCCACACTATCCGTGCTCTCTTCATGCACTATCAGGCGCTGGAATTCCGACAGCGCTGTGTCGGCAACGGCCTCAATGGGGCTCATGTCCTTCACTATGCGGATGCTGGTGTCGTTATACCACGGACTGCTGTTAAGAATCTGCATGCAGAAGTCCACCGCCTCGTTCTTCACATGAACATTGCTGCGCATCAGCATGTTTATATAAATATCGTTCCCGCACGAGGCGTATGCCACACTACCAACCGAGCGCATCAACTGGATGAGAGTTTCATTCTTCTCCTTCCACCCCACATGGAACCTCCAGAACCTCATAACGGAGTTATACAGCATCCTCTCTGCCACGTCAAAAAAGCGAGCTTCGCGGGTCAGCATACCCAGCTCCACAGTTTCTTTCAGCATCGGGAACAGTTCTTCACCTTTTTTCAGCGAGTCGCAGGGAACACCTGTCAGGCGCATCTGTTCAAGGCTACTTTTCCACGCATCGACGCGGCGGTCGAGCTTGTCGGTCGTGATGGTCTGCGGTTGCCAAGGCCACGCTCTGACACTCTCGCATGCCATACTGTCAGCCTCCCGCTGCACATTGCACCAGAAGAAGTCATACAACACTACGCTGTCGGCCTCCACTGGCTGCAGCGGACGCATCTCCCTAATAATGGCATTGCCGCACAGCCCTATGGCGGCGGCAACACAACATGTCAGTATTCTTATCTTTCTCATTAGTCTGGAATGATTTGTCGTATCAATAGACGATTTTCTTTCCTTTCATAACGTAAATACTGCCTGTGACAGGAGCCTTGACCTTACGGCCCTGTAGATCGTAGATTGGTTGGACCTTATCGTCTGTTCCTTGTTTAG
>JAFZXF010000105.1 GCA_017616915.1 Bacteroidaceae bacterium
AAGCCGAGACCATTACAGGCCTCGGCTTTTTTTTTGCAATAAGAAGATCTATGCTTCGATGTTAAAGCCGAAGCCAAAGGTTGGGCCGCTGTGGAAGTAGAAGGTGTCGGTATGGGTGTCGCTGATAATGTTTGGCGAGGGGAGTCCAAAGGTGGCTTTCAGCTCTATGCCGAGCCTCACGTAGCGGGTGTCGAACTCATAACCCATTCCGCAGATGTAGCGTAGGTCGTGGGCGTTCAGCCGCTGAATAGTTCCTTCGTCGTTGTCGCGACGCAGCGAGTTGAAGTCGAAGCTGTAGCTGAGGCCAGAGGTTAAATATAGTTCCTGGTTGCCCCTGCGGAAAGGATAGAACTTGACATCGACAGGCAGTTCACCACACACGCTTTTCACTTTATATTCAACAGATGGTGATGTGGGGATGGAGATGTCGCCCGGCTCCCAGTTACGTCCAACGAGCGACACTCCTGGCATTACCCGCAATCTGAAATGGTTTCCCAGCCGAACATCGTACATCACGTTGATGCGGGTTCCCGGCGCGAAGAACGAGTGGTTGCCTTGTTCTAAAGGACGCGCAATGCCTTCGGCATCGGAGTGGTAGATGTCGACCTGGTTCTCAGTGAATCCCCAGTGAATACCATAGAGTACCTTACGGTTGTCAGGATTCACGCCGTCTTGCTCTTGAGCATGAACTGGAATAGAGAGAAACGAGAAAAGGGAAATGCACAGCAGCAGCGCAGCCTGTTTGATGTGTTTTACCATGATAAGAAAGTTTTAAATTGAACATTACAGAATTATGCATTTTGCATCAATGGTATTCAATCTCTCATCAAGGTATCGTTTTAGTTATACTGTTTTTGCTTCTAATAACGGCGACGAGCTGATATTATTATCCGTCGATAGAAATATTCTGTTATTTCAACGCTTTGACGGGGCAGACCTTCTTGCATTTTTGGCAGAGGATGCACTCGGTGGCGTTCTTGCGGTTACGGGCGTCCTTGTTCACCTCGACATCCATCGGGCAAACCTCAAGGCATTTGCCGCACTTTATGCACTTGCTCTCGTCGCACCGCACATGCAACAGAGAATAGTAACTCATCGGCTTCAGGAAGACAGTTATGGGACAAATGTATTTGCAGAAGGCACGGTTGTCCTTCATCACCAAGGCGAGGAGGATGCCGACAACATAATAGAGCACGTTGCCCGCCACGAAAAGATAGAACATCGTGGTCTTGTTGGCCTTGCCGATGGCGATGAGCAGGACGACTGCTCCGAGCGAGAGGATGAACATGATGTAGCGTATGAAGCCGAGGCGACGTCTCGGTCCGGCGGGTTTCTTGTGCGGCAGCAAGTCGAGAATCATAGCCGTCCAGCAGGCATAGCCGCACCATCCGCGACCGAACAATAGCGGGCCGAAGATTTTGGCGATGGCATAGTGCAGCACGCCGGCACCCACCACCCCAGAGAAGAGGTAGTACCAGAAGCCCTCCATTTGCATGTTCTCACGGCATATCAGGCCAAGGAACACAAGCATATATGCACCTACGGTAAACTGCACAAACTCGCGAGCATACTTCCATCCCGCCGCCAGCAAGGCCGTGCCGATGCCCAGACAGCATCCGATATAACTAAAATTGAGCATAAAGAACAGGTTGCCCGACGTTAGCCACAAAGCCACCGCAATGGCTTCAAAAACCAAGAACAGGATAATAGCGGATTTGTATTTTCTCATAGAAGAATCCTGAATCAATATATGTTATTTAAAGGGAATAACGCCACTCTGCGGTTTTTGTTGTCTTCCGTCAAAAATGAGAATCCGTGCACTTCAATCTTTTTTCGTATCTTTGCAGCCTGAAAACATGGAACGAAATGAAGCACGGTAGGAGCAAAGACATCCGAGGATATAACGCGTTGGTTACCGGCGGCACGTCGGGCATGGGCTGGGAGTACTGCCGGCAGCTTGCCGCCATGGGCTGTAATGTTCTGATGGTGTCTGTTCAGAAGGATTTGCTCGCAACGCTTCCTGATAAAATAACCGAGGAGTATGGTGTGAAGTCCTGGGGTCTGTATATGGACCTCTCCAAGGAGTCGGCAGCTGACGAGTTGTGGGACTGGTGCCGCCAGCAGCAGCTCGATATCGACATACTGGTCAACAATGCAGGCATGTTCTTCTTCCACGAACTCGACGCCGACACACACGACAAGGCTCTGACTATGCTCCGGTTGCATGTCGACACACCTACGCGACTGGTAATGCTCTTCGGCGAACCCATGAAAGAGCGGCATAGAGGTTATATCGTCAATATGTCATCGATGACCGCCCAATTGCCTACGCCTGGCACCACGGTCTATTCTGCCACTAAAGCCTATTTGAAGAGTTTTTCCAAGTCGATGTATTTCGAGTTAGCGCCCTACGGTGTTGGAGTAACCACCGTGCTGCCCGCCGCAGTGGCGACACCGCTCTACCGCATGAGTCCCCGCATGATGAAACTCGGCGTCGCCGTCGGCCTAATCCGCACTCCGCAGAGGCTGGTAAAACGTGCCTTACGCGGTATGCTGCACAGACGTCATGTGGTGAAACCAGGAGCGACAAACTATATCCTGCCCGTACTGATAAAGCTGCTACCCAATTGGTTGGAACAGAAAATCTGGAACAAAATCAAAGTAAGATCTACCGATGAAAGTAATTAAAACCATAGGCAACAACTCGCTATGAGCCTCACCTTTTTATAGCCTCAGTACAATAAAAAAGACTTCGCCACCGTTATTATAGATAACTATCAATCAATATTTAATACGATGAAAAAATACAGATGTACCATTTGCAAGTATGAATATGACCCTGCACAGGGCGACCCCACGCAGGGCATAGCCCCCGGAACACCGTTTGAGCAACTTCCCGCCGACTGGAAATGTCCACGCTGCAAGAAGGATAAGAGTGTTTTCGAACCCATCGAAGAACCGAAGCCTGCAAATCCCTATGCTGGCACGCAGACCGAGAAGAACCTGCA
>JAFZXF010000106.1 GCA_017616915.1 Bacteroidaceae bacterium
ACTATTAATTTGCGTGGAGAAATGAGATAACTTCGATCTCGCAGCGAGAAATCAAGACAAAATTTCGAAAAAGCTCGTTCTCAGCCAAAGTTTTCCGCGGAAAACTTATAAGTTTTCGGCCGAAAACCGATTGCACTTCCGCGGAAAACCTTTTGCGTTTCCGCGGAAATTTTCTTTTCCGTACGTATTTCGGTAAAAGGAGAACGAACTGCGACCGTTCGAGATCGCAGTTAATACGATTCTGTACGCTATAAATTCTCGCGCGTACATTATAATATTATGGGACGATATAATATTAAGGGACGATTCCCTGATTCTATGCTGCGGAATCAGAAAACCGTCCCTCTTGGGTGTGGTTAGTAGTTCGTTACTTTACTTGAATCTTTTCACCGTCGATGATGTAGATGCCCGGTGCGAAAGGAATGATGTGTACTCCTTCCACCATCTCGTTGAAGACGAGGCGGCCGTCAAGAGTATATACCAGCATGGGGCGCATCTCGCTGTTGACAACACGAATGGCGTTGGCCATTGGCGTGTAGCGCGGGATGCTGCCGTTGTCAACGGCATCGTAGATGCTGGTCTCTTCATCGGGTTCTACCTCCAGAACAGGTGTACGCATGAGCTGGAATTCATTGACGTCGATGGCGTTCCATCCTGTGAGGTTGATGATGAGTCCGATGGTAATGTCTTCTTCCTCGCCTACGGTGAAGTTAACGGTGCCGTCAGAGAGCGGCACGAAGGCTTCGGATTTCTCTTCATAGTTGAGCATGTCCACAAACTCGTCGCCCCTGACTACGCAGAGCAGACTGCTGTCGGCTACCCATGCGCCGTCGTTGGAAGGACGCACGTTGAGAGTGTAGTAGCCTGCGGGCAGAGTGATGGTCTGATAGAGGCGATGATTCTTCAGCGTGTCGGCAAAGCCATAGTAGCCGGTGCGGAAGTTGATGTCGGAGTTGAGAGTCTTATAGACGTGGGCTCCGGTGGTGGACTTCTCGCTCACTACGCTGCCTTCGATAACCCATTTGGAGTCGTCGGTGCCGGTGAGCAAGCCAAGCAGGTTGGTGGAGTTGCTGGTGGATACAGAGGTGCCGTTGTCGAGGAACGGAGCCTTGTAGTTGGTGAGGTAGTCGGCACTGACATCGCTAGGCTCGTCGCCCTCAAAGTCGAGGGTGAACACGCCAAGAGCGGAGGTCCAAGCGTCGCCATCGGCTCCGCTGAAGTCGCAGCGCGCACCCGTATGGCCGAGACCGGTGCGGTCGATAATGTCGCCGCCGTTCTGGTTGAAGTCATAGTAAAGGAGGAGTCCGTTGGAGCTCTTGGCGGCTTCAATGTCATCGGTGGCAATAGGCTGGTTGCTGAAGGCCTGGATGGTCTTCTGGTTGAGAGCCTTGCTCCAGATGCGCATTTCGTCGATGAGGCCCTTGTAGCGGGTATCGGGCGAGCTGAACTTGAGGGTTCCGGTCCATGCGGGGCAGTTGAGTGCCAAGCGCAAAGTGGGTGCAGAGAACTGCTCAGCATCGCGATAGAACTTGACATTACCGGTGTTGAAGGTAACGGCGTAGTGGTGCCACTCATCGAGTATGAAGTAGCCAGGGTCGGAGGTTACCGACTTGCCGGCTATCTCCACGGTGAGTGAACCGTCGGCATTGGAGCGGGTGCAGAATTTGCCGTCCTCGGTGGAGAAAGTGAGAACTCCGTTGAAGTCGGCGGGCCGCAGCCAAGAATCGATAGTGAAGGAACGTGTGGAGGCAGGGAACGGAGTGGGAATGTCCACGTATTCGCCATCTGCATAGAAGGTGAGGGCATTGCCCGGGTCGGCATTGCTGACAGCGAATATCTTACGCTGAGTTTTGCCGGTTTGTCCCTGCGGGTTGCGTGCCTTGAGTGTGACATTGTAATAGCCAGGAGCCAGCGGGGTGAAGGCTGTGTTCTGGGCGTGGATAGCATAGTTGCGCTTGCCGCTGACGTGGTTGATTTCCCACTGCCATTCCTCGGGGTCGTAGATGGTCTTGTCTTCAAAGAACACCTTGTCGCCAATGAGGATAGCGGAGGGCGAAACATCGAAGTCCACATAGGGCGCAGAGGCTATAGCTGTGACCTCCTTTGTCACAGTGGCGGTGCCGGCAGCGTTGGTCACGGTGAGGGTTACGGGATAGGAACCTACCTGAAGGAATCGAGCGGAGGCGTTGGTGGCGCGAACCTGCTCTACGTCGGCTCCGGGCATCGACCACTGGTAGGTGGCGTTGACGGCGGAGGAGCGATTGACGAAGCTGAAGTACTCGCTGGCAGGCAGATTGTCCTGAGTGACCTCAAAGTCGGCCACGGGAGCGGGAAGTTCCTGAACCTTGACAATCTTCATGTTGGAGGCGAGAGTCTTGCCGCCTTCATATTCAATGATAACCTTGACGATGTGGTTGCCGGCCTTGTCGAAGGTGAGATAAGGTGAGGTCTGGTAAACGGCCTTGCTCTCGTCGGTGTCGATAATCCACTTCACCTTGGTGGCGCAGGCGGGAATAGCTGCGGTGAATTTGACGGGAGTGTTAGTGTAGAGAGTCTCGGTGGGGTCATTAACGGTGACGGAGAGGTCGCTGGAGCCGTTGCGGAAGATGGAGTTGTCAACGAGGGTCTTTGCGTTCTCCGGATCACGGATTACGGCATGATGGCCGCGAGCATAGTCGCGAATCACCAGCTGGCCGTCGCTGTCCTCAAAGGTGTCGCCCTTATAGTAGAGCACGAGGTCGGTCTGCTGACCGGGATTGACTATCTCGGTGCGGCGGTTGTTCTTAAGCTCTGTCTCAGAGAGGGCGCGGTTCCAAAGGCGTACTTCATCAATCTGGCCATTGATGAGACCATCGTTGGGGTCACGACCGATGGAGAAATCGGAGAAGGCGAGCACGCCGGCAGGCTTGCTGTAAACTGAAATGCTCTTCTTTAAACCATTGATATAAGCGTAGAGTTGGTCTCCGTCGCGTACAATGGCGATGTGGGTCCACTTGTTGGGCTCCACTTCGCAGTTGTAAGCATTGTAAGCGCTGTTGGCGCCGAGTCCTGCCTTTACGTTGCCGTTGTAGGTAAAGGAACTGTAGAAGTAGGCGGTATTGCCAAACTGCTGCGTGTAGTCGTCAACAGTATAGGGCTTGATCCAATATTCCAGTGTGCCGCCGAGCGAAGCTTTGAAGCCTACGTTGGTGACGGTGGCGAGAGTTTGCTTCATCTCGAGAACTACGTTGTCGGTACCAGTGCTCTCAACGGGGAAGATGACGCGGTTTGACTGCTCGGAGACGACGGAGTTCTGGCGATACTTATACACTGCTGCAATGCCGTAGGCTTTATCGTTGGCTTTGTCACCGGGAGTGTAGCTAAGTGTATTGGCAGCTACAGAGTCGATAACGCGGTCATCATTATATATATAGTATTTGCTGATAGGCAGCGAGGTGGTGGCAGGCTGCTCCCATGAGAGAGTGCCATCATTGAGGGCGAGGTTGATAGGCGGGTTGATCTGCTCACCCGGGATGATAACGGAGATGCGATAGAGCTGGTCGGTGCCGCCAATATCAATCTTCTCAAACTTGAAGGGGAACTCAATGCCTGCCTGGTCGAGCTCATAGTCGATAATGGAGGCGTTATAGAGACGGCCGGTGCCCTGCCAATTCTCAGCAAGATTACGCTGAGTGCGGATATTGAAGAAATACTTGATGGGCTTGCGGCGGTCAAACTTCTTGGTGAGGTCGCTAAGGTCGTAACCGAACTCCATCGGCTCGTAGTGATAGCCGTCAATCCACTTACCCAGCATAGGAACCTCAGGCGGCATATATGTGGTGCGAGTTCCGTCGCCGGCAAACTTGAAGTGGTCGAGTTCAAGCGAGTCCTGACCGGAAGCACTGGCGGTGTCCTGAGTAGCAGAAACACTGAGATGGAGGGCTGAGCGGCGCGAGAAGGCTATCTTAGCTTTGAGCATACGGATGGGCTCATAGTCCTTGCGGATGTAGTGGCGGTCAACTGACCACGGACTGCTGCAGGTATTGGTGGTGTAGGCGCAGGCATACGGGCAGTAGATGAAGCCGTTGTTCTGCCAGCCGTTGCCCCACGAGTTGGCGATGATCCATGCGCCGACCTCGTCCTTGTCTTTTTCGCCATAGACGCCGTTGTGGTCGAGGTCAAACTCGATGCGGTCGTCGTAACCTACGATGGTTTGGGCATGGTTGTAGGAGGGACCCCATACTTCCATATATATCTTGCCTACAAGTCCGAGAGCCTTGTTGGTTGGAGTGTCGGGAATGGTGCCTGTAACATAGTCGGTGGCTGCCATTCCGAACCAGGCCACACCGCCGGCATTGAAATCGTAGTCGCCGTTGTGGTTCCAAAGCCAGCCTTTGAGAATCTCACGACCCTCTTCGGTCATCACGTTCTGCTCAAGGTAAGCATCGGTCCAGTCGCGGTTGTGGGCGGTGCGATACCACTTGTCGTAGCCCTGCATCCATCCGTAGTTGGGGTCTTTGCAGTCCTGGCTGCCGAAGTACTTGGAACAGGTCTGGCCGCCATAGTCGGCCTCGGAGGGATTGCCCACATTCTGAAGCATATCGGCTTTACCTGTACCCTGATAGTTGTGGGCAAGCAGGAAGTTGAAGTGCGATGTGAAACGGTTTTCAGGATACTGAGCATCAAGGCCGTAGTAGCAGTTGCGCTCGTAGGTCCACTGGTAACCGATGTAGCTGGCAGCATCGCATGAGCCATGATCCTGGTTGAAGATTGGGGGGAAGTACTTCAACAATGAATTGTTGAGGTGGTCGGGTCGTTTGGTTGGCCCCTTGATACCATTAGACTTGGCTCCGCCGGGCTGGCGCTGCTTTTTGTTTTTCTCATAAGTGAACTCCTGAGTTCTCTTTGCAGCCTCCTCCCAACCATAGGAGAGCTGAGCGAAACCGGCTGTGGTATAGCCTAACAGGAGGCTCGCGATGATTAAGTTTCTGACTTTCATTTTATCTGATTGAAAATTGAATGTAATGGATTTTAATCAACTTTGACTTTTTTGCCGTTGGCGACATAAATGCCGGGAGCGAGAGGTATGCGCTTGTTACCCGACACATATTCATTGAATACACAACGACCGTCAGCGGTATATATTTTGAGGTCGATAATATTATCGCTGACTACCCGGATGGCACCGCGAGTGCCGCTGATATTGTCGAGAATGCCCTTGTCAACGGCGTCGTAGGCCGATTGCACTCCATCGGCGGTCTGGGACTCGGAGGTTATCTTCTCCAAAGTGAACGCCTTGACATCCACCTGGCACGAAGACGTGATGGGCAGATTGTAGAGAATGCCGAGGCTGATGGCGGTGCCATCTTCTGCGATGTCAAACTCTACGCTGTTGTTCTTTGACAGATAGGTGCTGGCTAGAGCCGTTTCAATCTTGTCGTTGCCAACGATAGAGTCGCCTTCGCATACTACCAGCTGAGAGAGGTAGGGAGAGAAGTAGCGGCCCTGAGTTATGGAGAAGCGATAGTGGCCCGGAGTGAGGTTCACAGTCTGCCACAGACGGCGATTGTAGAACTCGCCAAGGTCGCCATAGCTGCGCGACTCAGCGGAGAGCACATAGCTGTTGTTGCTGTCGACATAAACGGAGGAGTAGTCCTGGGCAGTGACTTTCTTGGGAGACTTGAAAATCCAAGTGGACTGTGCGGTGTTGGTCTGCAGCTCACAGGCAGCAGAGTAAATGCCGGGCATCACCTTCACGTTATTATAAAGGAACGGAGCCTTGTAGTTTGTCATATAGTCGGCTGTGACATCCTGTTTTACGATGTCGCCACTAAAGTCAAGAGTGAAAACACCCGGCTCTATAATCCATGCATCGCCGTCGGGACCGAAGTTAAGTCGCCGTGCATCGAGGCCGTGACCGCTGCGGTCGATAACATCGCCACCATTCTGGTTGAAGTCGTAATAGAGGCAGAGGTTACCTATCTCAGTTGGGTTGCTGATAGGAGCATTGCATACGGAGTGGAGCTGAGTCTGATTGAGTTCTATCTTCCAGAGACGCATCTCGTCGATATAGGCATGCAGCGCGTTGTCGGTGCGGCCAAAGGTGAAAGTCTTTGCCCACGATGGTGCGGTATAGTTGCTGTTGGCGCTGTAGGAGGATATGACTTCGCCATCACGGTAGAATACCACTTTACCTCGGTTGAACGCGATGGCGTAGTGGTGCCACTGGTTGAGGATAAAGAAGTCTCTGACCTGATAATTGCGGCCCTTGTAGGTCACGGTGTAAACGCCCTTATCGGTGCAGTCGGCGGTCATGCTTCCAAAGTCGAAACCACCGGTGCCGTAGTAAACCTGCGGATTCATCCACCACTCCAAGGTAAAGGTACTCTGCAGGGCGAGGAACGGGCGGTCAAACTCCAGTTGTTCCTTGCCGCCCACGAAGCATAGGCCGCTCTTAGCGTCGGCATTGCTTACGCAGAGAGTGCGAGCCTGAGTCTCAATATTGCTGCCGGCGCTGTTAGTGGTCTGCAGAGTGACGTCGTAGTATCCGGGTGCGGGAGGCACCAGCGAAGAGAACTGTCCGTCAACTTGCAGGTAGCGCTTGCCGTTTTGGAGGGTCCATATCCAATTGTCGGGTTTGCCGGTGCTCTTGTCTTCCAGATAGGTTGTTTCTCCCAGCAGAATGTTGCCAGGATTGACGGCGAAGCTGCTCATCGGCTTGGCGGTGTAGATATTTACCGTCTTGGTGAGACTGGCAGAACCGGTGCCGTTGGTGGCTATAAGAGTGATATCGTAAGTACCCGGTTCTTCAAACACAGCGTTGGCGTTCTGGCTATATTGGTCATCCTGTCCCTCAATGCTCCACACATATTTGCAGTTGGAACTTTTGGTGCGGTTAATGAGGGTGATGGGCTGAGCAGTAGCCTGACTGGTGGTGCTGAGTTCAAATTCGGGTATTGGCAACTGTGCTTCGGAAACCTTCACGGTCTTTTCTACGATGGTCTCGTTGCCGTCGGTGTCGGTGCCAGTGAGAGTTACATTGTATTCGCCGGCTTTGGTGTAAGTCGCAAACGGTGAACGGGTGGAGAAGGAAGTAACCTTAGCCCCCGGAGTGCTCCACTCCCATTTTACCACGTTGACCGAGCCGGTAGCCCGTAACTGAGTTGGCTGCCCTGAATAGACGGAGTCGCTGACCACAATGGAGAGAGGCATCTTGAAGGAAGCTCCTTTCAAGATGTCGGTATTCTCGTCAACCGAGCTTTCGCCGGCCACAATGTAGGCATGGTTGTTGCAGGCAAAGTCTTGAATTCGTTGCTCTCCGGCAATCTCGATGATATTCATCGGCAGATAGCAGATGAGGTCGCCCTGCGAAGCGGGATCTTTCACAGCCACGTCCTTGTTGCCGTAAATTTCTATCTGAGTACGTGCCTTGCTCCAGATGCGGAACTCGTCGATATCTGCATCAAGCAGGTTGCCTTCTGTGCCGAACACAATATCGCCCAATGCGGGGATGCCACTCGATGTAATGGAACGGGTGGTACCTTTCTTCATTCCATTGATGAAGAGGGTAATATTGTTGTGATCCACTGTCATGGCTACATGAGTCCATACGCCTTCCTTGATAGACTTGGCAGAGGTGTTGACCATATTTTCTGCGTCCCAACCGGCAGCAGCCTGGCCGCTGGGAGTGACTTTGAAATTGAAGTTGGCTTCCTTGGTGCCGCATAGGCGATGATTGGTCTTACCGATAGCGTGAGGCTTAATCCAGAACTCTATAGTGCCCTGCTCCAAAGCGTAAGGCAAAGCGTTGGGAATTACCAGAGTGCCGTTATTGACGGAGAGGCTTACGTTGTTGCCCTCGGGAGTTTTGATGGGTAGCCGTGCCATCTCGCTTTTTGCAGATTCTACAGTGCTCTTTTTGTAGGCGAACACAGCCGAAACACAGTAGCTGGCCTCCTCGTCATCAATGGAATACTGAGTATTGGCAGCAGTGGCGGTCGGGATATTATTTTTATAAATAGTATAGTGCTTCACCTTGAGGCTGGAGCCTTGCGGAGCGTCCCATAAGAGGCGATTGTTGACGATGCGCACATTTGACGGCGCATTGATGGCTTCACCCGGCACCACCACGCTGACGGTGATGGTGTTGCCTTGGCTTGCGGCCTGGCTTATTTGAATGGTGTCGATATCAAACGGAATCTCTATGCCGTTTTCAGTCTCGAGTTTGTAATCCAGGATGGAAGCGTTGTAGAGGTGACCGTTTCCTTTGCCACCGTGGAATTTGACGGTGAAGAAATACTTCAGAGGCTTGCTTTGGTCGAAGCCTGCACTGAGCGTGGTAAGGTCGTAGCCGAATTCCATCGGCTCGTAGTGATATCCGTCAACCCACTTGCCCAGCATTGGAACCTCGGGAGCACCGCCGCTCTTATCCTCAGCACCGTCACCGGCCTGCTGGAAGGAATACATGGGTAGAGTGTACTGCGGAGCGGTGGCAGCTGTGTCACTGCTTATACCAACGTGCAGAGAAAGCTCTGAGCGGTGGCTATAGTCCATCTTAAGTTTGATAGTGCGCTGCGGCACATAGTCCTTGCGGATGTAGGTAACATACGGTTGCCAGAAATTGTTGGCAGTGACCTTGCCGATGGTGCCACCGTAGCGGTAAGGCACATATACCCAGCCGCCGTTTTCCCATCCTTCTCCCCATGAGTTGGCCACAATCCATGCCCCCACCTCGTCTTTTTCCTTCTCGCCATAGACTCCGTTTTCATCGAGGTCAAACTCGATGCGGTCGTCCCAGCCGATAATGGTCATGGCGTGGTCAACCTCGGTTTTCCAACCGGTGATGTAGTATTTGCCTACGGCTCCGGTGGGGTCGTTAGCAGGAGTGGAGGCAATCTTGGGATAGCAACTGTTGGAAGCCACCACTATGTAGCAAAGACCACCGCTCTTGAAAGAGGTGTCGCCATTATGGTTGTAGAGCCAACGCTTGGTGTCCTCGCGACCTTTCTCGGTGCCGGTGTTGTTAGGCATCGTATAGAAGCCTTGAGCGCGGTTAAACATAGCACGATACCATCGGTTATAGCCTTGCATCCAGCCACCCTCACGACTGTGCCAGTCCTGAAAACCGTAGTTGTCGGAATGGGTGCGTCCGTTGTAGTCTATCGCATTAGGGCATCCGTTGTAGGTCTCAATTTCTTCCTTGGAGCTATTGGTAAATGTCTGCAACCAACCGAAGAATACCGCCATCTGATTGGCAGGATTGTAGCCGTCGAGGTCACGATAGCTGTTCAGCTCGTGGGTAAAGATATAGCCTGTGAAGCTGGAGCACATACATGACGGACCGCTCTGGTAGAAATAGGGAGGGAAGTGTTTGAAAAGAGCATTATTCCAATGGTCGGGAAGTTCTTCCTCCTCAGCTTCAACGCTGAAAGAGGGAGATTTCGCGCCCTGTGCTTTAAACATGGAAGCTTCACCGGCGTTGCCGTTCTTTACGCCCAAACGCCAGTCAACAGGCGGCACATAGTCGTAATCGGGCAACATTTTGTAGTTAACCTGCGCTGTCGCAGTGACGCAGAGTAGTAATCCGGCTATAAACACACACAAGTGCGTGGAGAAAGACTTTGTCATGATAGCTTTTGATGAATTTCCCTACTTAAGATATTTGTTGAGGTCTTTGGGCAGATAGAACATATCGTTGCGGTCAACGTAGGTAATGACGGAGGGCAGTTGTATCTGCTTACCGCCAACCTCTATGATGTTGCTGAATGCCTTAGCTGTCAGGCTCTTGCCGTTAGCGGGATTGGTAACGGTGAGCACGGGCCATACGTTTTCCTTCTCAGATTTCTTAATATCCATGTTGAAGCCAGCGAAGACTTCCTTATGACGTGCAAAGATTTGGTCGGTGAAAGAGTCCATCTTGCCATTCATGCCCCAGAGTTTCTGGATGTAGTGCGCCAATTGTATGTTGGTGGTGTAGCCGAGCGGCCTCTGGTTGTTGGGGTTATATACTGCAAGGAACACATCTTCGCCTGTGTGCCCGCCAGTGGTCCAGCCAAAGGGGGTGTACTTGGTGAGTATCTTGGTAATGATGCCAGAAAGATAGGAGCTGTAGAGCGGCGAGGTTTTGTCAGATTTACGCATCTCCACTGGAATGGGGCTCTGCTTGTAGTCCTTGCAGTTAACAATAAGGTTGAACTCATCGGGGGTGAGGTCGATGCCCTCGTATGTCTTGAAGAGGCTGCGCAGGCTGTCGAACGGCTGCGTGTTGATAAGCATCTCCATACCGTCGGCGGTACGCTTGAATTTGTTAACCTGGCTGAAGAGTGTCTCCAAACTCTTGTGGCCATAGTCGCCAAGGTCGCGGCGTCCGAGGCTGAAGCCGCTGTTGCCGTGGTCGGCCACCACGATTACCACGGTGTTGCCGTCGCGCTGGGCAAAGTCGAGTGCCACACCACAAGCCTCATCGAAAGCGAGAAATTCGTTGGGCAATGCCGCGGGGTCGTTGGCATGGGCAGCCCAGTCAACCTTGGAACCTTCCACAAGGAGGAAGAAGCCGTCCTTGTCCTTACTGAGCTTGCCGATGGCAGTCTTGGTCATCTCGGCGAGCGAAGGCTGCTCCTCGGGATTGCGGTCTATATCATAGTCCATATCTACATCACCGTAGAGTGCCCACATCTTATTGCTGCGGTCGGAGCGCATACCGCTAATGTCGTTGCGATAAACCTTGGTGCCGTTAGTACGCAGATAAGATTCGCTCTCGGAGGTGAGGTAATAGTTGCCGCCGCCGATAACCACGTCGAAGCCGTTGTGTACTATCTGGTCGGCGATGAGCTGTTCGGCGCCACGATTATAGTAGTGTGCTGAGCAGTCGGCGGGAGTGGCGTGGGGGTACTGGCAAGTGAACACCATTCCCAGTGCCTTGCCCTGCAGCTGACGCCCTGCCTCGAGGATGCTGGCCATAGGAGCGTAGGCGCGAGTGGAGTCCACGGGCTCTATGTTATCCTTGCCCTTATAGGGGGGATAGGTGGAGACGTATCCTGCACGAGAAAGGTGGCCGGTTACATAGCACGAGGTGGTGGGGGCTGAGTCGCCGATGGGGGCGTCACTGTTGCAAGTGCGCACATATCCACACAGCCACGGGTCAATGTTGAGGGTAACGGGGGCTGTTGCATCGCCAGTGCGATAGACTTTGAGCCAACGGGCAGTGCTGACTGCACTGATGGATGTTCCGTCAGTAACCATAAGGATAATGTTCTTGACAGGCTTAACTTTTTCGGGCTGAGAGGCCGATGCCGAGGCAATCAGTGTCAAAGCGAAGACAAAGGTAAAAACTCTTTTCATAATTCTTTTTGTATGTTAATTTATAATGTTATTACTGTTGCCATTGAGAGGTCGGCCAATAGGTCGGCGCGAGTAATGATTACTTGCTTTACTCCGGCGCGGAGTGCGGCAAAGCTGTTGTCGAGTTTGGGTAGCATCCCGCCACTCACGATGCCTTCGGCCTTGAGCTGAGAATAGATGTTGCTATCAATGCGCTGGATGACGCTATCGGGATTATCGGCATTGCTGAGCACGCCTTTGTGTTCAAAACAAAAGACGAGGGTAACATCATAAATCGAAGCCATCGCAGTAGCTACGGAGCCGGCGATGGTGTCGGCATTGGTATTGAGCAACTGACCATCGGCTCCAAGAGTGAGAGGTGCGATGATAGGCAGTGTGCCACCTTCAAGGAGCATGTGGAGCGCATCGGTATTTACACTGTCAACGTCTCCAACAAAGCCATAATCTGTGCCGTCAGGCAGAGGCGGACGTTTATGGCTTCGGATAAGACTCATGTCGGCTCCGGTGAGTCCTAGCGGCATGAGGTTTGAGTCTGCATCTCTGTCGAGTTTGGCGTTGAGTTGTGCCACGATATTCTTGTTTACGAGACCGCCATAGACCATAGTGACTACGCGCAGCATATCGCTGTCGGTGACACGTCGTCCGTCAATCATGTGTGTCTCAATGCCGAGGCTGCTTGCCATACGGGTGGCGGTGCGACCTCCACCATGAACAAGGATGCGGCGTCCTTCCATTTGGGTAAAGCCGGTGAGCAACTGGTTAAGGGAAGCGGGTTCTTCTACTATCTTGCCACCTACTTTTACTATGGTGAGTTTATGCTTCATTGTTGTGCCCTTGCATGCTTGGGATTATTCCAGATAGGTGTAGCCGTACAGGCCGCGCTGGAAGTTGGAGATAAAGTCCTGGCCTTCGCGCGGAGTGATGCGTTGCTCGGCTACAGCTTTGTCAACCCATGTCTCGAGGCGGCGAACAAGCTGCTTAGGATCATACTGAACGTAGTCGAGAACATCGGCAACTGTTTCACCGTCGATAACCTGATCGATGGAATAGGTGCCGTCTTCATTTACGCTGACATGCACGGCATTGGTATCGCCAAAGAGATTGTGCATATTGCCGAGAATCTCCTGATATGCTCCCACCAGAAACACGCCTATATAGTAAGGCTCGTTCTGCTTTAGGGCGTGGAGCGGGAGGTAAGTGTTCTGGCGTCCGTTGAAGACGAAAGTTTCTATTTTTCCGTCGCTATCACATGTGATGTCCTGCAGAGTGACATTGCGGTCGGGCCGTTCGTTGAGACGGTGAATAGGCATCACGGGGAAGAACTGGTCGATGCCCCAAGAATCGGGTAGCGACTGGAAAATGGAGAAGTTGCAGTAGTATTTGTCAGCGAGAATCTTGTCAAGTTTGCGCAACTCGTCGGGCATGTGTTTCTGATTGTGAGCGATAGCGTTCACTTCGCGGGTGATGCTCCAGTACACGCTCTCTATCTGTGCACGGGTCTTAAGGTCGATGAGTCCGTGGCGGAAGAGGTCGAGACCTTCCTCGCGTATCTGCTCCGCATCGTGCCAGTCTTCAAGCATGGAGCGAGCCGACACTTTGTCCCATATCTCGCTTAGGTCGCGTACCAGTTTGTGGTCTTCGGGCGAAGCTTCCCATTCTTCGTCCATGGCGGGCTGCTGAGTGGATTCAAACGCCTCGACAATGAGTACGGAATGGTGGGCACTTAGTGAACGTCCGCCTTCGGAGATGAGGTTGGGATGAGGAATCTGGTTGCGCTCAGAAGCTTCCACGAAGGTGTAGATGCAGTCGTTGATGTATTCCTGAATAGAGTAGTTGACCGAACTCTCGCTGTTGGAGGAGCGGGTACCGTCGTAGTCCACGCCGAGTCCGCCGCCACAGTCCACAAACTCGATATTGAAACCTATCTTGTGAAGCTGTACGTAGAACTGTGCAGCCTCGGTAAGTGCCGACTGTATGCGGCGAATCTTGGTAATCTGGCTGCCTATATGGAAATGCATCAGCTTGAGGCAGTCCTCCATATTGTGGGCTTTGAGGAACTCCAGTGCTCGGAGCAGGTCAGAGGAGTCGAGGCCGAATTTGCTGGCGTCTCCTCCGCTTTCTTCCCATTTGCCGGCACCTGAAGAGGCCAGCTTGATGCGGATGCCTATTTGCGGTCTCAGGTTGAGTGTGGCTGCGGTGGCTACAATGGTCTCAAGTTCCTCAAATTTCTCTGCAACCAGGAAGATGCGCTTGCCCATCTTCTGTGCCAATAGTGCAAGCTCTATGAAGGAGCGGTCTTTATGACCGTTACAGATTATGAGGCTGTCGCTGTCCATGTTGGCAGCTATTACGGCGTGCAACTCCGGCTTTGAACCGGCTTCTAGTCCGAGGTTGTAGCGCTTGCCGTGACTGATAATCTCCTCCACCACGGGGCGCATCTGGTTGACCTTTATGGGGAAGATGATAAAATGCTCTCCATTATAGTGATACTCCTTGGCAGCCTTTTCAAAGCATGAAGCGGTCTTCTGGATGCGGCTGTCAAGGATATCGGGAAATCTCAGCAGCATGGGTGTCTTGGTACGCTTGGCTACCAGTTCGTCCACCAGCTCCTTGAGGTCTATCTGCACATCATTCTTGCATGGAGCCACATAGACGTGTCCCTTTTTATTCACTCCAAAGAAGTTGACTCCCCAACCTCCGATGTTGTAGAGCTCCTCAGAGTCCTCTATTTTCCATTTTGCCATAGCCGTAAGTGTCAACTATTGTTTTATTGTTTCAATTATCTGGTCAACCAGAGTGTCTATCTTGTCAAAGCTGTCAAGGCAGTTTACGTCAATAATGTGTTGTGCCTTGCGATAGAAGGGCATACGCTCCTCCAGCTGGTGGGTAATATGGTCGAGTAGTTCCTGTCCCTGCTTCTGCTGCAGCAGCGGCCTTACCGTGTGGCTTATTTTGAGGTGGCTAACGATTGTGTCGGGCGAGGCGTTCATAAAGATGGTGATGCCTCGGGTGTTGAGATAGTCCATGTTGTCGAAGAAGCACGGCGTGCCGCCGCCCAGAGCCAGCACAATATCTTCAAACTCTGCCACTTCGTGCATCATGTTGCGTTCTATCTTACGGAATCCCTCTTCGCCTCTCTCGGCAAAGATGTCGCAAACCTTTTGGCGGAAACGCCTCTCTATATACCAGTCAAGGTCGTAGAAGTCTCTTTCTAATTTCTTGGCCAGTACTTTGCCTACCGAGCTTTTGCCGGCCCCCATATAGCCCAGCAGGATAATGTTTTGCATCTCTTATTTCCTTTTGCGGTGTACGGGAGCCTTGGCGGCTTTCTCCATCAGCTCGCGGCACTGCTCCTCCGTGATGGCATCGGGATTAGCAGCCAACTGCTTGGGCAGTCGGTAGTTCTTCCCCTTGCATGAGAAGTAGGGACCGTAGCGTCCGTTGATAATCTCTATATCGCCGATGGTGCGCAGCAGTCGCTGTTTTTCGCTCTCTGCCTTTTGGTCAATGAGACTCATTGCCTGGTCAAGAGTGATTTTCATCACGTCAATGTCATCGGGAATCGACACGTTCTGGCGGTTGTAGCTCACGTAGGGACCATAGTGGCTTACATTGACTATCACCTCGCGGTCATCAACTACGCCGAGCACTCTCGGCAGCTTAAACAGTTCCATAGCCTGCTCAAAGGTGATGGTGTCAATGCTCATACCATCGCGCAACTGGGCAAAGCGCGGTTTTTCATCATCGGAGGCAAGTCCCAACTGAGCCACGGGGCCGTAGCGGCCTATCTTCACGCTGACCATCTTACCGGTTTTGGGATCGACGCCCAGTTGGCGTTCGCCCACTCTCAGTTCGGTTTGGTGTTCTGCGACTTCCTCAACCTGAGGAGTAAATTCATTGTAGAAAGTGCGCACCAGTGCATTCCAGTCTTTCTGGCCTTCCGCGATGGCATCAAACTCTTTCTCCACATGTGCAGTGAAGTCATAGTCCATGATGGTGGGGAATGTCAGGGCGAGGAAGTCGTTGACTATCTTGCCGGTGTCGGTGGGAAACAGCTTACCCTTTTCCACATCTGCCACGCCCTCCTTGGTACTTTCCTTAATGCCGCTTGTCTGCAGCTCCAGTATGGTGTAGGTGTGCTTGATGCCTTCTTTGTTGCCCCTCTCCACATATCCGCGTTGCTGGATGGTGCTGATGGTCGGAGCATAGGTTGAAGGACGACCTATACCCAGCTCTTCCATCTTTTTCACCAATGTAGCCTCGCTATAGCGCTGAGGTCTCGGCGACAGTTTCTCTATGGCGCGGATCTTCTTTTTGCGGAGCGAGTCGCCCTGCTTCAGTGCCGGTAGCAGAACGCCGGATTGCTGGGCTTCTTCTTCCGTCTGTTCGTGATACACCCTTGTAAAACCGTCGAAAAGGAGTCGCTCTCCCGTTGCCACAAACTTTTCCTCTCGTCCGCTGATGCCGATGGTAGCTGTGGTCTTTTCAAATTTGGCGTCTGCCATCTGGCTGGCCAGAGTGCGCAGGTATATTAGTCGGTAGAGGCGCTTCTCTTGTGGATTCCCGTCAATATCGGGCTGATCCATATGGGTGGGGCGGATAGCTTCGTGAGCTTCTTGTGCTCCTTTGGTGTTGGTGTGGAAGTTGCGCGGCTTGCTATACTCTTTGCCCATCTGCTCAGTCACCACTGTCTTTGCGCCTGCTAAGCAGAGGCTGCTGAGGTTGAGCGAGTCGGTACGCATATAGGTGATGAAACCTTTCTCATATAGACCTTGTGCAATTCTCATCGTCTGGCTTACCGAGTAGCCGAGTCGGCGCGATGCTTCCTGTTGCATGGTAGAGGTCATGAAGGGGGGTGCAGGTGAACGCTTCACGGGCTTCTTCTCCACATCTTCTACCCTAAATTCTGCATTGGCGCAACTCTCGAGGAATGCACGGGCGGCATTGGCATTGGTGAAGCGCTTGTTGAGTTCGGCTTTCACATCTTGCTTCTCGCCATTCTCGTCAACGATGCTAAATACTGCGTTGACCACAAACATTGCCTTGGATTTGAAGCTCTCTATTTCGCGCTCGCGTTCCACTATGAGTCTTACGGCTACGCTCTGTACACGACCTGCCGAAAGACCGGGCTTAATCTTGCGCCATAGCACGGGGCTAAGCTCAAAACCCACAATTCTGTCGAGCACTCGGCGAGCTTGCTGTGCGTTGACGAGGTTGCGGTCCACATGGCGAGGATTTTCCAGTGCCGCAAAGATGGCAGGCTTGGTAATCTCGTGAAAAACAATGCGGTTGGTGTTTTCTATATCCAGTCCCAGCACCTCGGTCAGGTGCCACGATATGGCTTCTCCTTCGCGGTCTTCATCGGATGCGAGCCATACCTTGTCGGCCTTCTTGGCTGCATCGCGCAGACTCCTCACGAGGCTCAACTTATCGTCGGGGACAATATACTCGGGCATCAGCGTCGTGGTGTTGATGCTGAATGATCGCGGCTTCAGGTCGCGGATATGTCCATGACTGGACATCACCGTGTAGTCGTCACCCAGAAATCTACCTAAAGTCTGAGCTTTGGCAGGTGACTCAACTATAACTAAATTCTTCATATTTCTACTTCTGTAAGCAAATCGAGCGGCAAAAGTAAACAAAAAAAATTAATTCCCTACCTTATTTATAAGAAAAATCTTCCTTACTGCCCCAAAAAAGCTAAAAAGCTAACTTCGGCTTATCATCCGCGCCCTGCTGCATATCCCTGAGTACTAAGAGTGCTTCCGGCCCCATGTTAAAGAGCAAATCTACTATGCTTAGGTCGGCAAGAAATCCATTACGGTCGGCAAAAACCTGGTAGTATGGCTGGCTGATTTCTTCGATGAAACCGCCGATTTTTGCATTCCTAAAATCTTTGCCCTGCTCTATTTTCTGATAAGTGTCGGTCAGCTGTGGAGTCCACTCCAGATTAAGTAGTTCGCACACCGTTTGCTGCAGGCGGAGGTTGAAGTCAAGTAGAAAACGCGGAGCATTGTCTTCATAGAATGGTCTGAAATCATCGGCATAATATTCAAAAAACGGACTGCGGTCATAGGCTGATTGCAATGCCTGCCAATGCAGATGGCGCCAGTTGCCGTGGTTGCTGATGCGGATGTCGCGCATCAGCACTTTGCCGGCAGAGTGCTCCACGGGGATGCTCAGAGTCATCTTGCCAGCTTCGGTGGCAATCACAGCCCTGTTGCGTAGCGTCTGCTTTATGTATCGCTCGTGCTGCTCAATAAAAATCTCGCGCCCCTGAGCCGCTATTAGTGCGTAGTAGCTCACTGGCGCGAGGTATGCAGAGGGAACAATAATCATCCCGTGTTCTTACTATATTTTGCTCAGTTGGATGCAGTCGATATTTGGGCCCCAAGTGTCCTGAGAGCCAAGGCGGATGGTGTTCATGCCTTTGTTGAGCTTGATGCGGACAGTCCTGCCCTCCAGCTTCTTCCAGTCACCGGTAATCATGTGCTCCAGCGTCGGCAGTTCCTGTCCGTTGACACTAATTGCCAGTACGCGGTCTTCACTTGAAGAGTGCATGATGGTGAGTTCGTATTCGCCGCCGGTCTTTGAGAAGATGTTGTTCCACTCCAGGAAGTTGTCTACAAAACCGCCCACGTAGTTGACCATCACGCCGCCGGAGGCCGTTTCGTTGTCTTCAAAGAGGGTGGTAATCACGCCCGGATGGATTTCCTGATAGCACTTCATCCACGAAGCCTCAGCCTCATAGAGCGTGGGCTCGTTGCGCACACCGGTAGTGATAAACACCTGTGAGCCGTGAGCCGGCACGCTGACCTTCAGAGTGCCCTGCGCATCAGTAGCAAAGGACTTGTGGTTTACTGCGTCCCAAACCGATATCGCGCCCTCATAGCCTATCCGGTCGATGCTCACGTTGATGGTCTGATCCTTGTCGCTAAGGTTGGTAACGCACACAGCCCTCTCCTTGCCGTGTACCTTCTTGAGGTCCTTGGCAAATACATATACCTCGCCCTGTCTCTGCACTACGGGTGCTCCGATACCCAGCTTGTCTTGGTTAATGGCAATCAGTTCGGGGTTCTTTAGCAGGTTGAGCGAGAATTCGGAGAGGTCTCTCATGTCGCAGCCGATGAGCAGCGGACTGCTCAGCATGCACCACACAGCCATGTGGGTTATCTCCTCGTTGGGCTTGAGCGTGCGGCCTATCTCGAGCATATCCATGTCGTTGTAGTGACCGTCGTGGGTGAATGCCGAGAGGTAAAGATTTTCTCTTATAATAGAGCATACCGATTCCCATGCGCAGTAGATGTCGCCCGTGGTGCGCCATGAGTCTGCCCAGTCGCTTACCCATGTGCCCGGATAAGCCCAGCGGCAGATGTTAAACACAACGTCCTTTTTCTTCACGTAATCACGAATGGCCTGGATAATCTTGGTGTACTGCTCCTCCTCGTCCAGGTTGAGCTGGTTTGCTCCGCAGTAGTCCACCTTTACGAAGTCGTAGTCCCAGGTGTCGAAGAAGAGGATATTGTCTTCTTTCTCATAGCCGTAGTAGCCGATGTCCTTTGAACCGCCGCAGGCGTTGGCACCTGCATCCGAGTATATGCCCGCCTTGAGGCCCAGTTTGTGAATCTCATCCGCTACGTAGCGCATGCCGTGGGGGAAGAGATCCTCCCTTACTCCGAGCTGCCTGGTCTCCTTGTTGTGGGGGAGGAAGTAGCCGTCATCAATGTTGACATATTTGTATCCCGCTTTGGCTAGTCCGGTCTTAACCATAGCCTCAGCCTGGCCGAGAATCACTTCCTCATTGATGTTGAGACCAAAAGTGTTCCATGAACTCCAGCCCATTGTGGGCGGGCGGAACGAGAGGGCGGGCAGTGCAGAGAGTAATGCCGCTGCCATGAAGATGAAGAAAGACAGATTTCTTTTCATGTTATGTTTAGTTGTTATGTTTAGTTTTATGACCTGGATTTTTGTGACCGAGATTGTGAATCAAGTTTTAATCTTGGCCGCAAATTTAAGCAAAAAATTACAATCTACTACAAAAACAGTCCGAGAAATTACCCTTTTTGTAGGCGGAAACAATTTTTTTATTAAAAATTTTCCCTCTTTTCAAAAAAATGACTACTTTTGCACCGCGAAAAAGCAAAGGCATATAGCAAAGCGAAAAGCAAGAGCATGCGAGGCATGGAGCCCCATATTGATATTGCCTTTTTCTGGACTTGTAGCTCAGTTGGTTAGAGCAACAGACTCATAATCTGGAGGTCATAGGTTCAAGCCCTATCTGGTCCACGCAGAAAATCAAGGAGTAAAATCGCCGACACATGTAGTGCCGGCGATTTGCGCAATAGGTATAGGGTGCGTTTTAGCCCTATCTGGTCCACGCAGAAATCAAGGAGTAAAATCGCCGACACATGTAGTGCCGGCGATTTTGCGCAATAGGTATAGGGTGTGTTTTTCGGAGTCCTCTTTTCCAAGAATCTTGTTACAGGGATCTCCTTCACAAGGATCTCCTTTCCAAGGACCTCCTTTACAAGGATGCCTTCCCCAAGGATTCCTTTCACAAGGATCTCCTTTACAGGGATTCCTTTCACAAGGATTCCTTTCACAAGGATATTGTTTTCCTTTTCCAGGGATTTATTTCACAAGGATCTTGCGACCATTACTTATATATACGCCACGGCATATATTTACGCCACGGCATACAGGCTGCGGGCTAATGGGCCGGCCATCGACAGTAAAGTGTCGGGGAAAGTCTTGCGCCACTTGTGCTGAATGGTTGCTCTGATCAGTCTGAACAGCGCGCACCCCGTCCATGTCGGGTGTGAAAAATCCCTCTATGCGCACCTCGCCATCTATGTATGCGGCAGGGATGGTGTATTCGTTTGTTGTTTCGTTGAACGAAGTGGCGGGGATAGTGATAGCACGGTATTGGTGGTTGTCGCGCACATACTCGGGGCCGTCGAGATTATAGCCGTGGGTAATCACGACTCCTGTATAGGTGAAGCCGGGGGCGGGCTCCATCTTTATCTTGAAGCTCTTGCCAAAGGGAATGGGTGCATCGCTCAATGCTGTTCCGTCGCTTCGTAGCACATCGCCGTTAAGCTGGTTGGCAGAGATTGCCACATTCTCCTCGTGCACGTTGAGCAGGACATCTACCACGGCACCGCCATTGGCTGTGAGAAGGTTGTTGGGGTTGCTGTTGCCTCCTGCATCATCGCAGTCCCAATCGACCTTGAGACGCATACGGTAGATGCCGGGCTGTGTTCCCTCGGGAATGGTGAAGGCTGGACAGCTGATTACTCCATTGACTACGCTGTTGCCGTTGGTTTGACTTACCCCTTTGCTGTCGTAGCCGCCCAGATAGGAATAGCTGACCAACTCGCTGTCCTCAGTAGGCTGGTGGTTAGTGATGGCGGGTGTGAACTGCCCGTCATTGTTCCAGTCCACATAGACGTAGCCACTCATCCAAGCGCCTTTGTAGGTCATCTTAACGGTGACGGTACTGCCGGCTTTGGCGTTGACGGTGGTCTTTTCCGTGAGATTGTTGTACACGGTGGTGGTGGGTATGGTGACGTTCTTTGCAATCTCACCGGTAGAGGTGAAAGTGAGTTTGGTGAGAGCGCGGTCGGTACGTGTGGGTGCTTGGTCGGCATCGAAATTCAATGGATAGTTGACCAGCTGGAAACGGGGCTTGGGACTATCGTTAACTTCGATGTCATCAATGTAGGCGACAAAATCTGTTGTACGCAGATGGGGCGATGCCAGATCGGGTACGATGACAAAGCTGTAGATATCCACCGCCTCGTTGGTGGTAATAGGGAACACGAGGTCGTTCCACTGCCCCTGTGCGGGCACAGATGCATCTACCCAGAACTGCTGGGTTTCGGGCTTCTGGCCTTCCCAGTCGTGACGCTTGCCTAAACCTATGAGCATGGCAGGAGCCTCTTCGCCAACGGGTTTGTAGAGTAGCACATGGACATATTTCTTGGCAGTACCGAGCGAAAGGGGCTCGTTGAGATCGATACGTGCACCAAAGGTGTTGCTGCCATAGCGCGAACGTTGTATAGACAGTACAGTGGCGCTGGGGTTGGGGGCAGTGCCAGTGAGCTCGTTAATCTCGGTATCAGGGTTTTCGGTCAACGCCACATAATGGCTACCGTCGAGAGCGCCGGTTCGGAAAGGCGACTGCTCCCATGCGTCATAGACACCAATACTCTTATACTCATCGGGTGTTTCAAAAGTGATATGCTGTGCTGCAACCAACGAAGGCAATAAGAGGCATAGAAACGAAAAAAGAAAAGTGAAAAATCTATGATTAGTCTTCATGATGTTTGCTCTTTAAAAGTTTGAACGTTAAACTCTCAACTTTAAACTTTAAAACACCGATAAGGTGTGTAGCGTTGGGCAGGAACGGCTGTCCTCGATGGTGATGCGCAGATAGCGAGCCTGGATGCCGCTGTAGGTGCTGGTGCTGTTGTTCAAAGGCACGATGCGCTTGTAGCCCACGGTGGTTGTAGTGGTGGCGCATTTGGTCCATGAACTACCGTCAAGGCTAGTCTCAATAGAGAACTTGCGGATGCGCTGCCCCAGCCGGATGTATTCCATCAGCATCACATAGTGCAGGGTCTGAGCCTCTGACCACTCTACATTGATGGTAGCCGTATGCTCGCCATCGTTGGTAGCCCAGTAGGTTTCCTTGTCGCCGTCGGTGAGGTTGCTGACATCGTATGTCCGTGTCGCACCGGCTTCACGAGTAGTTGAGGCTGTCACGGAAGTGGCGTTGGCAATCAGGTCGGTGCCAAGCCTCTGCTGAATCATGGTGCCCAGTTGCTCAAGCACAGTGACGTCGGCTTGCGGCAGTTCGCCGGACTGGTCAGGCGGGAAGTTGAGGATAAGTGTGGCGTTGCGTCCCACTGTTTCGAGGTAGATTTTAAACAGTTCGGATGCACTCTTGGGACTCTCACCGCTGTGCCAGAACCAGCCCTTGTTGGTTGCCTTGGCATCGCTCTCGCCGGCACGCCATTTCCAGTTGTGTTCGTTGCCGCTCTCGCCCCAGCCCATCGACCAGTTGGTCTCGCCGGCCCATCCGGCTTCATTGCCAATCCATCGGGCTTCATCGCCAACGCCCCAGATGACGCAGTTGGGGGCAATGGCGTGAACGGTGTCTCGCAGGTTGGGGATGTCATAGTAGGTGGAAGCATCAGCGATAGTGCGTGTGCCACGATTGCCGCCGTAGTAGCCTGCATGGTCACCGCCCGTAGCTCCGTCAAACCACATCTCAAACTGGTCGCTGCCGTATTTAGCCAACTCCAGACACTGGGGCAGGAACACCTTGTTGACGTAGTTGCTGGTGCCGTCACCCCAATAGCCGCTGTTGAGATCCCAGGGAGAAACATAGAAGCCGTATTTCATGCCGAGGTCGCGAGCAGCTTCGGAGAAATCTTTGGGAATATTAGTTTGACGCCCATTCTCATTGCCTGCATTTACTATGCTATGAGTGGTTGTCGCCGTGGGCCAGAGGCAGAAGCCGTCATGGTGCTTCACCACGGCAATGCCGCCTTTCATGCCCGCCGCTTTCACAGCCGTAAGCCATTGACGCGGATTAGGCACCTTAGTGGGAGCGAAGCGACTCTCAGCCTCGCTACCGTCGCCCCACTCGGCATTTGTGAACGTGTTCATTCCGAAATGGAAGAATGCGTAAAACTCCGTTTCCTGCCAAAGCAACTGACGATGGCTTGGCACGGGATGAACAGGCGCGGGCTCATTTTCGGGATTAGGCAATGTTTCTTCATAAATCTGCCCGGTGACCGCCGTGCAGAGCGCCATCATTGCCACCATAGAAACCATTATTCTTTTCATGGTAAAAACATTTTATGTCATATAACGTGCGGCAAAGTTACAAAATCTTTTTTAAGTAAGAAAAAAATCTCCCGAAAAACTGAAAAATGCCCTCAATATGGATTTTTTTCGTATCTTTGCAGGCGGAAAGAGTTAATAAACTCTCGGGCATTGAAATTGAAATATAAACATTGTATATTTATAAAGATGAAAAACTCTATTTTTCGCAAGGTGCTGCCCCTGGCAGTGTTGTTGCTGGCCCTGATGCCCATGAGCATGCAGGCCGACTGGAAGATGGCTAACGTGCCTATTCAGACGAAGTTCGCGGCTGATGTTAGTCCCACGAATGCGTTGCCGGAGTATCCGCGTCCTCAGATGGTTCGTGCCGATTGGCAAAACCTCAATGGATTGTGGAGCTATATGTATTTGCCGGACTACGACGAGGAGATTCCCGAGTTTGGCAGTCTGCAGATATTGGTGCCCTACTGTGTGGAGAGTGCGCTAAGCGGTCTGAAGACTCACTATGAGTGCATGGCCTACAAACGCGACTTCACTGTGCCCGACGCATGGAACGGCAAGAGGGTGCTGCTCAACTTCGAGGCAGTGGACTGGCGTTGCACTGTGTATGTGAATGGCGAAGTGGTGGGTAGCCACGATGGAGGCTATGACCCATTTAGCTTTGACGTTACCGACAAAGTGAAGTTCGGCCAGCAAAACGAAGTGTCGCTGAAGGTGTTTGACCCCACCGACCGTTGGTCAGTGCCTCGCGGCAAGCAGGTGAGAAACCCGGGCGGCATCTTCTACACGGCATGCTCTGGCATCTGGCAGACGGTGTGGATGGAGGCTGTGAACCAGACTTACATCGAGGACTTCCACCTCACTCCCGATATCGATGCGCAGACTCTGACAATCAATGCCACCGCAGCCGGCAACACCGACAATGTGAGCAAGATAAAGGCAACAGCATATCATGGCACCAAGAAGGTGGCAGAGACGGAGGGACAGCCTGGCGAGGACATAGTGCTCAATATTCCCGACCCAGACCTGTGGACCCCCGATCACCCGTTCCTCTATGACTTGAAGCTTGAGCTGGTTGACAAGGACGGCAAGAAGGACGAGGTGCAGAGCTACTTTGGTATGCGTAAGATAAGTCTGGCACGCGACAAGGACGGATTCTATCGCATGATGCTCAATAACGAGTTTGTTTTCCAGACCGGTCCGCTCGACCAAGGCTACTGGCCCGAGAGCAACCTGACTCCGCCTACCGATGAGGCTATACAATATGATATCGTGCAGATGAAGAAATATGGCTTCAATATGGTGAGAAAGCACCTCAAGGTGGAGCCGCGCCGCTGGTACTACTGGACCGACAAGCTGGGACTGATGGTTTGGCAGGACATGCCGTCGATGAACTACGGCGGTACCAAGGACGATGGCGTTACCAACGACCCCAACATCTTCACTCCCGAACTTAAGGCGATGATCAACCTGCACTACAATACCCCATCTATCATTAACTGGGTAATCTTCAACGAGGCAGGAGGCCAGCACAACACCAAGACATACGTTGACCTGGTGCGCTCGATGGACAAGACTCGCTTGATAGACGAGGCCAGCGGATGGAGCCACTACGGATACGGCGACATCCTGGACGACCACCCGTATCCGGCACCGTCAGCACCGACAGCAACTAAGGCACAGGCTACTGCCGACGGCGAGTACGGAGGAATCAAGTACGCTATCGACGGACACCTGTGGAAAGGCAACGGCTGGGGTTATGCATCGGTGGAGAGCGCCGCAGCATTCGACAGCACGGTGTGCAACTTCTTCGGAAAGCTGGCCTACTACAAGACATATAAGGGACTGTCGGCAGCCGTTTATACTCAGCTCACCGACGTGGAGATAGAGGTGAACGGAATGATGACGTATGACCGACTGGTGAAGACCGACATGAATAAGCTCTACAAAGCCAACCGCAAACTGATAGAGCACGAGGGCGTGGAGGAGCAGTATGTGCTCAGCCCAGCTAATATCACTCCTCAGAGTTGGCGCTACACGTTGACGGAACCGGGCACCGGTTGGAAAGAGGCTGACTTCGACGACAGCGGATGGAGCCAGGGTAACTCAGGATTCGGCGCCAATGGACTGAGCAATATGACTTATGGCACCAGATGGAATACCAATAATATATGGTTGCGTAAGAACGTCACACTCAACCTTACAGAGGAGGAACTGGCTAAGCTGCGCATGATTATCTATAATGATGAGGACGTGGAAGTGTATTTCAACGGCACGATGGTTTATTCGGCTACAGGATACTTGACCGACTACAAGACGGTAGATTTCACTTCTGCAGGGCGCCAGGCTATCAATCGCGAGGGCGACAACATAATAGCCATCCATGTGAAGCAGACCAGCGGTGGACAGTTTATCGACCTGGGTTTGCAGGTTGCTAAGGACGCAGAGGAACGCGGCCTAAACCGTATGGTGCAACTCAATATGGACTATACAAAGAGCTCGGAGATAAGTTTCGCCGTGGGCTATAGTCTGGATCTCGATGCCACCGAGCCTGAAGTAGTGAAATCGTTCACCCGTCTCACCTTCGCTGATGGCGAGGCCAACTATATCGGTCTGAACGACGGTGCGCTACTGACTCCCAAGACGGTGCAGCTTGACATCACAGACTTTGTGGGTGAACTGCCCGAGGGTTCGAAGATAAAGTATTTCGTTTACGTGAAACCGCAGACCGGCGGTGACGGAGAGGGCACCATACACAGCTGCTCAGTGGTGGACTACACCAACGATCCCGCGGGAGTGGTAACACCGATGACCTTCGACCCCGTAGAGGTGAGCTGCAAGACAGGCACGATAGTGCTGACAGGAGCTGCCTCGCCGGAGGCTTATACCGCTCCGAGAAATGCCACACTGTCCCCTACGAAGGGAGGTGAGGGCGCCACGCTACAGTGGGACGCTCCCGCCTCCACTACAGCGATGCTGCAAGGATACTCCATCATGGCCGATGGAGAGGAAGAGACCACTGTAGGCAAGACAGTTAATTCGTATGAGGTGGCTAGAGCCGATGCCGGATACACCGTGAAAGCTGTGTACACCACAGGAGTATCGGAGCCGTCAAACGTGGCCCGACTCATGGCAGAAGAACCGATGACCACCAATGTGGTACGCCACTTTGAGGAGAATGGTTTCTCTGTGCCCGATGCATTCCTGAAACCGCATACTAATGCCACGGTGGAATATTGGTTCAAGCCTGACACTCTGTATGCTAACAGCAACCAGGTAGGACCGGGATGGGGCACATTCCTCATTAACTTTGACCAGATGGCAAGAGTGACGGCAGGCTTTGAAAACAATAACTTAAAGAGAGTGCAGTCATCGGCAGCCACCATCAAAAAGCATGAATGGAACCATATAGCTGTAACCATCGCCGACACACGCCTAAACCTATATCTTAACGGAGCATGGGTGCGCACGATGAATGTCAGCGGTTACAGTGGAATGCCCGCCATCGGTGAGTTTGTATTCGGTTCCAACAAGGCGTATATCAATGGATGGATAGACGACGTGAGACTGTGGGGCACAGCAAGGACTGCAGATGAGTTGGTAACCGACATGACGTCGGAGTTGCTTAACCCGGCTGCAGAACCTGATCTGCTGGCTTACTACAAGATGGACGAGATAGAGGTGGACGGCGTGATGAAACTGCGCGACTGCGCCAAGGGACATCATGCAGCCTACCTACGTAGCGATCCTACTACAGCGGAGATCGACACCAGCATTATGCAAGGAGATCCGGTGCCTATGTATGTAGCCATAAATTCTGCCGACTCGGAGGTAACTGCCGGAGTGCCGCTGAAAATGGATGCAGTGGTAAACAGCTCTGTAAACAACTGGGTATGGACGGAGCCGCGCACAAGATTCAAGAAGGAAAACCTGCAGCAGGCAGCCATAATCTTCCCGCAGGCCGGTCAGTATGTGGTCAGCCTGAAAGCTACCAATATCATGGGTGAAGAGTTGAAGGTGAGCGACACTATCACGGTGAAGGCTGCACCTCTGCCCTCTGTGGACTTCGACATCTATCAGCCTGACAAAGCGGCTGGAGCCCCCGTCATTCTTCTCAATAAATCGGATGGCATAGCTACAACCTATAGATGGAGCATACCCGGTTCGTCGAGCGATCAGGCACCGACAACCTACAATGCTACTGCTGTATATCCCAGCGACGGCAATTACACCGTGAAGTTGACAGCTACCAATGCCACCGGCACAGTAACAGCGGAGAAAGAGCTGACTGTTAGCTCGGGAGTTCGCAACATGGCGTTCAAGGTGGAGCCGAATGTGGTGCTGCCATCTGAGAAGGTGGAACTGGTTGAGAATAGTGGTGCCGAAGTGGATAATTTGGTGTGGACAATCGCTAATGACAAAAAGCGGACGCTGATACAGGGAGGAACCACATCATTCGTTCCCACTGCAGTAGGACGCTACGACATCACGCTGACCGACAGCGAGACAGGCTCTACTTCATCGCTGAAGAACGGGCTGTATGTATGCTCGGCACCGTCGAAGACCGGACTCTACTTCCGCAATCGAGGCGAAAGCCTGACGATACCGACACCTTTTACCGCCAAGACCAGCAAGATGAGCATAGAATGGTGGATGAATCCCTCGATGCTGCTCAATGCCGGTGCTATGCGTACACCCAATGGAGCATTATCGGTGCAGACCGATGCAAAGGGAACCGTTACCGTGAAGGTAGGCAATAAGAGCTTCAGCTCACCTGAAGGATTTGTGATTGCTAATGAATGGCATCATTATGCTGTGACATTGTCGGGCTCACGAGTGAGTTTGTTGCGCGATGCAGAAGTAATGGCCAGCATGTCACCAATACTTTCGTGCCCGGCATGGGACGAACTGGTGATAGGCGGCGAGGGTACCTCAATGGCAGCCAACATTGATGAATTTCGAATCTGGGGTACCGGTCTGAAGGACGATGCCCTTCTTGCGGTTTGCAACAGTCCCGTGGATAATGTGGCAGCTGCCGAAGCCGATGGCAAACTGTTGGTATATTATAAGTTTGACGAACTTGCAGCTGTGGCAAAAGACGAGACCTCTCGTGCTGCCGACGGAACGCTCAAAGGCTTTCAGAAGGTGGTGGGAACCAACTACGTGAAGTCGGACGGAGTGTTCAGCCTCAATGTCAACACTCCTAGTGAGATTGACGATGTTGTAGATATCAGTGAGAGCTATCTGACCAACTATGAGGCTCCGTTCCTGCACTCAGCGACTACGATAGAAGGTGGCGCGGGCAATTACGCACTGCAGAGCGGTAACGCATCTTCTACATGGGAAGGCGACTTGTTGCCCGTAGCTGAAGCCGGAGTATATGTGACCGGCGATGCAGATAACCAGCTTGCGCTAACAACCTCATGGAACGGATTCGCTTCAAATGCTATCGACAAAGTCCTATACCAAACAGTTACCTTGCCTGTCGGAGTGTATCGATTTGAAGCAACAAGTGCTAAGGCCGATAATACCGGCGACTGCATGCTCGTAGCAACTATAGGTGAGAAGTTGGCAAATCTGGATGGCTTGCAGACAACCCTTGCTGCAGCTCCACTCAACCAGGGTAGTGTGACATTCACTGTGCCGCGCCCCGATACTAATGTTAGTCTTGGAGTGCTGTACAACGTGCCTGCTTACGGAGAGAGTGCTATCACTTCGTTCTCGCTGTACAAGTTGCCAACCCGGATAATACAGGCCAATCCGGATGATGTTACCGCCGTTGCTACCCAGCGCCTTGAGAATAATGGTAGTGCTAATGCCGATAAGGGATGGTACACCATCGATGGATGCAAGTTGACGGCCAAGCCTACGAAAAAAGGTATCTATATCCATCACGGCAATACTGTAAAGGTAAAATAATGATAGTTCGCGCGTACCTTATTATTATTATTTAATATGGGGTAATCTCATTTAATATGAGGTACGCGCGATCTGAGCGGAACGAATATGAGCTGCACTCGATGAGGCTAAAACAGCGCTAATCAGGTTAAAAAGTAGCGGTTTTGCTATCGGAGAGATAAAAAAACGGGAGGTAAAGGACGTTTTTTCATGTTTTTGTGAAAAAAGTCGCATTATTTCTTGGTTGGAAAAGAAAAATGTTATTAACTTTGCACCCGTTTCGAATGCTCCATGTGGGTTTTTGCTCCTTTTTGGAGAGATTCCTGCGGGGCAGAAAGAACAAAATTGGGTGTTTTCCAGAGTGGCCAAATGGGGCAGACTGTAAATCTGCTGTCTTTCGACTTCGGTGGTTCGAATCCATCAGCACCCACCCCTTCTTGCGGAAGTAGCTCAGTTGATAGAGCACTAGCCTTCCAAGCTGGGGGTCGCGGGTTTGAGCCCCGTCTTCCGCTCAAAGAAAAGTGAAACGCAGGAAACGCTGCTTTAGCTCAGTGGTAGAGCGCATCCTTGGTAAGGATGAGGTCCTGAGTTCAACTCTCAGAAGCAGCTCCAGTTGCGGAGAGGCAGAGAGGCTGGGTAGAAGATGCGCACCTCTCTATTATTA
>JAFZXF010000107.1 GCA_017616915.1 Bacteroidaceae bacterium
AGATAGGAATCCCAATCCCGATTCAGCTCAATATAAAACTTTCCATCACCCTTATGCAACGAATAGAGACACCCTTCCTCATATGTTTGTGAGCGGCGGATAACGTCTTCGTCTGACACATATCTAATCCACGGAGATAGGAAACGATAAGGGACATTCAGAGTTAATGTATTCAGCAATGTTTTTATTTGTTTCTCGTTCATCCTTTCGGTCAGTCCTGTAATAATCGTCTCTGCATTAGCATCAATAGGAATCTGCGTTATTCGCTGCAACTCCATAACGATATCAAACAAGGAATCGCTCTTGCCGAATGAAAGGCGGAAGTAGTGAATAGGATACCAAGCATTCGCTACCATTCTTACCACAATATCCCAAACGCTAATTCGCGGACTGCCCGATCTGGCATGTATCTGCATAATCGATACAAACCAAAAGAATTTGTATGTCGCCACCGTATTGGCGAAAATTTTCCCAAGACGGTTAGTGGTCAATATATCGGACTGAGGTATCTTCATAGTGCTCTGCAAAAGTACAAAATCTTTTTTAAGGACAAAGAAAAAAGTATGAAGAAACGAAAAAAATGGCACAGAATGCCATGAATGAAGATGATTTTGTAAAAAACTAATCCTTTAGCGGACCAAAACGAATGCGCACGAAATAGCCCCCAACAAGTAATTCCGAACTGAAAGGCTTGCAAAAGGGGCTCCCAAACATTCATTAACATTTGTTTACATTTAAGCCCCAAATGTTAATAAAATAATAAACGCCTTTAAACTCCGAGAAAAACGGCGTTAAACTCCGAGAAAAACGCCTTTAAACTCCGAGAAGTTCGCCACTATATTTTTAGCCCCGTTTAGACGAAAACGATAGTTCGACTCCTTCGACAGGCTCAGGATAAATTAGCCTTCTGGTTTCTTGAGTAGGACTATCCAATGGCCTGCACTCGTGTTGCCCTCTCGAATCAGTACACCTTTCTTCTGCATGTCTGCGAGGTCACGCTTTATAGTCCTTTCAACTAGTGACAAAACTAGTGACATTTCTTTCACAGAAACCCGAGAGTCCTTTTTTATCATTTCGCATATTTTCTTCTGTCTTTCAGTTAGTTGAACTTGCGACAAACTTACGACATCACTGGTGACATTACTAGTGACATCACTGGTGACATTTCTTCCATTCAGCATCTTCATAAACTGGGTTCGTTCTATCGTCACCTGCACGCCGCCGCAGAAGTTCTCCACTTTGGGCATGGGAATGCCGGCAGGCTCAAAGCCCTCACGAATTTTCTTATAGCCACGCCCCCATGTATCGATGAAGCCTGCCTTGAAGAAGGCGTTGGCGATGTTCAGGTTGCGAGGTTTGGAAGAATGATTCCCATATAGCGTCTCTTGTAGAAATAATAGTAGATTCCTCCTCTACCCCATCCCGTTAACGCAGAAATCGGAGGAGCGAAAAGGAGGAGTAAAGGAGGAGTAAAGGAGGAGTAAAGGAGGAGTAAAGGAGGAGTAAAGGAGGGCTTACTTCTTCTTAATGGAATTGAGGATGGGTTTGATGAGCGCCTCAACCTCGGCGGCTTTCTCGGCGGGATACTTGAAACTGCCTGCTACGCCGGCATGATCGTCAAGGTAAACTACGAAGTTGGTCATGGTGAAACCGTCGTCCTTCACGCCCTTGAAGGTCATGATGTTGTCCTCGATAACGGGCTTATCGAACTTAAAGCTGGCGTGCATCGACATGTTGGTGAGGTTGGTGTAGTACTGCTCGAAGTCGCAGGGCTTGCAGGGATAATCGCTGAAGGTGGCGTCCATCTTGGTGTAGTTGTCATCGGCGGCAGCATTGATGGTGCCTTCGCTCTTGAATGTCTCCTTCCACTCCTTGGGATAGGTGATGGTGAAATTGGCGCCCTCAAACACGGTGCCGTTGGCGGCCAACTGCTGGGCGGCCTGCTCCTCTTCGGGGCTCTGCTTACTGCTTCCACATGATAACATCGCTGTAGCTGCTAAGGCAACAGCAAAACATAATACAATCTTTTTCATTTGACAATCTGTTTTATTTGAAAATATAACTATTTCACGATTTTACAAAAATATGCCGACGGAGGGGGACATGACTCCCTTCGTCGGCATAATATTTATCAGGTCCGCGGGGGACCGAAGAAAAGATACGAAATTAGTTCTGGAAAAACTTCTTTACGTCATCGTTGGGCACCATCTGCTCATCAAAGATGTAGGCGCCGGTCTTGGGGCTCTTCACCATGCGGATAACCTTTGAAAAAGTACGTCCGGAGGTGTTGCCAGTCTGTAGGGTTGCAACCGCTTTCTTTGCCATAGTGGAATAAAATTGAAAGATTAAAAGTTGAAAAGTTGAGAAACTTTTTTACTTGATTTCCTTATGTACGGTCATTCTCTTCAGAATGGGATTGTACTTCTTAAGCTCGAGTCGCTCGGTGGTGTTCTTGCGATTCTTGGTGGTGATATAGCGGGAAGTGCCGGGCAGTCCGCTGTTCTTCATCTCGGTGCATTCGAGTATCACCTGCACTCTATTACCTTTTACTTTCTTTGCCATAGTGGTATGTCGTTGGATATAGGCGGGGAACTATGCGATAACCTTGATGTCCTTCCAGTCGCAGTAGCCTTTCTCTACGGCGTTGCGAAGTGCGGAGTCAAGTCCCTGCTTGTTGATTAAACGTAAACCTGCTGCGCTAAGGGTGAGCTGTATCCAGCAGTCCTGCTCTACATAGTAGAACTTCTTGGTAAGCAAATTAACGTCAAAGCTGCGCTTGGTGCGACGCTTTGAGTGGGAAACGTTGTTTCCAATCATTGCCTTCTTGCCTGTGATTTGACAGATCTTTGCCATTGTTGTATTTCGTTGAACGTTGAATATTATACTTAGAACGATGTCTATTTTTCTTTCGGGGTGCAAAATTACGAAAAAAAACGGATTTAACTATCAGGTTTTTGCAATTATTTTCACGAAAAAGCAGAAAAAAAGTGTTTTTCTTGCCTATTGACGCGAAAAAGCGGGGTTATCGAGGGGGCAAAAGTCATTATCCTGGTATTTAAAGTGACCTGCCATAGCTATCATCGCCGCGTTGTCGGTGGTGTAGGAGAAGGGAGGGATGAAGGTTTCCCAGGTGCCGCTGCGGCTGCGGCGGATGAAGGCCTCGCGCAGCGCTGTGTTGGCCGACACACCTCCGGCTACCGCCACGCGACTGATGCCGGTGAGCTTGACTGCTTGCTTGAGATTGTCGATGTGCACCTCTACAACGGTGCGCTCCAGCGATGCGGCGAGGTCGGCCTTACGATGCTCTATGAAGTCGGGGTCCTCAGCCATGCGGTCGCGCAGGAAATAGAGGAACGAGGTCTTGAGTCCGCTGAAGCTATAGTCGAGCCCGGGGATATGGGGCTTGCTGAAGGTGAAGGCGTGAGGGTCTCCCTCGCGGGCGAGCCGGTCGATGATGGGTCCACCGGGATAGCCGAGCCCCATGAACTTGGAGCATTTGTCGATGGTCTCGCCGGCGGCGTCGTCGATGGTATGACCGATGATCTCCATATCGTTATAGGCGTTGACCTTGATTATCTGCGAGTTGCCGCCACTCACCAGCAGGCATAGGAAGGGGAACTGGGGCACGGGGCGCGTGTCGCCGGCCTCGCGGATGAAATGGGCCAGCACATGTCCCTGCAGGTGGTTGACGGAAATGAGGGGCTTGCGCAGAGCTACGCACAGTCCCTTGGCGAACGACACTCCTACGAGGAGCGAGCCAAGGAGTCCGGGACCGAGTGTGCAGGCTACAGCGCTGATATCCTCCAGGCTCACGCCAGCCCGCTTGATGGCGGCGTGAACGGTGGGCAGGATATTCTGCTGATGGGCTCGCGAGGCCAGCTCGGGCACTACCCCACCGTAGTCACGATGCACCTGCTGGGAGGCGGTGACGTTGGAGAGCAGGTAACCGTCGCGGATGACGGCTGCCGACGTGTCGTCGCAGCTGGACTCTATGCCGAGGATTGTTATATTATTGACCATTGAACATTGAACATTGACCGGCATGATGCCGGAATCTAGATCTAAGTCCAGGCAGCATGATGCTGCACACAAGATCTAAGTTCAGTTTAACTTACACTAGTATTTCGAGGCCGCGGGGCGTGAGGTGATAGGTGTGTTCCCACTGGGCTGAAGGCTGACCGTCCTCAGTGCAGATGGTCCAGCCGTCGTCGCAGTCCTCATAGACATCACGCTTGCCGAGATTGATCATAGGCTCGATGGTGAACACCATTCCGGGCACGAGGAGCATACCGCTCTTGCCGCGCACCCCGTAGTGATCGACATCGGGGGCCTCGTGGAACTCCAGCCCTACCCCATGACCGCAAAGCTCGCGCACAACGGTGCACCCATTCTGGTGAGCGTGACGGGTGATAGCCTTAGCCATATCGCCCACGAAGGTGTAGGGCTTACATGTGGCGGCACCGATATCGCGGCATTCCTTCGCCACCCTTACGAGGCGCTTCCACTCGGGATAGGTGTCCTCGATGATATACATGCGGGAGGCGTCGGAGTAGTATCCTTTATAGATGGTGGTGACGTCGACGTTGACGATATCGCCGGGGAAGAGGAGCTCCTCATCGCTGGGGATTCCGTGACAGACGACCTCGTTGATGCTGGTGCACACACTCTTGGGAAAGCCCTCATAGTTGAGCGGAGCGGGTGTGCCGCCGTGATCAAGGGTGTACTCGTGCACCAGGCGGTTGATTTGCTCGGTCGACATGCCTGCCTTTATCTCAGAAGCCACCAAGTCGAGTGCGCCTCGGGTGATATCGCCGCTGCGGCGGATGCCCTCAACCTGCTCGGGAGTCTTGATAAGGTCGCGACTGGGCACGAGGTAGCCACGAGCCTGATAGTCGAGGATTATCTCGTCCATCTCGGTGAGAGGGCGGCCTGCGGGCACTTTCCAATTATTCTTTATCTTGCGGGGCATATCGGGGGTTATGACGATAGGATTACCTCAGCCGCACATAGTCGCCCACCTTGGGGGTATGGTCGGGAGAGTATTTGTTTACGATATATAATGTCTTGAGTCTCACGCCATAGAGCTGGGAAACGAGATAGAGCGACTCGCCGGGCTGCAGGACGTGATACTTCTTCTTGTAGATCTTCTCGGCACGCTTCTGCTTCTTGTGGAAATAGACGATGTCACCGGCCTTGAGCTGATAATGCTTATCGACCTCGTTGTAGTTGCGCAGCTTGCGCTCGCTCACTCCGTACTCCTTGGCTATAGAGGCATAGGTGTCGCCCTGAATGGCGCGGATGTAGAAGTTCTTGTTGCGTATCGAGATAGAGTGAGCAGCAGGCGTAGCGGAGGGGGTAATCGTAGTCTGGGGCTGATGGATGACGGTCTGGGGCTTGGGGTAATTCTTCTTGCCAAGCGCTTCCTGGTCGAGCTCCACGAGGTTGTAGTCCTCGATTATCTGGATTAGCTTAGAGGCATAGGTGGGACTGGTGGCGTAGCCTGCGGCCTTGAGTCCGTTGGCCCATCCCTTGTAATCAGTTACAGAGAGGTTGAAAAGCGAAGCATAGCGACGCCCTCTCATGAGGAAGAGCGAGTGGTCTTCGTAGCTCTGCTCATCAAAGGCATATACACGGAATTTCTCATTGGGCGCATCGTCGTCGCGCAGCATCACGGGTCCGGTCCAGTCGTGATGGGCCTTGATGCCGAAGTGGTTGTGCCCCTTGACGGCGAGCGAACTGGTGCCGGCACCGCTCTCGAGGAGAGCCTGTGCCATAGTGATGCTTGCAGGGATGCTATACCGACGCATCTGGTCGATAGCCAAAGCGCGATAGCGGGTAATGTAGTCCTGATACTTGGCAGACTGCCCAAGGCAACCAAGGGCTATCACCAGCGTCACGAGGAAGAGCGTAATTCGTTTCATCTGCTAATCATTTAATCTAATTTCAGCACAGCCAGGAAGGCTTTCTGGGGCACCTGCACATTGCCTATCTGCTTCATGCGCTTCTTGCCGCGCTTCTGCTTCTCGAGCAGCTTACGCTTACGGGTGATATCGCCGCCATAACACTTGGCGGTAACGTCCTTGCGTACTTGTTTCACCGTCTCGCGGGCAATAATCTTGGCACCGATAGCAGCCTGGATGGCTATATCAAACTGCTGGCGGGGCAACAGCTCCTTGAGTTTCTCACACATGCGGCGCCCAAAGCTGACGGCGTTGTCGGAATGGGTAAGCGTGGAGAGAGCATCGACGGGTTCGCCGTTGAGCAGGATGTCGAGCTTCACGAGGTTGCTGCGGCGGAAACCGTTCTGATGGTAGTCGAAGGAGGCATAGCCTCGCGATATACTCTTGAGCTTGTCGTAGAAATCAATCACTATCTCTCCCAGCGGCATATCGAAGACTATCTCTACCCTATTGCCTGCCACAAACTCCTGCTTCACAAGCTCGCCCCTCTTGCCCAGACAGAGCGTCATGATGGGACCGATATAATTGGCCGACGTGATAATGCTGGAGCGGATGTAAGGCTCCTCCACATGCTCTATCTCAGTGGGGTCGGGCATATCCGAGGGGTTGTGGACCTCGAGGACTTCCTTATGCTTGGTATAGACGAGATAGGACACATTGGGCACAGTGGTGATCACATCCATATCAAACTCGCGGTCAAGGCGCTCCTGCACTATCTCCATGTGGAGCAGACCGAGGAATCCGCAACGAAAGCCAAAGCCTAGTGCCACCGAACTCTCGGGGCTGAAGCTGAGGGATGCGTCGTTGAGCTGGAGCTTCTCCAGGGAGCTTCGCAGATTCTCGAAATCCTCCGTAGCAATGGGATAGATGCCGGCAAAGACCATCGGCTTGACTTCCTCAAAGCCGGCTATGGCCGACTGGCACGACTTCTCGATAGAGGTGATGGTGTCGCCCACCTTAACCTCGGTGGCAGTCTTGATGCCGCTGACGATATATCCCACATCGCCGCAACCAATCTCGCGGCGGGGTTTCATCTCCATCTTGAGCACCCCGACCTCATCGGCGGTGTACTCCTTGCGGGTGTTGACAAAGCGGACCTTCTCACCGGTGTGGAGAGTGCCGTTGACAACCTTATAGTATGCGATGATTCCTCGGAAAGGATTGAAGACGGAGTCGAAGATGAGGGCCTGCAGAGGTGCATCGGGATCGCCCTGCGGAGCGGGAATACGCTCAATCACGGCACGCAGTATTTCCTCCACACCCATACCGGTCTTGCCGGATGCCCGGATGATCTCGCTGCGGTCGCAACCGAGAAGGTCGATTATCTCATCCTCCACCTCTTCGGGCATAGCATTGTCCATATCACACTTGTTGATAACGGGCACAATCTCCAGGTCGTGATCAATGGCCATATAGAGATTGCTTATAGTCTGAGCCTGCACTCCCTGAGTGGCATCGACCACCAGCAGAGCGCCCTCACATGCGGCGATACTGCGGCTCACCTCGTAGGAAAAGTCAACGTGTCCCGGAGTGTCGATAAGATTGAGGATATACTTCTGACCATCAAGCTCGTAATCCATCTGGATGGCGTGACTCTTGATGGTGATGCCTCGTTCACGCTCAAGGTCCATATCGTCGAGCACCTGATTCTCGGTCACATCGATAGTCTTGGTGAACTCGAGCAGTCGGTCGGCCAACGTCGACTTGCCGTGGTCTATATGGGCAATGATGCAGAAATTGCGTATGTTTTTCATTCTCGTGAGTGTTTCTATGTCTATAGGCAACTACGGCGTATTATGTTCAGAAGAGTTCTGCCTGATCCAGTGAGCCAGCATTAACATCCTTGGGCGAGAGTATCATATCGGCAGCAGGAATAGGCCACTCAATGCCTATGGCGGGATCATCGAAGCGAATAGAAGCCTCTGCCGAGGGCATATATTTGTTGTCAACCTTATAGGCAAAAACGGCGGTATCCGAGAGCACAGCAAAACCGTGAGCAAATCCGCGGGGGATAAAGAGCTGGCGCTTGTTGTCGGAACTCAGCTCCACAGCTATATGCTGACCGAACGTAGGGGAAGAACGGCGCAAATCCACAGCCACATCATACACCCTACCCTGCAACACACGCACCAGCTTAGCCTGGCTCCACTCGCCCTTCTGGTAGTGCAAACCGCGCAACACACCAT
>JAFZXF010000108.1 GCA_017616915.1 Bacteroidaceae bacterium
AACGCCCGCAAGCGGGCTCGAAGTTAAAGAAGTTAACGACGATAGTCAGACTAATGTCGAACAGCCAACGGCTGTGATAACTTCGAGCGGCAAAGCCGCGATAACTACAATAACTTCTTGACTTCTAACTTGAAGCATTGAACATTGAACATTGAACATTGAACATTATTTACAACAATTTTTGTGATTTTTTGAAAAAAACGTGGAAAAAACTTGGAGGGTAAAATAAAATGCTCTAATTTTGCACCACAAATTCGAAACTCATTAACTAATGACACGCAATTCCTTCAACTACTGGTGGTGGCAGAACTCAGAATTAAATAATTGTGAGTAACGACACCATATACCCCTAGCTGATAAATAAAACACAAAACCAAAGAGCCTTGTCGTAACACTCACGACAAGGCTCTTTGCTTAGTCAAATAGTCAAATGATTAAATAGTTAAATAGTCAAATCAATGAATGTCACTTACAATATCAACGCCAGCGGATTCTACGGTGAGTTTGGCGGGGCTTTCGTGCCCGAAGTGCTGCACCGAGCAGTCAAAGAACTGCAAGACTCATACGCCGGCATCATAGAGAGCGACAGCTTCCAACGACAATACCGACAACTGCTGCGCGACTACGTGGGAAGACCATCGGCACTATATGAGGCTACTAAGCTCAGCCGCAAATACGGCGCACGCATCTTCCTGAAACGCGAAGACCTTAACCACACCGGCGCACACAAAATCAATAACGCACTCGGACAGGTGATGCTAGCTAAAACGCTGGGCAAGACACGCATCATCGCCGAAACAGGTGCTGGACAGCACGGAGTGGCCACCGCCACAGCATGCGCTCTGCTCGACATGCCATGCACCGTGTATATGGGCAAGACCGACATAGCACGACAAATGCCCAACGTGGAGAGAATGAAAATGCTCGGAGCACAAGTGAAACCCGTCACCTGCGGCAACATGACACTCAAGGACGCCGTCAACGACGCCATACGCGACTGGTGCTGCCACCCGCAAGACACCTTCTACGTCATCGGATCGGCGGTGGGGCCACATCCCTACCCCGACATCGTGGCACGGCTGCAGAGCGTTATCAGCGAAGAGATAAAATGGCAACTCAAGGAGCAGACAGGCCGCGACTACCCCGACTATCTGATGGCATGCGTGGGCGGAGGAAGCAACGCCATTGGCACCTTCTACCACTACCTCGATGATATGCGCACTCGTCTGGTGCTGGCCGAAGCCGGCGGCAAAGGATATGACACCGAGCAGACCGCAGCCTCGATACACAGCGGCAGCGTAGGAATACTGCACGGCAGCCGCATCATGGTGCTGCAGAACGCTGACGGCCAGATACAGGAAGCTTACTCCATCTCCGCCGGACTCGACTATCCGGGCATAGGACCCGTGCACTGCAACCTGGCACAGCAGCAACGGGCACAAGTGATCGCCATCAACGATGACGAAGCGCTCGCCGCAGCAATGGAACTCACACGCATGGAGGGCATCATCCCCGCACTGGAGTCGGCACACATCCTGGCAGCACTGCCCAAGATGCAGTTCAAACCGACCGACATCGTGGTGCTCACCGTGAGCGGGCGCGGCGACAAAGATATGGCAACGTACTTGAACATTGAACATTGAACATTGAACATTAAACATTGAAAATTATGTTTGAATACACCCTGCAATGCAAAACTATCCTGGCTGACAGATACACGCCAGTGAATGCATATATAAAGGTCAGAGACCTTTCGCCACAGTCATGCCTCATGGAAAGCAGCGACTATCACGGTGAAGATAACAGCCATTCGTTTATAGCGTTCAACCCCATCGCCAGCATCAGCATCAATCACGGGAAGGTGAAAATGCTCTTCCCCGACGGCTCGGTGCAGGAGCAAATAATTGGAGACCAGCTGACTGTGGAAGATGCCATCGACGAATTTATGGCACAGTTCAAATTCGAGAACGACACCAACGGATATGCGGGGCTCTTCGGATATACCGCCTTTGATGCCGTGAAATACTTTGAGCACATCAACGTAATGGACGAGCCCGCAGAACGAAACGATGCTCCCGACATATACCTTATATTATATAAGAACCTCCTCGTGTTCAACCACTACAACAATACGCTGGATATAGTGGAAATCACCAACAACAAGGACAATTCTCAATTTTCAATTTTCAATTCTCAATTTTCAACTCCCATCGAGACCCTCCTTAACTCCGCCAATGGAGAGGCTTTCTCCTTTCACCCAGTGGGGGAATGCCGCAGCACGCTGACCGACGAGCAACACAAAGAGAACATACGCCGCTGTATAGCCCACTGTAAGCGGGGAGACGTCTTCCAGATCGTCATCAGCCGACGCTTCATACAGGAGTTCGAGGGCGATGACCTGAAACTCTACAGGGCGCTGCGACGCATCAATCCGTCGCCCTATCTGTTCTACTTCGACTTCGGCGGCTTCCGCATCTTCGGTTCGTCACCCGAGACCCATTGCTGCATACGCAACCGCCGCGCATATATCGACCCGATAGCAGGCACCACAGCTCGCACCGGTGACCCGGTGAAAGACCAACAAAACGCTGAATATCTGCGCAATGACCCCAAGGAGAACGCCGAGCACGTGATGCTGGTGGACCTCGCACGCAACGACCTCTCACGCAACTGCCACGATGTGAAAGTGGACTCCTATAAACAAATGCAGCAATATAGCCACGTGATTCACCTGGTGAGCAGGGTGAGCGGACAGATGGACGACAACGCTCGCAGCAGCAAGACCTTCATCGATACCTTCCCCGCCGGAACACTGTCGGGAGCACCCAAAGTGAAAGCCATGGAGCTCATAACACGATATGAGCCCCACAACCGCGGAGCATACGGCGGATGCATAGGATTCACAGGATTCAACGGCAACATCAATCAGGCTATCATCATACGTACATTCATCAGCAGAAACAACCAACTGTGGTTCCAGGCAGGAGGGGGCATAGTGGCACGTAGCAACGAGGACTACGAGCTACAGGAAGTAAACAATAAACTGGGAGCTCTCAAACAAGCTATTCGCATGGCAGAAAAAATATAGCATCATGAACATCACCATAATCGACAACTACGACTCCTTTACCTACAACCTGGCACACCTGGTCAAAGCCCTCGGAGCTGAGGTGAGAGTGCTGCGCAACGACCAGTTCAGCATGGAGCAACTCCGCGACGCCGACAAACTGATACTGTCGCCTGGGCCCGGCATTCCCAATGAAGCTGGACTACTGCCCGACGTAATAAAGACCTATGCCAGCAAGAAACCTATGCTCGGCGTATGTCTCGGCCACCAGGCTATCGGCGAAGCGTTTGGCGGCCAGCTGGTAAACCTCAGCGATGTGTTCCACGGAGTACAGACCCCCGTCAGCATCGACCAGAGCGACTACCTCTTCGACGGACTGCCCCGGCAAATCGACGTGGGGCGCTACCACTCGTGGGTGGTGGACACAGCAGGGTTCCCTGACCAGCTCGAGATAATTGCCCGCAGCGAGGAAGGACAAATAATGGCGCTGCGCCACAAGGAATATGACATCAGGGGCATACAGTTTCATCCCGAATCAGTGCTCACACCCCAAGGACACATAATCATCAACAACTGGATAAAACACTAGGAATAATTCTCAATTTTTTCAAACTGGACTTAGATCTAAAACCGGTCCGCGACCGGTCAATTTTCAATTGTATGAAAGACTTATTGAGCCGCCTCATAGCAGGCGAATACCCCCAACGCGAGGAGGTGAAGCAGGTGATGATTGGCATCACACAAGAGAAGTATAACGACGCCCAGATAGCTGCCTTGCTCATGGCGCTACAGATAAAAGGAGTGACGCCCGACGTGCTGCTGGGATTCCGCGACGGACTGCTGCAGACCGGCGTGCCCGTAAACCTGGAGCCATACAAGGTAATCGATATCGTAGGTACCGGTGGCGACTGCAAGAATACGTTCAATATATCCACCTGCGCATGCTTCGTAGTAGCAGGAGCCGGATATAAGGTCGCCAAGCACGGCAACTACGCCGCTTCGTCGGTGTCAGGAGCCAGCTCGGTGCTCGAAAATCACGGGGTGAAATTTCAAAAGGATGAGGCCCGCCTGCGCCAGTCGCTCGAAGAATGCAATTTCACCTATCTGCACGCCCCCTTCTTTGCATATGGCATGAAGTTCGTGGCTCCCATCCGCAAAGCGCTCGGCATACCTACATGCTTCAACCTGTTAGGGCCGCTCGTCAACCCATGCCGGCCTACCTATCAGCTACTGGGCGTAGCCACACTGGGACAGGTGAGACTGTACCACAACACTCTGAGCCAAATAGACGTGAAATACGGCATAGTCAACAGCATCGACGGATATGACGAGATATCCGGCACAGCCGACTTTAAGTTCCAGACACGGGAGCGCGAACTGGTAAGAGCGCCCGAGGATCTCGGATTCGCTCGCATACAGCCCGAAGAAATCTATGGCGGCTCCACCGCCCTGGAAGCAATGAAGATATTTGACGACGTGCTCTGCAACCGAGGGACCGACAGCCAGAAAAACGTAGTTATCATCAACGCCGCATACGCCATCAAACTAATGGAGCCCGAGCACAATATCAGCGAATGCATAGACATAGCCCGCCAGTCGGTGGAAAGCGGCAAAGCCCTCGCAGCATTCAAGAAGTTCGTGGAGATTAATAGGTAAAAAATAATGACTATACTCGAAGAAATATGCAGTCGTAAGCGCCATGACCTGATGGCACGCAAAGAGCAAATGCCACCGCGTGAGCTCTATCGCCAAGTGGAAGCGATGATGGACAAGCCCCGCAGCATCCGCTCTCTAAGCCAAGCACTCAAACTGGCGCAAACCGGAATCATAGCTGAGTTTAAACGCAAATCGCCATCCAAAGGATGGATAAGCCGCGAGGCACGACCAGAGGTCATCACCCCGGCCTATCAGCAGGCAGGAGCTACCGCCCTCTCCATACTCACCGACGAACCATACTTCGGCGGTAACAACGAATGCCTCATCACCGCACGACCGCTGGTGAGCATACCCATACTGCGCAAAGACTTCATCGTGGATGAATATCAGGTGATGGAGGCTAAAAGCATAGGCGCAGATGCACTGCTGCTCATAGCCGCCTGTCTGAGCAAACAGGAGTGCCGCACCCTAGCACACACCGCACAACAACTCGGACTGGAAACGCTGCTCGAAATTCACAACGAAAACGAACTCGACTATATCGGCGACAACATAAGCGTGGTGGGAGTCAACAACCGCAACCTGCACCTGTTTCGCACTGATGTGCAGACGTCACTCAACCTCGCAGACAATATTCCCAACGAGTTCGTGAAAATTAGCGAGAGCGGCATCGCCACAGCTCAAGATGCCAAGAGCCTATACCACCGCGGCTACAACGGACTCCTCATAGGCGAACGGTTCATGAGGGAAGACAACCCCGCACAAAGCCTGCAACAGTTCATAGCTGCACTGAAATAAATGTTCAACTTTTTCAACTGGACCTAGATTTAAAGCCGGTCCGTGACCGGTCAATGCTCAATGTTCAATGATTATTAAAGTTTGCGGAATGAGACTCGGCCAGAACATCCGCGAGGTGGAAGCGCTCGGTGTTGACTGGATAGGAATGATTTTCTATCCGCCCTCGCCGCGATACGTGGCTATCAAGCCCGACTATATGCCGCGCAAAGCTAAGCGAGTGGGGGTGATGGTGGACGAAAGCACACCAGCCATCTGCCGACGGGTGGCAGACTACGGCCTACACATGGTGCAGCTCCACGGCAACGAATCGCCCCAACAATGCCGCGAAATCAAGGACGCTATGCCGCAGGTCAACATAATAAAAGCCCTCAGCATAAAGGACTACGACAGCCTCGACGCCACAGCAGACTACGAAGAGTGCGGAGCGGTGGATTACTTCCTCTTCGACACCTACTGCAAGGAAAAAGGCGGCAGCGGACTCACCTTCGACCACAGCCTGCTGCAACGATACCAAGGACACACGCCATTCCTGCTCAGCGGCGGACTGTCGCCACAGAATGTCGAAGACATCAAAGCCCTCAGCCACCCGATGCTCATAGGATACGACCTCAACAGCCGCTTCGAGACGGCTCCCGCAATCAAAGACCCACAGCTCATAAAGCAGTTCATAGCTGCACTGAAATAATCCTTCAATCCTTCTTAAGATGAATCGCATAAACCAACTTTTCGCTGAAAAGAAAAGCAACATCCTCAGCATCTATTTCTGCGCCGGACATCCTGCACTCGACAGCACACTGCCTATACTACAGGCCCTACAGCAGGCAGGCATCGACATCGTAGAGATAGGAATACCATTCAGCGACCCAATGGCCGACGGACCAGTCATACAGAACGCAGCCACAAAGGCGCTGCGCAACGGAATGACGCTGCAACGACTCTTCAGCCAGCTCAAGGACGCACGACAGCACATACACATCCCGCTCATCCTGATGGGATATCTCAACGTTATCTACCACTTCGGCTTCGAGCGCTTCTGCCAACAATGCAGCCAATGCGGAATCGACGGCGCCATCATTCCCGACCTGCCATTCGACATCTACCTGCAGAAATACAAACCTATCGCCGACCGATACGGCATCAGCATCGTGATGCTCATAACCCCCGAGACCGAGCAGGAGCGTATCCGACAGATTGACAGCCACACCAACGGATTCATCTACGAGGTGTCCACCGACGCCACCACAGGCGCTCAAGACACCTTCAGCACCGCAACAATAAACTACTTCCGGCGCATACGCGACATGAAACTACATAACCCCACCCTCGTGGGATTCGGTATCTCGAACAAGAACACCCGAGAGGCCGCACAGACCTACAGCCAAGGGTGCATCATAGGCAGCAAGTTCGTCAAACTGCTCGAGGAAAGCCCATCACCCGACGCAGCCGTGGCCGCACTGATGAAAACGATTACCGAATAACGACTCAAAACCTACATTAAAATATTTACTAACTCCTAAAAAACTACAACTATGAGCGAAAAGACTAAACGCTTCTTCTTGCCCGAGAGCGAGATCCCAACGCAGTGGTACAACATCCAGGCTGATATGGTCACCAAGCCACAGCCCATGCTTCACCCCGCTACCAAGCAGCCACTGAAGGCCGAAGACCTCTTCCCCATCTTTGCCGAAGAGCTGTGCCGACAGGAATTGAACCAGACCGACCCGTGGATTGACATCCCCGAGGAGGTGAGAGACAAGTACAAGTTCTACCGCTCCACACCGCTGGTGAGAGCCTACGGACTGGAGGAGGCTCTCGGTACACCCGCACACATCTACTTCAAGAACGAGAGCGTGAGCCCCGTGGGCTCCCACAAACTCAACTCGGCACTGGCACAGGCATACTACTGCCATAAGCAGGGCATCACCAACGTAACCACTGAGACCGGAGCCGGACAGTGGGGTGCAGCCCTCGCATATGCTGCCAAAGTGTTCGGACTCGAGGCTGCCGTCTATCAGGTAAAGATTTCCTACGAACAGAAGCCCTATCGCCGCTCCATCATGCAGACCTACGGCGCTCAGGTAACTCCCTCGCCCTCAATGTCAACACGAGCAGGAAAGGATGTGCTCACTCGCGACCCCAACAATCAGGGATCGCTCGGCACAGCTATCTCGGAGGCTATCGAACTGGCTGTCAACACGCCTAACTGTAAGTATGTGCTCGGCTCAGTGCTCAACCATGTAGCTCTGCACCAGACAGTTATCGGCCTTGAGGCCGAGAAGCAGATGGAGATGGCGGGCGAATACCCCGACACCGTGATTGCCTGCTTCGGCGGCGGTAGCAACTTCGGCGGTGTGGCCTTCCCCTTTATGCGCCATAAGATTAAGGACGGCAAGCAGACACGCTTCATCGCAGCTGAGCCCGCCAGCTGTCCAAAGCTGACCAAGGGCGTGTTCCAGTATGACTTCGGCGACCTCTCAGGACTCACTCCGCTACTGCCGATGTACACCCTGGGCCACAACTTCATGCCGGCCAACATCCACGCTGGAGGACTTCGCTATCACGGAGCAGGCATGATAATCTCGCAGCTGCTTAAGGACGGCTATATGGAGGCCGTAGATATCCAGCAGAGCGAATCATTCAAGGCCGGTCTGCTCTTCGCAAAGAGCGAGGGCATCATCCCCGCGCCAGAGTCGTGCCACGCAATCGCTGCCACCATCAACGAGGCTCTCAAGTGCAAGGAAGCAGGCGAACAAAAGGTTATTCTCTTCAACCTCTCCGGTCACGGACTTATCGATATGACTGCCTACGACCAGTATCTCAGCGGTTCGCTGCAGGACTTCGAACTGGACGCAGAGGAAGTTAAGAGATCGCTTGCAGAGATCAAAAATCTGTAAACCAAGATGGATCTGTAAACCAACATGATAAGTAGTTAGCAGGAAAATCCTGCTAACTGCTTCTTTTTCAATGCTAACCGCCCTAATTGATTTCATCTTTCCCCGCCATTGCCGAGTATGCGGCAAGCGCCTGACACCCACGGAGAAAAGTATCTGCGGGGGATGTCTAGTTGACCTCATCCTGTCGGAGTTTGCGGAAGGAGAGACTGGCAACCGACTGGAGCGCACCATGTGGAAACGGTTACCCATAGAGCGCGCCGCAGCCTTTATGATTTATGACCACGAGGACTCATACCGCAATCTGGTTCTAGACCTTAAATACCACAACCAACCAGCCATCGGTTATCACATCGGCCGCATCATGAGTCGCCAACTTGCTGACAATCATTTCTTTGACGGCATAGACCTGATAGTGCCGGTACCTATTCCTCGCGACAAACTGCGAAAGCGCGGCTACAACCAGAGCGACCAGATAGCCTACGGAGTAAGCCAGATAACAGGCATACCCGTAAATTCAGGCATCATCAAGCGTAAACAATATAAAACCAGTCAGACGCAACTTACGCCAAATCAGCGCCAAGAAAACGTGAAAGGGAGTTTTGAGCTAAAAGCGAAATACGTGAAGCCAAAGAATCCAAGTTGTGACCTCAGCGGAAAGCACATCCTCATAGTGGATGACGTAATCACCACCACCGCAACAGTGCAGGAGTGTGGCAAGACGCTCAGTCAGATACCTGGCATTAAGCTATCGGTACTATCCCTTGCGGTAAGCAAGAACTATATTACTAACGTCCGCAAGGCTAATCCCAGCGAAGAATAAGTTTTTTTACCCACCATACTTCGACGAATAGAGTATTTTACCCATCACGAATCGAAGGATAAAGAGAAAACGCTCAGCTTAATTATTTGGACGGAATGAAGCTTTCATAGGTTCCGTCATCATAGAAAACGCGAATTTCCTTGACTTGTCGTAAAACTTTGTCAAATTCTTTCGTTTGGAAATGAGCAGCATTTAGGGGTTGCTGAGACTCAACAACGCGACGAGCTCGGGGCTCTGGAACACGTCGGATGTTTTGGAATGGCAGTACATCCTCCATCTGAGAAGAGTCGTCGAAAAGGGAGCGATCTTCCTGGTCGGGAGTATCAAAAAGAGAGTTATTCTCCGATCCATTATCCAAAGATGGGGTAGAGGAGTTATCATCTTTCGGCTTGTCATACATATCACCCTCACCAAACATGAGCCAATTGACATTGATGTCGGGAAACGCCTTATGAATTCCAATGACATAGTTGTTGGTCGGCTGGGTTCTTCCGGAATAGATACTCGAGAGTGAGCCGGGAGCAACTCCAATCTGTTTTGCAAAATCTTGTTGAGACATTTTTGTCATGTTTTGGATCTCTTTGATGCGGTCTTTCATAGCAGTAATTTTTGAGGCTCCTGAAAACGGGGCAATTTTGGGTATTTTTTTCGGTTTGCAAAGTTAAAACAAAGATTTGGAATATCAAAGTGATTTTGGTTTTAATTTCAAATCCGCAAGATTTCGATTTCCGTTTCATGATTCAAAAATTTAAACCGGTTTTTGCGTCGGAATATTGATTTGTAATTCGAAACTGCTCTACAAGTCATTTTATGCCAATAAAGCAGCAATTTAGCGTTATAAAATAACTAATTGATTTAAATTTCATTATATTACGCGGAAGAGGGCATTTTAATCCTCTATTTTACGGTAAAGGTCTTTTAAGCATATGTAATTTAATGAAAAATGTCACAAATACGTGTACGGAACTGATTACCAATCAATAATTGCAATAGATATCCGCTTTTAACATTCTGGTTTCAATTTGAAAATGTGAAAATTTTTAGTTTCAAATCGGAAATTTGGTTTTGCATATACCTTACGCTTTGTAAATCTAAAGGCACATTATTCCCTCCTTTCGTGGCGGAGTGTTTTGTTTTTGATTTCCGAATTTCTATTTGCGAATTGTTAAAAAATGTAACTCGCGAGAAATTTTCTTCTCAGACGCAATTTTTTCGAAATTTTGCAGCGTTTCCGCACAATCTGCGGAGCACAAAAATTCATTAAAATCTCAGAGGCTGCAAAATGGGCTTTAGCGCCCTCCCCTACTACGAAAAACGCAAAAAAATCGTGTCGGTGAGTTTCTGTAATCCAGAAAAAAACGACACGATTTTGTCTCAAAAAACGATATTCGGCGCTGTTTTTTTTAGTGCAGAATAAAAAAAACAAGCTGTTTTAAAAGGTCCCCATTCGACACTTTTGAGCCTCCGAAGCCTTTAGATTTTTCATCCGTATCTCGGATGACCGACAAAATTGAGAGAACCTTCGCAGCGGAGTAATTTCTCATCGCCGGGAAAATGTTGCGCTCAACCTGCCACTCCTGGATGCCCAAATATTGAGCTACGGAACTCTTGTCTTTTCCGGGAGAATAGTAGGCGATCATCAGTTGTGAGAAAAATCTGAAGAGGGAAGGAAGCACCACTTGAATCGGATTCTGTTTTGGGTTGTCGTCAAAATATTTCGAAATCTGGAAAGCCCTGAACGAATCCTTAGCGATGAGAGCATTAAGAAATTCGAAGTTGTTGAAGTCCTTGCTTATGCCGATATGCTTCTCCACCAGTTCAGGAGTGATGGCTCTCACCTCCGGCGTGAGTGAATTAATCAGTTTGTTCATCTCTCCGTAGAGTCTGGTGAGATCGCTGCCGATGGAGTCAGCTATGAGAGTGACCGATTTATAGTCTACGGTATAGCCTTTTTGGCGGAAAAACTCGGCGATGATACCGCTGAGCTGGCTTTCTTTCACCTTTTGCGACTCAAAGACGGTGCCTATACTTGCTGCACGGCTCATAAATTTCTTGCGACGGTCGAAAGTGCCGCTCTTATTGATGAGCACGAGCACCGTGGAAGGCTGCGGATTCTGCAGATACACCGTCAGGTCCTCAATATCCTTGAGTTCGTTGGCGTTTTTCACCATCACCACCATTCTTGAGCCCATTGGGAAGCTGCGCGCGCTGTTTATGACGGCGTTTGCGGTAGTATCGGCACCATAAAAAGTGGTAAGGCAGAAGTCGCGCTCCTCCTTCGGCAGGGCATTCTCGAGTATTGCCTCTGCTATGCGGTCGATGTAGTAAGGCTCAGCGCCCATAAGCACATATATGGGCTTGAAATCACGGGATTTCACCTCCCGCATAATCTCTTCGTAGGTTATTTCTTTGGCCATTTCGATTTTAATTGCTATCTTCGCAGCAGATTTTCGGTTTAATGATTTGCAAAAATACAAAATGTTTTCCTTAAATCTGCCATCTATAGAGGCAAATATTAAAAAAGAGGGCGAAAAAACCTTAATTTTCGACTCTTTGCGCAAGAGATTCGTCGCTTTGACCCCCGAAGAGTGGGTTAGGCAGCACTTTGTCAACTACCTTTCCGGCCATAAGGGCTACCCCACCTCGCTGATGGCCAACGAGATTAGTATTACCCTCAACGGGATGGTCCGCCGCTGCGATACGGTGGTCTATAACCGCTCCCTTGAGCCCCTCGTGATTATTGAGTACAAGGCACCCACTATCGACATCAGCCAGAACACCTTCGGTCAGGCTATGGCTTACAATCGCGTCTTGCGCGTACCTTATATAATAATAAGTAATGGCCTAAAGCACTACTGCTGCCACCTCGACTACACCGAAATGAAGGCAGAGTTTCTCGCCGACATCCCTCCCTATCCCGACCTTCAGCCGTGAAGAAGGTATCGCATGTGGAACCTAGATCTTTACGAGTCAACTTTTTCTGGGGAAGAACACTCAGTTCTCAAATATTTTTACTACCTTTGCAACCCAAAACAAAATTAATACCATAATGGACATCATCAAGAAGCTTATTGACCGCGCCAAGAAGAACAGGCAGCGTATCGTACTGCCCGAAGGCACAGAGGAGCGTACACTCCGTGCTGCCGACCGCGCTATAGCCAACCTGCTGGCAGACATCGTGCTGCTTGGCGAGGAGGAAGAAATCATGAATATGGCCCGCAAGCTGGACCTTCAGAACATCGCTCCCGAATACATCATCAACCCCCGCAAGGCTCCCGATCTGGAGCAGTTTGCAGAGACACTCGCCGAGCTGCGCAAGCGCAAGGGAATGACCCTTGAAGAGGCTCGCGAAAAGGTGAAAGACCCACTCTACTACGGCTGCATGATGATAAAGCTCGGCAAGGCCGACGGCCAACTGGCAGGAGCACGCAACTCCACCGGCAACGTGCTGCGACCCGCCCTGCAGATCATCAAGACAGCTCCGGGCATCAACTGCGTGAGCGGCGCTATGCTGCTGCTCACCAAGACCCCTCAATACGGCGAAGACGGTGTGCTGGTGATGGGCGATGTGGCTGTGACTCCCGTACCCGACGCTCAGCAACTGGCCGAGATTGCCGTCTGCACCGCTGGCACCGCTAAGGCTGTGGCCGGATTCAAGGAGCCGCGCGTGGCTATGCTCAGCTTCTCGAGCTACGGTTCCGCTAAGCATGAGGTGGTGGACAAGGTGATCGAAGCTACCGCTCTGGCCAAGCAGATGGCTCCCGACCTCCAGGTGGACGGCGAGCTGCAGGCCGACTGCGCCATAGTGCCCACAGTGGCAAAGCTCAAAGCACCAGGCTCACACGTGGCCGGAAAGGCTAACGTGCTGATTGTGCCCAGTCTCGAGGTGGGCAACATTGCCTACAAACTGGTGCAGCGACTGGGCGAAGCTGAGGCCATCGGGCCTGTGCTGCAAGGCATCGCGCGACCCGTCAACGACCTCTCAAGAGGCTGCAACGTGGACGATATATACAAGATGATTGCAATAACCGCCAACCAGGCTATTGCGGCTAAACAAATATAGTTATTTGACGATTTCACAATTTGACGATTTCACAATTCGACGATTATAAAAATGAAAATACTAGTACTTAACTGCGGAAGCTCATCCATCAAGTATAAACTCTACAACATGGATGACAAGAGTGTGATAGCTGCCGGCGGCATCGAAAAGGTGGGTCTCGCCGACTCGTTCCTCAAAATCAAAGCTCCGGTGGCAGAGACCATCACTACCCCTGTGCCGACCCACGATGTGGGTGTGGAGCTCATCTTCAATATACTTACCGACCCCGCCAAGGGCGTTATCAAGAGCCTCGCTGAGATTGATGCCGTAGGTCACCGCATCGCTCACGGCGGCAAGTTCACCAAGAGCCTTGAGCTTACTCCCGAGGTGCTCAAGGAGTGGAAGCAGTATGAGGAGCTTGCTCCGCTACACAACCCCGCACACCTGAAGGGTATCAACGCCGTCAGCGCCCATCTCCCCAAGGTGAAGCAGGTGGGAGTGTTCGACACCTCTTTCCACCAGACGATGCCCGACTACGCCTATCTCTACGCTCTGCCCTACCCACTCTATGAGAAGTACGGCATCCGCCGCTACGGCTTTCATGGTACCAGCCACCGCTATGTGCTGGCCCGCGCCGCTGAGATTTACGGTTTCCGCCCCGAGGAGAAAAACGTCATCACCTGCCACATAGGCAACGGCGCCTCCATCGCCGCCATCAAGCAGGGTCGCTGCGTAGACACCACTATGGGACTCACCCCGCTGGAGGGCCTCATCATGGGAACACGCACCGGCGATATGGATCCCTCGGCTGTGCTCTTCCTGCAGGATAAGCTGGGCCTCGACACCCACCAGACCTCCGACCTGCTCAACAAGCAGTCGGGCATGCTGGGCATCACCGAGCGCTTCTCAGATATGCGCGAGATACTCGGCGCTGCCGCCCAGGGCGACGAACGTTGCCGCCTCGCGGTCAACATGTATAACTACCGTATCCGCAAGTACGTATGCGCCTATGCCGGCATCATGGGCGGAGTGGACTATATCATCTTCACCGCCGGCGTGGGTGAGAACCAGTATGAGATACGCGGCGGCAGTATGGCCGGCCTCGAGCACATGGGCATCATCATCGATCCCGCAGCCAACAAGGCCAACCGCAGTCAGGAGGGCACTATCTCTACTCCCGAGAGCCGCGTCACCGTGTGCGTCATACCTACCGACGAGGAGTTGCTCGTAGCCTCCGACACGATGGAAATTGCCAAATAAATAAATTTCACGATTTCACGATTTCACGATTTCACGATTTTACGATTTTACGATTTCACAATTCAATTGTCAAATGATTAAATAGTTAAATTGTCAAATAACATAACTTTTATAGGGAGAAAATTTGGCAGTTTGCCTTTTTCTCCCTATATTTGCACCCGATAATCTATAATTCCACCAAAGCCATGAGAACATCCATCACTCGCAAACTCCGTCAGTCACTGATATTTGCAGCCACAGCATGTGGCACTCTCTTCACCGGTTGTCAGGACACTGTCGACCAGAGCGATATGTACACTTTTACCGGTCAGACCATCACCAGCTTCCTCAACGACAATGCTGATGAGTACTCTGACTTTGCCTACATCCTCACTCGGGTGCAGCTCAGTCCACGCTCGTCGTCCACAGTCGCCGACCTGCTCTCCGCACGAGGCAACTACACCTGCTTCGCGCCCAACAACGACGCTGTGCGGAGCTACCTCGACTCCATCTATCAGACCCACGATTACGACATCACGCTCATACCCGACTCAATGGCCGAGTATATAGCACGCAACTCCATAATCGATAATAAGAACGACGATGCCTATATGTCCACCGACTTCCAGATTGGCGCTCTGGAGCGCACCAATATGGACGACCGCTACATCACCATCTCGTTCGACACTCTTCAGGGCGGAGTTACAGCCACCTACGTTAATAATTTCTCACGCATCACCCACTTCGACCTCAAGCTCACCAACGGTGTGCTCCACAGCGTGAACCACGTGATAGAGCTCTCCACCGCTACCCTGCCCGCCCTGCTCGCGCAGACCGAGAACACCCGCATCTTCTCTTACCTGCTGCAGGCAACCTCATGGGCCGACTCCATGCAACTCTACCGCGACGATGACTATGAGTACAATCACGTGGAGTACGGATACGACCAAAACGGCACCCAGGTGGCCAACCCGCAACACCGCTACTTCGGCTACACGGCCTTTGTGGAGACCGATGAGGTGTTCCACGATAAGTGGGGCATCGACCTCCCAAACGTCGTCAACGGCATCGTTACCAACATGGACGATATCCTCGACCAGATAGCCACCCGTTGCGCCGAAGTATATACCAACGGCTCCACCGACCTGCGCAGCCAGGAGAATGCCGTCAACCAGTTCGTGAGCTATCACCTGCTGCCCGAACGCATCGCGTGGGACAAGCTCGTCATCCACTACGCCGAGATGGGCTATGCCTATCGCAATCCCACCCAGCTCACTATCGACTGCTTTGAATACTACGAAACGATGGGCTGCCAGCGACGCCTCATCAAACTCACCGAGGGCTCGCAGACCGGCGGCAAGCGCATCAACCGCTACGTCACCAAGCGCAACCTCAAGGACTACACCTACAGCGATGCCGACGTAGCCATCCCGGGCATCCTCATCAACGAAAGCAACGGCGACAACAACTTCAACGCCCTCAACGGATTCTACTACACCATCGACGACATCCTGCTCTACACCGATGATGTGCCCAACAAGGTGCTCAACGAGCGCATACGCTTCGATATGTCGTCGCTGCTGCCCGAGCTTATGACCAACGGCTACCGTCGCCTGATGAGCTATGCCGCCATCCACATCCCCAAGGGCTACTTCAAGAACTTCGACTTTGAGGAAGGCTGCTCCTACAACTACCTCACCGGCTACGGCTCAGGCTGGCCCAACTTCCAGGGCGATGAGCACAATGTCACCGGACAGTATGATATGACCTTCCGCCTGCCGCCCGTACCCTTCGAGGGAACCTACGAGATACGCTGGTCGGTGCCCACCTACGACAACCGAGGAATGGCGCAGCTCTATCTCGGCAAAAACAAGAACAACCTCTCCCCCATCGGACTGCCGCTCGACCTGCGACTCTCGCCCTACAATCCCGCCATCGGTTGTGACACCGATACTGAGGATGAGGACCACAACGACGAGAACGACAAGGCTATGCGCAACCACGGATACATGCGCCCACCCATCCACGATGGCATCTCAACCGGCGGAGTAGTAGTCAACACCCTACGCAACCCCAACGGCATCGGTAGCATGTACGCCTACCAGCGCCTGCGCAAGATAATATGGACCGGCACCATCAAGCCCACCGACGTGCTCTATCTCCGCATCAAGTCAGTGCTTGAGAACACCGCCACCCAGTTTGTCATGGACTGGATGGAGTATGCTCCAAAGAATGTCTATGCCGGCGTTGATGCCGAAGACAAATGGTAGAATAGAGCATGAATACACCATGAATGGTGCATGAACGGTAGCTGTCATTTTTTATACCCTTCGGAAATCAACTAACTGCGATCTCAAATGGTCGCAGTTAGTTCTTTTTTTACCGAAATACGTACGGAAATGAAAATTTCCGCGGAAACGCAAAAGGTTTTCCGCGGAAGTGCTATCGGTTTTCGGCCGAAAACTTATTAGTTTTCCGCGGAAAACTTTGGCCGAGAACGATCTTTTTCGAAATTTTGTCTTGCTTTCTCGCTGCGAGATCGAGATTGGCTCATTTCCCCACGCTTTTTGTCGGCGCGAGTACGCAGTAATTTTGTTTGAGTACGTCACCAAAAACGGAAAAATGCTCGATTTTCCGTTCACAATTCTCAATTTTATATGAATTTTATAGTAAAATTCTTGTCACTTGTGAAATAATTACTACCTTTGCCAATGTAAATTCAAAACACGAATGCCTATGGGCTAAGATTAACAACTAGGACATATAGGATGAACATCCGCTTTTGATTCTTGTCTCTGATAATTGGGGAATTAGAAGAATGTAGCAAGAACTGAAGTAGATAGTTCACGCCGCTTGGCGTGGGCGTTTACTCGTTTAAGCTACATAGGTTTTCCCCAATACCTCAGAGACGTAGACGAAGTAAATTGTCCACGTTTCTTTTTTGTATCTATACCAAACAACTTAACAACAAATAAATTTTCTAATATGATGAAAAAGTATCTTTTGATGGCAGTATGTATCACCATGATGAGCATGACTGCAAGTGGCGTTACAATTAACAAAGCTATGTTGGACCATAATGGTCAAGTAACCCTATTTGATAGCGATAAGGTGCAGGACGCTGTCAATGCGGCAACTGATGGCGATGTGATTTATCTGACGCTTGGTTACTTCAAACCTTTTAACGTTACGAAGCAAATCGCCATTAAGGGCGTAGGAGAAAAGACTATCATTGAGGGCGATGTGAACATCTCCATTCCTGGCTCTGCTAAGTTAACGAAACCGGTTTTGGAGGCTCTTGTTGTTTCCGGCACAGTTACTGTCGGCGCTCAAGTGGATGATATGATTTTTCGAAAGTGTGTAATTACAAATGTTGCTTTTGAAGCGCAAGTGGATGGCGCAGTTATTGATAGGTGTTATATTAATAGAAACTTTAATCTATCCTCTTATATAAAGGGGATGACTGTCGTAAATTCAAAGATATTGAATGTCACCGCAAGTTCTGGAACAGCAAATAATACAACTTTTGTGAATTGCAATATCAATCAAATACAAGTGCAAAATTTTGCCGGAACTATTATGAATTCAATAGTACGTGCTACTTGTGGAAATGGAAGTACAGGAGCTATGCTTTCTTCGACTTTAGCAGTTTTAGTGAACACTTTGTGTAACTATAGCGGTGTAGTACGGATTTCAACTAGCGTCATTACTCAGAATGTTTATGTGGGGAATTTCACCTTTAATAATGAAGAATGTTCTATAGATAAATCTACTTTACAGTCTAGTGGCTATCTTGGCACCGACGGCACAGTTGTTGGTATATATGGCGGCAGTACTCCGTTTACCCTTGACCCCGGCGTACCCAAAGTAACAAGTAGCAGTCTATCCTTGGATAAAGAGAAGAAAGAACTAAATGTCAAACTAACCGTTTCGCCAAAATAATATAGCCATGAAGAAAGGAATAGCTTGTCTGTTATTCCTCCTGTTGGCGCTTTGTGGTTTGAAAGCCCAAAGCATCAGCCAATATGAGTATTGGACAGACGACGATAATGCCACCCACAGCGTGGTGAATGCTGGAGCCAGTGAAATATCACTGCGCATCAGCACGGAATCGCTTGCGGCTGGTATTCATTTCCTGAACTTCCGAGCGATGGCTGATGATGGTACTTGGGGCAATTTCTATCGCTTCATGTACTATATTCCATCATTAGATGATGAAGGAGCCGCTATTACAGGATATGAATATTGGTTTGATGATGATTATGCTCATAAAGTAGCAGGAAACTCGGCCAATGCGGAACAGGCATTTAGTATCGACATTAGCCAATTGCCAAGCGGTGTTCACTGCTTGAATTATTGGCCTATAGGCGATAAAGGTCGCAAAGGTAATGTTGACCGTATATTGTTCTACATCGGTCAAATTGAAGATAACTCCACTGCAAATCATCTTGAATACGAGTATTGGTTTGACTCTGATACAGAGCATAAGTTTACAGGAGAAGGCGTAACAGGTGAGTTTGTCTTCAATATCGACGTAGCTGACCTTGAGGTCGGCAAGCACACTTTCAATTTCAGAGCAAAGGATTTGCTCGACCAATGGACCGAACAGCTTGTAGATGAGTTTACCATATTACCTCCGCCACAAGTTACATATAAGGTAGATGGTGAAACGTTTAAGACCGTAACCTATGGCTTCGGCGCAACAATAGTACCTGAGCCTGAGCCGACAAAGGAAGGCTACACTTTCTCTGGTTGGAGCGAGATTCCCGAGATTATACCTGATGATGGTGTTACAGTAACCGGAACCTTCACCGTCAATAAATACTTATTGGAATATATCGTAGATGGCGATACCGTGAAGAGCGACTCGATAGCATACGCAACGGCTATCACTCCGCTAGAACTGCCCGTCAAGGAAGGTTATACCTTTAGTGGATGGAGTGAAATTCCAGAAACGATGCCGGCTGGCGATGTTACTGTAACGGGCTCGTTCAAAATCAATACCTATTTGTTCTGTTATAAGCTTGACGGCGAAATAGTGAAGAGCGATTCCATCGTGTTTGCCACGAAGATAATTCCTTTGGAGGAGCCTAGCAAAGAAGGCTACACCTTCAGCGGGTGGAGCGAGATTCCAAACTCTATGCCAGCCAATGACGTAGAGATTGTTGGCAACTTCACCGTCAACAAATACTTGTTGGAATATATCGTAGATGGCGATACCGTGAAGAGCGACTCGGTAGCGTATGCAACGGCTATCACTCCTTTGGAAGAGCCTTCCAGGGAGGGCTACAGCTTCAGCGGATGGAGTGCTATCCCGGACACGATGCCCGCAAATGATGTTGTAGTGACCGGTTCGTTCACTATTAATAAATATAATGCAGTATTCCGCACAGAAAACGGTACGGTGGTCAGCGAATACAACATAGATTACGGTCAGCCCATGACTCTGCCCGAGGCTTCCGCCAAATATGGTTATACGTTTATCGGCTGGGGCGAAAAGGTTGACGGAGTTTGGTCGATAGTAGAGGCAGGAATCAACATGCCAGCCCGCAATATGGAACTGACGGCTGTTTATAAAGCTAATATGTACGCTATGGTTTACGTCGTTGATGGCGAGGTTTACCATACCGACTCTATTAGCTATGAGGCAGTAATTCATGAACTGGAGTATCCCATCAAGGAAGGCTACACCTTCAGCGGGTGGAGTGCTATCCCAGACACGATGCCAGCAAACGATCTTACTGTAACAGGTTCGTTCGAAATCAATAAGTACCTACTTACTTATGAGGTTGACGGCGAAATAGTGAAGAGCGATTCCATCGTGTTCGCTACCGAAATCATTCCTTTGGAGGAACCCATCAAGGAAGGCTACACCTTCAGCGGATGGAGCGAGATTCCTGACTCTATGCCAGCAAAGGCAGTCTTGGTTACAGGTACATTCGTTGTCAACAAGTATCTGCTCGCATATTATGTAGATGGTGAAGAATATAAGAGCGATTATGTCGCGTATAAATCGTTTATTACGCCGATAGAAGAGCCGGCGAAAAGCGGTTACACCTTCAGCGGATGGAGTGCTATCCCAGACACGATGCCGATGAATGATGTTATTGTTACGGGTTCGTTTACTCTCAAAACGGCTACGGCTATATCTGTAAATAAGCGAGAGATTACATTTAACTCGTTCGATACTCAGACCTTGGGAACTATCATATCTCCCGATGATCTCATAAATCGAACTATATCTTGGAGTAGTAGCGATGCAGATGTAGTTTACGTTAATGAGGCTGGTGTTGTAACGCCTGTAAATAACGGAACTGCATATATCATTGCTACAACCACAGATGGTACAGAGTTGAGCGATAGCTGCCTGGTAACTATTGACTTCAAAGCCTCGAAAGTTAAACTTAGTAATTCATCTTTGGTCATATCGAAGTTTGAAGGCAAGAAGCTGACAGCAACTGTCACTCCCGACAAGGCAAGCCAGAATGTGAAGTGGAGCAGTAGCGACACTACAGTAGTTAAGGTTGACGACGCTGGTAACATAATGCCTGCCAAGAACGGTTCAGCTACTATCACCGCCACAACAACAGACGGGACAAATCTGAAAGCAACTTGCTCAATTAGGGTGAACATAAAGAATATGTTCAAGGCCACTTCCACGCAAACAACAGTTGCACTTGGCAGCAATGCTGGAGTAGGTGAAGTGACAACTCTGAAGGCGCTGCTTGATGGCGTCGAGTATGACCTGAGCGGCGAGGATGCAAAGATAACAGGGCTTGCTCCAGGTGAAACCTACCACATCGTTACAACAGCCGTGATTGACGGCAACGATTGGAAGGAAGAAATCGATGTGACGATGAAGAATATCACCGTTAATTTCGACTGCGCAGCCACCGCCACAACTCTCGAAATCAGTGCTAATTATGATGTTGGCGATGCTACGTTGGTCAGCGCTAGCTTCGATAGTGAGGATGAAGTGGATAAGTTGACTCTCTTAGGCCTTGATCCCGAGATGGCATACAAATACACTTACTACTTGACCACGGAAGAAGGTGGAACCGCCACGTACAAAGGCGAGTTCAGCACAAAGTCTCTGGAATTGAAGATTTCGCAGACTAAGGTCGTTTCCATTGGAAATGTAGTCGTAGTGGCCACTTCCAATATCACCGAAGAAGAAGATGTGAACGTTGGATTCGAATGGAGGCGTTATGACTGGCCGGATGAAATAAATTCAAATTCAGGAGCTGCATATATCTACGAAGGCAATATAGAAGGCTCGATAAAGAGTTTGAATGCCGACAAGTTCTGGAAGATTCGGCCTTACTTCCAGTCGCAGTCAGGCAACTGGTTCTATGGTGATTGGTTAACGGTGGATCCAAGTAACACTTCCTACTTTGAGCCATCGGTACACACGTACGCAAAGAAAGAAGTAGAAGGCAATACTGTAGAAGTTAAGGGCTATGCATTGGGAGGTTCCGACCAAGTGAAGGAGCAGGGCTTCAAGTATTGGGAAGTTATTCCTAGTAGCAGTTCGCCGAAATATCCGCAAGCAACGGAGATACCTTCGTTTGCTAAGACGGTGACCGCTACGGGCCAACTGATGACGGCTGAGTTTACAAACTTGCAGTACGAGATGGAATATCACTATGTGGCCTTTGTCACGACAAGCGATGGTATGACGTACTACGGCGAGCAGCAGAGCTTTAAGATTGATGACCCTGTAGGCATCAAGGACGCTAAGGCCGAAGATGCGGACAATGATGGCAACATCAAAGTCTATAGTGTTGACGGTGCTCTGATTTACTCCGGAGCAGCCGACCAGATGAAACTGCGCAAGGGTATGTACGTCATCAAACAAGGCAAAGCCAAATCGAAGAAAATGTTGGTGAAATAGTTTTACTATACCGATAAGATAAGGCCCGCCGGCAATCGTTCTTTGCGATTGTCGGCGGGTCGTGTTTAGCGATTGTTTGTTCGGTATCTTTCTTGGTATAATCTGTTCCTAAAAACACAGTGCCGAACTTCTTGGAGTTTAAAGGCGTTTTTCTAATAGTTTAAAGCCGTATTTCCGAGAGTTTAAAGGCGTTTATTATTTTGTTAACATTTGGGCACTGAATTGTAAATAAATGTGAATGACGGAAGGTGCGGGAGAAAAATCGAAACATAGAATAGTTGCTCTTTTTTCCAAAAATCGCCATATTTGCAGCGTTTTAGAAACAACCACACAAAAAACTGCACAGAAAACAAGGAAAAACTTGGATAAGTGTGCAGTTTTTTATAACTTTGCCGCCAAAATCAAACGATATGAAGGTGAATCCTTTGGTAAAGCTAGGAATTGTACCCGTGCAAACGGGCACAATAGCTTCATGCTTTGAAAACCTCTCATCACCCAGCGAAAAGATCCGAGCGTTGGAGAAGGATGGGCAGTTGATTCGCTTGAAGCGAGGCTTGTATGTGGTAAGTGATGATGTGAGTGGGAAGCCTGTCAATGCTTGCTTGTGTGCAAACCATATTTATGGCCCTTCCTATGTATCGCAACAATGGGCACTCCGCTGGTACGGACTGATACCCGAACGGGTATATTCAATGACTTCAGTCACAACAAAGCGCAGTAGAATATTTGAGAACTCACTTGGTCGGTTCACTTATGAACAAGTAAAACCTGAGTACTTTGCCGTCGGTATTAACAACATAGAGGAAGATGGTGTCAATTTCCTCATCGCCAGCCGTGAGAAGGCGCTTTGCGACATGATACTCCATGACAGCTATCTTCCTTCGCAGTCCATGAAGGGGTTATGGCAGTACTTGGAAGAGGACATCCGTTTTGATATGGATGAACTGACCACCTTCGATGTCGGTATCATCGAGGCATGCGCCAGGTTAGGGCGGAAGGAGAATATATTGAACAACCTCATAAAGATTCTGAAGCGATGACGATTTATGACCAGATGGTGGCTGCGTACGCACAAAAGCGTGGTACTGCCACACCTATCGCAGAACAGGAAGTGATGCAGCGGATTGCCCTTGCGGGATTGCACCGTGGAGGATTTTTCCAACATGCGGCCTTTTATGGTGGTACCTGTCTACGGCTATTCCACAATTTGCCCAGATTTTCTGAAGATATGGATTTCTCATTGACGGAGAAGCGTAGCGATATTCACATCGAAAACTATTTCTCGGCAATCATTGAGGAGTTCCGCCTGTCAGGTCGCGAGGTAAGCATCGTCAAGAAAGACAAGAAAATCTTTGGTCGGGTGGAATCTGCATTCCTGAAGGATAACACAGAGGCCTACGATATCAAGTTCCAGACGAAAAAGAGTGTGAAGATAAAAATAGAAATGGACACCGACCCGCCTCTTGGATTCGAGACAGAGCTGTTGGCGATGCAGCAGCCCTATTCGTTTATGACCCGCTGCCTCACGCTGCCAGACCTCTATGCCGGCAAGATGCACGCGCTGGTATATCGTGCTTGGCAGAACAGGGTGAAGGGCCGCGATTGGTATGACTTCGAGTGGTATGTGCGTTGGAACGTACCTTTCAACTTCGCACACCTTCAGGAACGTATTCGCGAGTTTAGTGGCGAAGAAATCAGCAAGGAAGCCTTCATGAGTAAGTTACGCGAGAAACTTGCCACTACGGATATTGAGCGGGTGAAGGAGGATGTGATAGGCTTTGTGGACAATCCTCACGAACTGGATATTTGGTCAAACGACTACTTCCTGCAACTGGCAGACAGGATGGTATTCAAAGAATAGTCCCTCATATCAAGCGGGGGCCATCGCCATGAAAAACCCCGAAAACTTCGAAAATGGTAGGAAAGTGCGATATAACCCGCCGGCGTAATTACGAACTTTGCGACTGGGTAATCCACTCCTGCTGGGGCGGAATCTGGGCATTAAAATAGTAGTACCAGAAGGTGCCGCGGAACGCTGAGTCGTCCTGCTTGCTACGCTGGAGGGCGTTAAACTGCTTCAACTGCGCATCGATGGCCGGGTCATAGTGGAGCTCAGGCGACAGCTCGTTGGGGGTGAGCAGGCGGATTACAGCGGCAGCCTCAGCGTAGGCCTTAGGCAGCGGTGCATCCTTATAATGGTCGGCATACCGGTTGAGCACTTCCTTGAAGATGCCGAGCTGCTTGGTCAGAAGGAGTCCGCAGAGCAGGTAGTCGAGGGCAGCCTTGTTATTGGGGTTAGCCTCTACATGAAACGCCATCTCGGTATTGAAAGCATACGCCATCATAAAGCAGTCAGTACGCAGGGGAGTAGCGCTGTCGGGCGGGGTGATCTTGCCGAGCAACTCACGCTGACGAGCCACAAAATCGCCATTATTAGAGGTGCGCTCCAGCAGCCACAGGTATTTCTCCGCCAGAGGCTTGTCGCCAAGAGCAACGCAATACTCCGCCATGTGGCGCAGCGAACCGGCGCAGAATCCGCAGGAAACAGATGCCATCATGCCATACTGGAACGCCTGATGGAAAGCCTCATCGGGGAATCCCAGCTCCCGATAGAAGACGCGGATGAAGTCGCTGGCAGGCGGCTGATTCTCGAGGCGCGGACAAAACAGCTCGGGCGAGTTGATGGGATATTGGAACAGGTTATCGGGCAGGGTGCCCAGCCGAGCCTCTGCGAGCAGGGCATACCGCAGGTAGATATTGTTATCAATTGCGCCGTTCTCACGGATGTCGTTGAGCAGTTGCTGCCACTCGCCCTCCTCCGCCAACGCGGCATAGCGGTACACATTCTCCGACACATGGTAGCCCTCTTCATTGGCTATGCGGCTATAGCACCACACTCCAACCACCACACAGAGCAGCAGGTTGGTCACCGACTGGAACACAGGTTTGCCGAAACGCGGCACAAACATCAGCACCACAGGAGCGGCGAGGAGAAGGAGCAATGCGGCAATGGCCTCCTTAACCTCCGGCACATACCACCAGCGGTTGTCAAACGGGATGAAACCCAGATGAGCGGACGAGAGTTTGATGCTCAGCACCGTGATGGCAATAAACACCAGCGGCAACATCAGGCAGACGATACCCATGACGCTACGGCGACTCTGCGAGGGGCCTGTAAGCTGCAGTAGTGAAAGCGTCACCATCAGCAGCACGGTGACGGGGAAAGCGATAAACCAGAATGCGAGCAAGCCTACCACAGCTATCGCTACAGCGGTGAGCCACCGGGCACACTTGCGGCTCACATAGCCCACAGCCACGAGGCTGCCGAAGAAGAACAAGCCCTCGAGGGTGACCGAGACACGATGGAAGAACAGCAGCTCAAAACCTACGGCGGGGATGAGGGCAAACAGCGTCCACGACCTACGGCCCCAAGCCTTTGCCACAAGGGCGGCGAGCAAGGTCATCAGCGCCAGCAGACCAGCTTCGAGGATGATGCCCATAGCAGCACTGCGGAAAAACTGCAGGATCCAGGCTGTGAGCAGGCTGTTGAGACCGGGATACATCGACAGGCGTAGCGAGAGATGCTCTGGAGTCCACACGAAGAAGTTGAGGTACTCCATCATCTGCTCGGAATAGGGGAAGCAGGCCAGCGCCGCAGCGATAAACGCAAACACGGCTACGGCGGGAACAAACGGGCTGCTTAGAACATTGACCATTGACCGGTCACGGACCGGATTTAGATCTAAGTCCAGTTTAATGCTTTTGCCATTGACCATTGTTCTTTGCGCCTGAGGCTTTGAGGGTTGTCGCTGCTTATATGTTTGCCTTCGCTTACTCATTCAGAACGGTGGGAATTTACTCTTGGTTTATTACGAAAAGGCCGGCCATCTCGTCGGAGTCGAACTCGATAGGAGCCTTGAGAAATTCGGGGATATTGTAGCTGTACATGCGCTGTCGGTTGTGCTCGGGGTCTCGCTGAGGCAGCAGCATGGGTTTGGAGAACTTTTTGCCGTCCCAATGGCTGAGGAAGAGGCGTGTGTACCGTCCATCGATGCGCTTGCTGCTGAGCACCACCCATCGTCCGCTGCTGCTCCAGGAATGATAGGAGTCCACGTCGGGACTGTTGATCTCGGGCAGTTCGCTGACCTCACGGCTCTCCAGGTTAATCATTTTCAAGTCGGCCTCCTTGTGGTGGATGGGGAATGTGGCGCACTCCGCCCATGTAAAGAGCAGATACTTACCGTCGGGCGATATGCGTGGGAATGAGGCGCTGCCACCTTGCCGTGCAGCACTATAGACGGTGTCCACGGGGCTGCCCATGTTCCCCGTTTTTTCATCAAACGGAACGCGGACGATGCTGTAGTGCAGTTCGCGCCACTGGATGGGCATTCTCACTGCGGGGGCGGTGCAGAAGTATAGCCACTTGCCGTCGGGCGAGAAGGCGGGGAATGTCTCCCAACTCAGGCTGTCGCAGAACCGCTCGTCGCTGACCACGTCGTTCTCGCGTACATTATATAATATTAGGTCAGAGCGCTGGTCATAGACCTCAATCTTGTCTTGCGAATGGGCGTAGAACGACTGTCGGGTGTAGTTGCTCGAGAACACCACCCAATTGCCGCTGGAATGCCACATGGGATAGGTGCCGCTCTTCTGGGGGCCCAACTGCTCGAGCATTATCTTGCGAAGCGTGCCGTCCTGATAGACAACTGTGCCGCCACCTCTTCCACGGGCATGAAACACCATACCCTTCTCGGCGCTGTAGCCGGCAAACGAGTGGCAGTTCACACAGCCGTTATTGTTCTGCTTATTCGTGACTATGGCTCGCTCATCGTAACTGGTGAGGTCGCGCTCATAGATACCCATACGGCTCCACAGCTCGTAGCTGGGCGGTATCTGGCGATACGCCACCCAATTGTCAACCTCGTCGGGGCTCACAAGGATGTCGAAAGCCTCGTACTGCACTCCGTCGGGGTGATCCGCAGTCCATGCTGCCACGCTGACGCTAATCTTTCCTCCGCTCTTGAGGGCAGCGGCGATAAGCGTCCGCCAATCGCCGGGGTCAATGTCCACATAGCGGCTGCCGGTGACTCTCACCTCCTCATTGCCCGCGCTGAGCACCGCCTGCAAACGGGACGCATCGGCAATCTCGAAGTTGAGGGGAGCGATGTTGGCAGGCACCGTCACCCCTACATAGTCGGGAAAGATAGGCGGCACCTCGCCCGACTTATTGCCCGCCTCGCGCCATCCGCCGCAGCTGCACAGCAGCAGCACGATTATATACCAAAGATGCTTAGCCATAGTGACGCTATTACGTCGTTACGAAAACAATAGTCTATACCAGGTGGCGGATTATCTCCTCGCGGTCGCCGGGCAGCATATCTATCACCGGCAACTCTATCATGGTGTATGCACCGGGCTGCTGGCGTAGCGATGCACGTGCCACGTTGACCAGCACCTGAGCGGTGAGCGCAGGATTGTTGATGCGCATATTAAACTCAAAGAGCTGATTGTGAGTCTTTCCGCTCACTCCCTTGCGCACCAGGTTGACCCCGTGTCCCACGTCGTTGAGATCCTCCACGCTGGCTACCTGTTCCACATGCGTCTCATCGTTGACGAAATAGGGGTCAGCCTTGATAGCGGCCTCCACTGTGGCGAAATCAGCGCCGTCCTCCAGCTCCACATACACCATGCGGCGATGTATGCCGGTGCCTACGGGGATGGTCATCGACAGTGCGTCCTTCACTCCGCTGATGGCCCTCACTGCTACCGAGTGGCCCATAGAGCGTCCCGGTCCGAAGTTAGTGTAGCTGATGCCACGTGGCGCAAGGCTCTCCATCAGGGTGCGAACTATCGAGTCGGAGCCCGGATCCCATCCAGCGGCGATGATGCTCACGGCACCATGCTGCTTAGCCTCAGCGTCGAGGGTGCGACGCAAATCCACAATCTTGGTGTGTATGTCAAACGAATCGACGGTATTGATGCCCAGCGCGAGGCACTGCTTGGCGTATTCCTCCACCCTGCGTGTAGGCGTGGCGAGGATGGCCACTTGCACTCCCTGCAGCTCGCTGATATTTTTCACTACGGGATAGCGCTCCAGCTCTGCGGGCTTATTGTCCGCCCCGTTGCGGCGCACCACTCCTACGCACTCCATGTCTTTGCTGGCCTCTACGGCCTGCAGGGCATACTGGCCGATATTGCCGTAGCCCACGATAGCAACTTTAATCATTATTTAGAAATATGTTTTATAGTTTCGATGGTGCAAAAGTAGTGATTTTTTTCTTCTCGTAAAATACTTTTGCGATTTTTTTCAATCCTCCAACTTCAATTTTTCAATTCTTCAATCCTTCAATTTTCTTCACTCTCCCTCCTGTGAGCAAAGAGAGGAATTTAGGACATATCAATAGCATCAGGAAATAGGCCATGATGCATATCACCGCTGTGAGCAGAGCAGCACCAATGGACTGGAGGATACATAGTAGCTCGCTGTCGCTACCGGTAAACAGCAGCTGCTTCGACAATTCCACAGGACGCCCCAGGAACGGAACGGAGAGTGTGTGGAAAGCGAAGATGAAGAAAGAAAGGGAAGCCGTTGACCATCGAACATTGAACATTGAACATTGAACATTGGCTAAGTCCAGTTTGAGAATTGACCGGTCACGGACCGGATTTAGATCTAAGTCCAGTTTGAGAATTGACCGGTCACGGACGGCTATTGCATAGGTAGCCGGGACGGCCATCAGCAGGAACGCAAAATGGACATAACGATCTGCCGGTCTGCCGTCAGTCAGGATATCGAGGACAAGGAGCGCTATAGCGGCGCATATCAGCGGAATGCGCACTCGGCGCAGCGAGGAGGCCATACTGATACCGTTGATGCTGAACCACGCGCCAATACTGAACCATAGGCAACTGCTGGGACTGAAACCCACAAGGGGAATCCAGATGCCGGTGATGGAAAGTACCACCATCACGGCTATCCAGCCGATGCGCAAACACCTTATAGCCCAGCCGATTAGCGGGGCCATAAGCACTATTACCATAAGGTCGCGGATAAACCACAGCGGTATCAGGATGGGGTAACTGACGGGTTTGGTAATGCCCAGCACATTGGTGTTTTGGCCTGTAGTGTGTACATCCCAAAAGTTATGAAGCCACCGTCCGTTGCCAAGAAAGGTATGGATGCTGTCGGTGAGCGAATGCCCGTGCAAAGTGTGGTTTATGATGAGGCCGATTACCGCCAATAGGCAAAAAAGGACATACGGAAACAGCAGACTGCGAACCCGGCGACGAAATTTGGGGAAATAATTGACCGTTGACCATTGACCATTGCCGCTTACGCTCTCACCTCCGCTATCAGCACCCGCGGCTAAAGAGCCCCCGGGCTCTTTCAAGACGCCGCGACCGAGCTTGCTTCGGTTCGCAATGCACAATGCATTGAGCATTGCGCATTCGGGGCTTCTCCCTCTAAAAAACAGGAAACCCGACATCATGAAGAAGAGCGGCACCGCGATAGCAGCCAGCTCGTTGATAATGTCCACCTGCGTATGCAGGTGTATCATGATGATAGCCAGAGCCAGCGGCAACCGCAACCGATTAATGGCAGCTGAGTCCATTACTTGTGCTTTCTCCTGAACTCCAGAGGTGTGCAGCCGAGATGCTGCCTTACGAACCGCCCGAAGAACGACGGATTGGGAAACTCCAGGTGCTGGGCTATCTCCTTGCTTGAAAGGGTGGAGTTGAGCAGCATCGAGCGTATCTTCTCTATCATCTGCTCCCTGATCCATAGCGAGGGCGTCTTGCCCGTCTGCTGCTTACAGATGGATGCCAGATACTTAGGGGTGATGCACAGTTGGTCGGCGAAATACTTCACACTGTGATGGCGCGACTCATCCTCCACCAGCAGCAGCAGGAAACGTCGCACTATCGCCTTGGCGTGGTCGGAGCTCTCTTCGCTCTCGCCGGTCTGTGGCGCGCGATCCTGTCGCTGTCGCTGTATGATAGCCAGGAAGTCGTATATGGCCGCCATCAGTATGCCGTCCATAGTCTTGGCGAAATATTCATGTCGGGGCATGCGCAGTCGCCGCTCTAATATTTCCTTGTATGAGAGATAGATGTCGAGCTCCTCTTCCGACAGTTGCAGCACGGGGTTGTCGTTGACATACAGGAAGGTGTCCATCGCCTTGTTGTCGGTATGAATCACCTCGTCCACCCTGCGGTTAGAGATACACAGTATATCGACCACGAAGTCGTAGCTGAACATAGCATTGCTGAGCACCTGCATGCCGTTGCAGAGTATCAGGTTACCCTTGTAAGCCATGTGAGTTTTGCCATTGATGGTCATCTGCACCCGTCCTTCTCGGCAGTATGCCACGAGCAGCATATTGAGCCTCACTGCTGGCAGTTCCTGTGATATTCGCCTGATATTGTCGATGATAATCACATCGTCGTTGGCATATCTCAGTTCCCCGAGTTCGTCGTCATTGAGTAGTGCGGCGTGCTCCACCCTTACAATCTGCTTGTTATCATCTTCAGTTTTCATGCTGCAAAAGTACGAAATATCGGACATTTCCCATGTTCTTTATGGCAAAAAATGTGTTCACGAAGTAATCTTTTTGATTATTGGGGGGATTTTGAACATTTGTTGGGAAATATGGGACATTTTTCTTTGCTTTCAAAAACTTAATTTTGCGGCCAGAATTATAAAACTTAACAACAATGATTAAAAAGAAAAGGGACACCGTTCTGTTACTTGCTGCCATCACCTGTAGCATGCTCACCGCCTGCGGTGGCAGTAAGGAAGAACAAAAGAAAGCCCCAGCCGTCGTCAAGACTGAGATAGCCAACGAGCAGATAGGTCTCGGCAACAAGACCTATGTAGGAGTGGTGGAAGAAGAAAGTAGCACCGCCGTCAACTATAACGGTAGCGGCATGCTCACTCACGTTTATGTCAGCCAGGGGCAACACGTTAGTCGCGGACAGCTGATAGCCACCGTAGATGCCACTCAGGCACGCAATATGCTCCACGCTGCCGAAGCACAGATGAAACAGGCCAATGATGCTTATGAGCGTATGAAAATCCTATACGACAACAATGCGCTACCGGAAATCAAATGGGTAGAAACACTGAGCAAGGTCGACCAGGCTAAGGCACAGCTTGATCTGGCGAAGAAAAACCTTGCCGACTGCACTATACACGCCCCCGCCTCAGGAGTGATAGGCAGCGAGGTAAAGTCCGCTGGAGAAACTGTACTGCCCGCAATGACAATCGCGACCATACTTAATATCAGCAATGTTAAAATAAAAGCCAGCATTCCCGAGAAGGAAGTGGCAGCCATACAGCCATCCACACCCACCCGCATCACCGTGGACGCCATTCAAGCCACCTTTGAAGGGGGACGCATAGAGAAGGGCGTAGAGGCAGATGTCGTCACACATACATACGACATCCGAATCCTGGTACCCAACAAGGGACAGCAACTGCTACCCGGCATGGTGTGCAACGTGGAGGTAAAGGGTAGCGGGCTCAGCACACATGACTCCAGCTGCGTCACAGTGCCTATAACTGCTGTGCAGCAGGGAGCTCACGGCGAAAATTATGTGTGGGTGATGGCCGGCGGTAAAGCACATCGGCAACAGGTACAACTCGGCAACAGTCGGGGCGACCGCATAGCAATAAGCAGCGGACTAAACACCGGCGACATAATTATCACCGAAGGCTTCCACCGCCTTAGCGAAGGTACAGAGGTGACACCAGCGCATTAAATTCTCAACTTTCAATTCTCAATTTTCAATGAAAAATAAAGACTGGGTAGCATGGCTGATGCGCAGTTATCGCATCACCTTCCTAATGATTCTACTGCTGCTGGTGCTTGGTTTCTTCGGATTCGACAAGATGGCCAAGGCTGAATTTCCCGAAATGGTGATACGCCAGGGAGTGATAGCAGCCGTATATCCCGGTGCCACAGCTGAGGAGGTAGAGGAGCAAGTAGCACGTCCGTTGGAACGCTACTTGTTCACCTTTGACGAAGTGAAGCGTAGCAAAACCACTACTACATCCAAGAACGGTATGTGCATTGTGATGGTAGAACTGCAAGACGATGTGCGCGATAAGGATGAAGTGTGGTCAAAGATTAAGCATGGGCTAAACGCCTTCAAACTGCGCAATCTACCTTCCGGAGTGGTAGCATTGGCAGTGAACGACGATTTCGGTTCAGCCTCAGCACTACTCATCGCCATCGAGAGCGACAACCGCTCTTATCGCGACCTAAGGGGCTATAGCGATGATTTGGCTGATGCTCTACGACGCATTCCCTCAGTGAGTAACGTGGTGCTTTATGGCGACACCCGCGAACAGATAACCGTATATGTAGATCAACAACGCCTTAGCGCCTACGGCATAGGTAAGGCCGCTGTAGCACAGGCTCTGCATGCCGCAGGTAATACCACTGCTGCAGGCTCTGTTAGCGGACAGGAGAAAGATGTGCCCATCCATATTCGTCCCGCAGCAAGCAGCGAGGCTGAAATAGAGAACATCATTATCTACTCCAGTCCGCAGAACCATGTGGTCAGAGTGAAAGACGTCGCTGAAGTGAGGCGCGAATACAACACCGATGACAGCTATATTCAATACAATAGCCACCCCTGTGTTCTATTAAGCCTTGAGATGATGGGCGGTAACAACATAGTGCAGTACGGCAAGGATGTGCAGGCTGTACTTGATGACTTCACCGCCAACCGCCTACCCACAGACGTCACCGTTAGCCGTATCGCCGACCAGTGCAAGGTGGTGGAGGGCAGCGTGGCTGACTTCATGATAAACCTCCTCGAGGCCATGCTCGTCATCGTCATCGTGATGCTTATCCTCTTCCCGTGGCGAACTGCTGTCGTAGCAGGCGTAATGGTGCCATTATCCACTTTCATCAGCATTGGAGTGATGTGGCTTATCGGCACTCCACTCAACACCTGTACTCTGGCAGGCCTCATCATAGTGCTCGGTATGGTGGTGGACAATGCTATCGTGGTGCTTGATGGTTATCTGGAGTTCATCCGTAAGGGCATGTCGAGATGGCATGCCGCCGCCCATTCTGCACAGAAATACTTTATGCCAATGCTGTTAGCAACGCTGTGTATCTGCGTGATATTCTTCCCGTTCCTCTTCACACTGACCGGCGTTATGCGTGACTTTGTGTTCTGGCTACCATGGACAATATTTGTCAACCTGATGGTTTCGTTGCTGCTTGCCGTAGTGATGCTACCCAAACTTGAGCTCATCCTCATCAAGCCTCACACGGTAAATAACAAAAAAAGCAAGAAAACCCTAACCGACTATGTTCAGGACACCTATGACCGAGTGCTGCGATGGACCTTCCACCACCCTTGGATTACCATCCTTGGAGCCGTAGGCCTCGTGGTAGCTTCTATCATTCTCATCGCTCCACGACTCAAAGTCAGGATGATGCCTACTGCTGACCGCGACCAGTTTGCCGTAGAGATCTTCCTGCCTGAAGGAAGCGGTCTCAGGGATACTCGAAGCATTGTGGACTCTGTGGAAACCGCTCTGCGAAAGGAAGACAAGGTGGTCAGCATCACAAGCTTTGTGGGCTGCTCATCACCACGTTTCCATCAGGCTTACGCACCCAAAGTGGCAGGTCGCAACTACGCCCAGATGATTGTTAACACCAAGTCACAGGGTGCCACCATTGACCTACTCGACAAACTGGAGCCTCTCTACAGCGAACGCTATCCCAATGCCTTCGTCAAGTTTAAGCAACTCGACTTCCAAAACTTCAACCCATTTGAATACCGGTTCTATGGTGAGAACACCGACTCGCTACGCATTGCCGCAGAACGTATGATGGCCGCTATGCGCCAAATGCCCGAGTTAATGAACATTCATACCGACTGGGAAGAACCGCGTCCGTTGATTGAGGTTGAGCTCGACCCGGTTAGTTCGTCACAGCTCGGCATCAACCGAACCATAACCGAACTACAACTCGCCATAGCCACCGGCAATACCAAGATGGGCCAGCTGTGGGAAGGCGACTATGAGGTACCGCTTGTGCTTAAAGACATTGGCGGTAGCAACCTTGACTGTGATGATATCAGCAACCTATACGTAGGTTACCACGCCACCACCGGCGTAGCTCTCCGCCAAGTAGCCGATGTGACTCCCGCATGGACTGCTGCTAATATCCTCCACCGAGGAGGCGAACGTTGCATCACCGTGACTTGCGACCTGAAGCGTAACATCCTGCCCAAACCGCTACACTTGCGGCTGCAGCACATTGCGACTAAAGAAATACAGTTGCCTGAGGGAGTGCGCTTTGAAGTAGGCGGTGAACCGGAAAACGATGTTGAGACAGGCAGCCATATAGTGGCAGGCTTCATCATCGCACTGATTATCGTGTTCTTCTTCATCCTGTTCAGTTTCCGTACCTATAAGATTACCATCACCTGTATGGTGGCCATCATGCTAATGCTGCCCGGAGCACTCCTCGGTCTATGGCTCATGAACCGCGCTGTGGGTTTGACCTCCATCTTCGGTTTCATCACATTGGTGGGAATGATTATGCGCAACGAAATACTCATTTTTGAACACGCTAACGATATGCGTAGCCGCGGCCTCAGTGTCAGGGATGCAGCCTACGATGCCGGCCGCCGCCGCATGGTGCCCATCTTCCTAACCACTGCTACCACCGCTGTAGGCGTAGTACCAATGATTATCGCCGCCACCAATTTCTGGATGCCCGTAGGCGTTACTATTTTCGCCGGAGGTATTGGCGCACTAATCCTTGTCGTTACGGTGCTCCCCGTAGTCTATTGGAAACTCTTTGACAAAAAGAAAAAAGTATGAAAAAGTATATTATCCTTGCCGTAATTCTCAGTCTTCAGTTCTCAAGTCTCAATTGCGCCAACGCTCAGATCAAGCTCACCTTGGCTCAGTGTCTCGATAGCGCATCACGCTATAGTTTAGACCTGCGCAATGCAGCCCTTGACATTGATGCTGCCAACCTCACTATAGCCGAAGCACGTACCAAATACTATCCGCAAGTCTCAGCGCGACTCCTAGCTTTCCGTGCTTTCGACAAAATGCTCACCAACGACGGAATCATACCTGCTGAAGTTGCTGCTGTCAGTCCCGCATTGGCCGAATATGCCGGACAACCATACACATTGCGGGAGTTCAACAGCGCTTACTCCGCCAATATTTCCGCTATGCAGCCCATATACACCGGCGGACAGATAACCACCGCCAACCGCCTCGCGAAACTGCAGCGCGATGTCAGCCAATTAAAATACCGCCTACTGGAGCGACAATTACAGGAAAAGATTATCGAGAACTACTGGCAAATTGTTGCGGTCAAGAATAATCTCCGCACACTCGACGCTGCCGACCGACAGGTCGATAGCCTATATCATCAGGTAGAGCTGTTCCTCAAGGCCGGAGTCGTCACCCGCAACGACTTACTCAGAGTACAACTGCGCCGCCAGGAACTTGCCTCACAGCGACTGCGTCTTGACAATGCCCACCAGGTGTTGCTCCTCCTCCTTGCTCAGCAAATAGGACTTGCCGATAAAGAAATAGATATTGAGGAAATTCCTGTGGACGTCTCAGATTACAAGGTGGGCAATAATTCTCAATGCGCCAACCGTGTAGAATCCCTCCTAGCTTCTAAGGCTGTTGAAGCTGCTCAGTTGCAACTGCGAATGGAGCGTAGCAAGAATATGCCCACAGTAGCCGCGGGACTGATAGGCTACAATACCGGTATCGGAGGACTCTCTTCTACCGCACGCCAATTCGTTAAGGACAACCACACTAACATGCTCATGATGGCCACAGTGAGTATACCCATAAGTGCATGGTGGGGCGGGAGCAAAGCCATCAAGCGCCGCCGTCTGGAGTTGGAACAGGCACGCATCAATATGCAAGAGACTCAGGAGAAAGTCGATATAGACAACCGTACCGCATGGCTCAATGTAGAACAGGCACGCAAGCAGATTGATGTGATGCACACTTCTGTAGAGCAAGCCTCCGAAAACCTCCGTATCTCCACGCAACGGTATCAGGCAGGCACCGAGACTATCACCGAACTGCTCGATGCAGAGACGCTACATCGACAGGCACAGTCCTCGCTGGCAAACGCCATAGCCGACTACCACGCCAAGCTCAACATCTACCTACTCAAAACAAAAGACACAAATACCCAATGAAACGACTCGCCCTATTCATCGCTGTTATCCTCACTACTCTCTGCACGGCAACCCCCAATCCGGCCCACAATGGTCAATGTTCAATGCTCAATGCTCAATGCTCAATAATTAATCCCCTTATCTTCGCAGACTTCCCCGACCCCGACGTTATCCGCGTAGGCAACACCTACTATATGGTCAGCACCACTATGCACCATTTCCCGGGAGCTACCATCCTAAAGTCCAACGATCTAATCAACTGGGAATACTGCTCGCAACCGCTCACACAGCTCTCAAACGCCGACAACTACAACCTAATCAACGGACACAACGCATACGCTCGCGGTATGTGGGCGTGCTCGATGAAATATCACAACGGCATGTTCTACCTCCTGATCAACGGTAACGACACAGGAGGATGGTTGCTCACAGCTAACGATCCCGAAGGCGAGTGGCATATGCGACACCTCTCCCGCATATACTATGACCCGGGAATGCTCTTCGACAACGGCAAAGTATACGTGGCTTGCGGCATAGGCAATATCCAGATGTGCGAGCTCGACGAAGACTTCAACTACATACGCGAACAACGGGTGGTGAGCGACAAACAGGGACTGGAGGGTTGCCACCTTTACAAAATAGGCGAATACTACTATATCTACGCCACCTATGGCGGGTGGCCGTCAGGACAGACTGTGTTCCGCTCCAAAAATATCTTCGGGCCCTATGAGGAAAAACTACTAGTTGACAAGACCATCGATGGTCGCCCCAACACCATCCACCAAGGAGCCCTGTTCAACACACCCACCGGAGAGTGGTGGACCATTATGCAACAAGATCTGGGATGCCTGGGACGTATGCCCAACCTGCAGCCCGTAACTTGGCACGATGGATGGCCGATGGTGGACATTGTTATAAAAAATGAGCCACAGCCAGAAATGGTCAATGCTGAAAGCATTGCGAACCGCAGCAAGCTCG
>JAFZXF010000109.1 GCA_017616915.1 Bacteroidaceae bacterium
GCGGCATAGGAACTCCGACAAGCGACAATGAGCGTACTGCCATGAGCCTGGAGACCAGCCATTTGCTTGCATTAGTCAACGGCTATGATGGTGACTCGCTCGGTGTGATGGCATGTGCACAGCGCATTGCAGAACTGTTGGCGAAATACACCAAGTGCGATAGCTGCGACATCGTCTCTTACGGCTACGAGCCGCAATCTTAATCTTCGTCGGGATTACGCCGTTCACCAAGCAGGAAAATGTACACATATTACTGAGATTCGAAAAAAAACGCGTTTTTTTTGCACCGAAAAGGGAAAAACCATGAACGACATACCGAGTTTTCAGAGGAAATTTGTAATTTTGTAGCCCATTTTCATAATTTGGACTATTATGCGACAATACAAAACAAGGAATATTCCATCTCGTCTCTTTTCTCACCCCATGCTCCGCAGAATCCATGCTTTATGCTGGTGCATGGCCCTCAGCCTGTTCATCAGTCTGAACGCAAACGCCTTCATCGTAGTGCTCGATGCCGGACATGGAGGAAAAGACCCGGGAGCACTCGGTACCTACTCCAAAGAGAAGAATATCAACCTCAACGTAGTACTCAAGCTCGGCAAACTCATTGAGCAAAACTGCAAGGGCGTCACCGTGATCTATACACGCAAGACCGACAAGTTCATTGAGCTCGACGAGCGTGCCAACATCGCCAACAACGCCAAGGCCGACCTCTTTATCTCCGTACATACCAATGCCACCGCATCCGGCAATACAGCTCGCGGCTCGGAGACCTATTCACTCTCACTCGAGCGAGCCACCGCCAACCTGGAGGTAGTAAAACGCGAGAACTCTGTAATCCAATACGAAACCAACCGCCAGCGATATGCCACCTCTGTAGAAAACTCCATAATGAACGAGATAATACAGGGCAACAACATGCGAACCGGTGCCTTGTTTGCCAAAAGCATACAGGACGAGTACATAAAGAACGGACGGCCCAACAAGGGAGTTCATCAAGCCGGATTCCTGGTACTGCGTAAGACCGCTATGCCCAGCGTGCTTACCGAGCTTGGCTTTATCACCACCCCCAGCGAAGAGGCCTACCTCAACTCCGAGCAGGGCATCAACGAGCTTGCCATCAGTATCTTCAACGCCTTCCGCAGATATGTTTCCCCCATCACGCGTGGCATAGAGGAAAACAGCGTAGTTCCCGAGATGGAAGTACCGCCCGTGGTTGAAACTCCCGTTGTCAACGAGCCAGCTCCGGAGCCCGTGAAGCCTCAGGCAAAACCTGCCGAGCAGCCCAAACCTCAGCAGCCACAGCCTCAGCCCAAGCCAGCCGAGAAACCGCAGCCTGCCCCCAAGCCGCAACCCGCTGCCAAGCCTCAGCCCGCCGCCAAACCACAGGGGTCAGGACAATACGAGTTCAGGGTGCAGATATGCACCTCGAGCCGCCGACTCCACCCCAACAGCGAGCAGTTCAAGGGGCTTAAGGACATCACCACCTACACCACCACCGATGCCAACGGCCGACAGACATTCGTTTATACTCACGGCTCAGCCACCAGCTACGCCGCCATCAAGACCATACAAACCAAGATACGCGAGAAATTCGCCGACTGCTTCATCGTGGTCTTCAAGGACGGAGAGCGTGTCAGCGGCGAAGAAGCCAACACAGCAAAGAAGAAGCAACCCTAACCCATTAACTACCCGTTATAAAGTTGAAACCAATTACTAAAGAGATAAAAATAGCCATAGTCGCTATCTGCACTATTGCCCTGCTAATCTACGGCATCAATTTCCTGAAAGGAATCAACATCTTTCAGTCCAGCAACCTGTACTACGTAGCCTTCAATGACATCAGCGGTCTGGCTAAGTCCAACCCCGTATATGCCAACGGATACCGCATTGGCATCGTGCGAACCATTGACTACGACTATGAACACCCGGGCAAGATGGTATATGTGGGAGTTGATGTGGAGGAGAACATGCACATCACCGAAGGCAGTTATGCTGAGCTCGATGCACAGATGCTTGGCGGCGTCACCATGAACATTGTCCTCGGGCAGTCTCCCCGTGCCCTTAATCCCGGCGACACCATACCCGGCGGCAAGCACCTGGGCACCCTTGACCAGGCAGCCACCCTCGTGCCGTATATGCACGACATGATGCCTCGCATCGACTCCATACTCTACGGAGTGAACGCCATCGTCAACAACCCCGCATTGCAGCAGACCCTCGCCAATGCTGCCGCCCTCACACAGGAGCTCCGAACCACCACCGCCACGCTCAACAACCTCATGGCAGGCGACGTGACCAAGATGACCGCAAATCTAGTGCCGATCACCAACGACATGCGCTCCATCGCCGACAAGCTCGACAAGATAGACTATGCCGGCACCATCAACAGCGTCAACCAGACCCTGCTCTCCGTGCAGGAGACCACCCAGCGGCTTAACAACAACCTGAGCACCACCATGAACGCACTCAACAGCCCCAATTCCACACTGGGACTCCTACTCCACGACCGCACACTTTATGACAACCTCAACCGTAGCCTCATGTCCACCGACACACTGCTCAACAACCTCCGAGAGCATCCCAAGCGCTACGTACACTTCTCAATCTTCGGCAAGAAAGACAAATAATGACAAACGATACACAGAAATGGAGCACCGTGCTTGAGACAATCCGTTCGGGAATGCCTCCTGCAACCTATAAGACATGGTTTGAGCATATCACATACCTTGGCACCGACGACAACAAGGTACAGTTGCAAGTCCCCAACGAATTCTTCTACGAATACCTCGTACACAACTTCAGCCAGATACTGCTCGAAGGTGTCAACAAGGTCTTCGGCCTCAACAACATCGATATCAAGATAAAGGAGGAACGCGAGATCAAGCCTGCCGAGGATAAGAAAAAGAAAGGAGACGCTCCAGCTCCCAAGGTACCCTTCGACACCCACCTGAGCCAGACCTACACCTTCGACAACTTCGTAAAGGGCGAAGCCAACAAGCTGGCCCACTCCATAGCAATGACCATTGCCACCAAGCCGATGCAGACCGCCTTCAACCCCTTCTTCCTCTATGGCGACTCCGGTGTAGGCAAATCCCATCTGGTCAATGCCATCGGACTCAAGATGCTGCAGAAAGACCCCAACAAGCGGGTGCTCTACATCTCAGCCCACGACTTCTTCGTACAATATACCCACGCTGCAACCAACTTTGAAGACAAGCATGCTTTCAACAACTTCATGTATTTCTATCAGTCTATCGACTGCCTCATCGTTGATGACATCCATGAAGTATCCGGCAAGAAGGGAACACAGGAAGCCCTCTTCAACATCTTCAACCACCTGCAGCGCAACGGGCGGCAGATAATCTTCACATCCGACAAGGCCCCCGCCCAGCTACAGGGCTTCGAGCCGCGAGTCAGCTCACGCTTCGTCATGGGAGTCACCGTAGAGCTGCAGCGCCCCGACCACCAGCTTCGTCGCAACATCCTCAAGGCCAAGAGTCGCAAGAACCGCCTCAACCTGCCCTCGGATGTCATCGACTACATCGCCGAGCACGTCACCACCAACGTCCGCGACCTTGAGGGCATAGTCAACACCCTCCTCCTCCAGTCGATAGTGGAGAATGGTGACATCACTCTCGAGATGACCGAGAAGACCGTGTCGCGCCTTGTACGCCTGAGGACCAAGAAAGTCACCCCCGAGCTGGTAGTCGGCACCGTGTGCAAGCATTTCAAGCTCACCCAGCGCGAGTTTAACTCCCCGTCGCGTAAGGCATCCATCGTCACCGCCCGCCAGATAGCCATGTTCCTCCTCCAGAAGCACACCGACATGAGCACTCCCCAGATAGGCCTCCATATCGGACGTCGCGACCACACCACCGTGCTCCATGCCATCCGCCAGGTGGAGAAGAAGATCAAGGCCCAGCCCGGCTATAAGGAAGAGATACAATCCATAGAGCAGGAAATGACCAAATAACTTCTTGAAGATAAAAAGAAAAA
>JAFZXF010000110.1 GCA_017616915.1 Bacteroidaceae bacterium
ACCTCGCCGCTCACCTTCACCGTGTTGGTGAACTGCGGTATTGACAGGGCGTCGCCCTTACGCAGCACAATGTCGTAGGCACCACCCGGGTTCGCCATAGCCTTATCCAGGTCCACAGCTACAGGATAGGTGTCGTCAAGGCTCATCTTCATGCTCAGCAGTGTGTCCGCCTTCTCAAAGTCCATCTTGGCATTCTCAGCCTTCAGAGCCTGCTCATAGAGCTGAATCTGTGCCTGACGGAACGCGTTGTCCCTCTGCAGCTTCTCAGCTTCGGTCAGGCGGCGCACCAGGCGGGCTCCCGGCACATAGGCCAGCGAAGTGAAACCGCCCGCAGCCTTCACCAGGTCGCTCAGACGGTAGTCCTTGCGAGTCATCGTGTACTGACCTTTGAAGTTCACGCAGCCATCAACGCTAACGTTCTGCTGCTCCTCATAGCCCGGACTCCGGCGGATATACACCTCATCGAAAGGCTTAAGATAGAACACCGTGTCCTGAGTCAGGTTAAAGTATTCGTCAAGCTGGAACGAGAACTGCTCCGCCAACCGATCATTGTCCTGCGTAGCAGTGGGGTTCGAGATTCGCCTATACACATTTACATGAGCCAGACTCGCTGCTTCCGTCAGGCCGCCGGCCTGCAGGATAATGTCTTTCAGCGTAGTGTTCTCCGCAAAGGGATACTTGCTCGGGTACACCACCTCGCCTCTTACGCTGAACGTCCACTGACCCCTCATCTCCGTGCGGCTCGGCACAAACAGCATATCGTTTTTCTGCAACGGCACATCTGCCACCGTACCGTCCATAATACCTTTCAGATCCACGCCTACCATCTCCAGCGAGAGGTCAGGACGCATACGGTGCATCACCGCACGCTCCGTGTAGGCATCCTCTCTCAAACCGCCGGCCAACTCAATCAGGTCCTTAACGCTCTGAGTGTTGCTGCCCAGCTCAAACTTGCCAGCATGGTTGATGGCGCCGCGCACCTCCACCATGTTGCTATATTTCATAACCACACTGTCCACATACACCTCGTCGCCGTCCTCCAGCGTGAAGCCGCCCATCTGGAACTCGTCGATAGTGTGGATGCTACGCTCAACACCAGCTTTGCGCGTCAGCCTTACATTCTGAGTGTACGCATCACCAGTGAAACCGCCCGTAAAGCGGAGCAGCTGCTTCACGCTCTCACCGTTGCGCATCTCGTAGTACATCGGGCGCTTCACCTTGCCCTCCACCTTCACCAGGCGGTCGTAGGTGCCCACCACGATGATATCCTTGTCCTGCAACCTCACGTCGCTCGAACTGTTCCCGTTTACCAGATAGTCGTAAACGTCCACCGTCGCAATCACCCTGTTGTTACGATAAACCTTGATGTTACGCACCGTACCGATATCCTTGATTCCGCCGGCGGCATACAACGCGTTGAAAGCAGTCGCAAAACCACTAAGCGCAAATGAGCTGGGCATCTCCACTTCGCCCACCACCTGCACCTGGATAGTACGAGTGTTGCCTACCGACAAGTTAATCTTACTCCCTGCGTAATACTGCCCCAGCTTGCTCTTCAGCGCAGCCTTCGCAGCCTGCACGCTCAGACCCGCCAGATAGATAGGACCAACCTCGTCAATCACTATCACACCGTCCGGCGATATCGTGCAGTCAAACGTCTTCTGGCTTGCGCCCCACACGTCCACTATCACCTGGTCGCCAGCACCCAGCGTGTAGTTCGCCGGAGTCGGCATGTTCATGTTAGGCTCAAACGTCAGGTTCTCCTTGTTGAAGATGTCATGACCGAAGATAGCCTTCTGCGCTGTCAGTCCGTCCATGTAGATCATCAGCGAGTCCTGCATCGCGTCATTGTATAGAGCCACGTTGTTAACCGTCTCATACTGATCCACACCCGGCTTCAGCTGATCCTGATGCCGTTCTTCAGCCTTCACGCGGATGTCTTCATCCATCTTCTGACGGCTACGCTCGATGCCCTTCGACAACTGAGAGTTCGGCTCCGCCATCGTGTTCTGCTTCGAGAGGTAATTCTTCCTCACCCTCTTCAGCTGAGCCGTCGTGACCCCCTTGCCTATCAGGTTCTGCACAATCATTTGCTGGCTCGTGCCCTTGCCGAGCTCATTGGTGATATACATAGCCACCTGCTCGTCAGTCATCTGGCCTTGCGCCCATGTTGCCATCGTGCTCATACAAAGCACTGCGGCGAGAATAAGAGATTTTCGTATCATGTCTGGTTTTGTTTATTCTACTACCAAATTTTTCTATAACTGAAAACTCAGCGCGCAAAGTTACGAAAAAAAACGCATATAGCAGTCCCTCGCACGCGCATACTTACCTTATATAACGCGAAAACCCAAATTATATTGCTTTCGCCTATCAAAACTTCAACGCAATGCGCAACGTTTTCCAAGTTTGGAACAAACCGAGGTTTTTGCTTTCATTGATTTTTCCGGTTTTTGCTTTCATTACCCCAAACGGGACTTAGATCTAAAGCCGGTCCGTGACCGGTCAATTTTTAAAATTCCAATTCCACCACGATCGGGAGATGATCAATGAACCCACCCCGGTACAGCGGCCCCTGCCACGTTCTCCACGGTTTCAGCCCCCCGTAAGTGATATCCTGCTCCAGGAGAAAACGCAAGCCAACCACCTGCAACCCACGAGCACTGACATGCAGAGGCTCTGTCGGAGATAGCAGATGACTACTCACAATACACTGGTCCAGCATCTCCCAGTTACCTTTGTAACGATATGAAGCCTCCACACCGTTCCCCGCGATGCGACCGCCATCAGCAGAGCGTTGCCACTTTGCAGGCCTGTGCTCTACACGGCGCAGATCCGAATCCGGCCCCGTCAGAATCGTACGCATGTCGCGGCTGTCCGGAGTGTCGTTCATGTCCCCAATTATAATAATGTTCGCGCGAGTTTGTGGGGGCGCGGAGGCAGCAATCGAGTCGCAATATGAGCGGAGATCCGTCAGGATTGCGCGACGGTATTTTTTCGAACTCAGTTTACCCGCCTTGCTCGGCATGTGACAAACCATGATATAGAGCGTATCACCGCTTCGCGCCAATCCCTCCACATGGAGCATGTGGCGAGTGGGCAAGACTGTTCCCAACCGCTCACCCCAACTGACGCTACTACTCTGCAGGGGGCGAAACGCACCGGGATGATAAAGCAATGCCACGCGGACACCGCGTCCGTCATCGGTCCCGCCCAGTATATACTCATAACCCAGCGCCCTCAGGCCCGTCCCCCGAGAGAGATCCCTCATCACCGCGTCGCTCTCCACCTCTACCAGCGCCACCAGGTCAACGGGTTGTTCCGTGCTTATGGCTACTATCTCCCGCGCTATCATATTGAGTTTGCGCCAGTACCGCTGGCTGGTCCAGTGGCGCTCGCCCTGCGGCAGGAACTCTTCATCGCGGGTAGTCGGGCAGTCGATGGTGTCAAACAGGTTCTCACAATTCAGTTCGGCAATGCGCAAACATCGTCTGCCTTGCCGCCGCATACCCTGCGCCAGCGAATCTTGCCGCGGTGAATCTTGCCGCGGTGAATCTTGTGCAAAGCAGGGGGTCAACCCTCCGCCCAAGAAAAGGGCGAACCCGCCGGTTAGCCAGGGGGTCAACCCTCCGCCAAACAAAATGTTGAAAAGGAGTGCAAATATTGTTGTTTTTCGCATTAATTTCGTGCTATCGTGTGATTTTTCCTGCAAATTTATATTTTTTTACTCTGATGTTGCAGGTGTATGAGGGATTTTTCGTATTTTTGTCTGCAATTTTTATGCAAATAATCCAAAAACCTAACAATATGATTGACGTTAAAGCATGTCTTGCTGAGCAAGAGAAGAAGATGGAACTGGCTGCAAAGTTCCTGGAAGAGACCCTGTCGCACATGCGTGCCGGTAAGGCTAATGTGCATATCCTTGACGGCATCAAGGTGAACTCCTACGGTGCCTCGCTGCCGCTGAGTAATGTGTCGGCTATCACTACGCCTGACCAGCGCACTATCGCTATCAAGCCTTGGGACAAGTCGATGTTCCCTGCCATCGAGAAGGCTATCATCGACTCGGAGGTTGGCATCATGCCTGAGAACAACGGTGAGATTATCCGCCTGAACATTCCGCCTCTCACGGAGGAGCGCCGTAAGGACCTGGCTAAGAAGTGCGGCAAGGAGGGCGAAACGGCTCGCATCAGCATCCGCAACGCCCGCCGCGACGGAATAGAGAAGTTGAAGAAGGCTATCAAGGAGGGTCTGAGCGAAGACAACGAGAAGGACGCTGAGGCCGAGCTGCAGAAGCTGCACGACAAGATGATGAAGAAAATCGACTCAATCCTTGCTGAGAAGGAGAAGGAGATTATGACGGTTTAGGACATTGAACATTGAACATTAAACATTGGACGGTCTCGTCATAAAGAACACGGGCAGCTGGGTGGATGTGCGCACCGACGGCGGCGAAGTGGTGAGGTGCAAGGTGAAGGGCAACTTTCGCCTGAAGGGCATCAGGAGCACCTCGCCGGTGGTGGTGGGCGACTACGTGACCTTTGAGCGGAACAGCGAGGGGACGGCGTTTATCAACGACATCTGCGACCGCCGCAACTACATCATCCGTAAGTCGATAAACCTCTCGAAACAGAGCCACATACTGGCTGCGAACGTGGACGTGTGCCTGCTGGTGGTGACGCTGCGCGAGCCGGTGACGTCGATAGTGTTCATCGACCGATTCCTCGCCACGGCCGAGGCCTACTCGATACCGGTAAGTATAATAATAAATAAGGTGGACCTGCTGAGCGCAGAGGAGAAGGAGGAGGCGGAACGGCTGGCAAAGCTATACAGCGACATTGGCTACCACACGCTGATAACGTCTGTGACGAAGCGCCTTGGACTGGAGTCGCTACCTGACCTGCTCAAGGATAAGACGGCGCTGCTGGCCGGCAACTCGGGCGTAGGGAAGTCGGAACTGCTGAACTGGCTGGTGCCGGGTGCGGGAGCGAGGACGGCTCCCATCTCGGAGGCTCACCTGAGCGGTATGCACACGACGACTTTCTCGGAGATGTATGACCTGCCCTTCGGGGGGAGACTCATCGACATCCCGGGGGTAAAGGGCTTCGGCACGTTCAACTTTGAGCGCGAGGAAGTGAGCCACTACTTCCGCGAGATTTTCACGGTGGGCAGGGGCTGCCGCTTCAGCAACTGCATACATGTCAACGAACCGGGCTGTGCAGTGCGCGAGGCTGTGGAACGGGGCGAGATAGCGGGGTCACGCTACAGTTCGTACCTCAACATGCTGGACGATCAGGACGAAAGTAAATACCGAGAAGGGTACTGACGAAGTTAACGCGGCTTTGCCGCTCGAAGTTAACGAAGTTATAGAAGCTATAGAAGTAATAGAAGTAATAGAAGTAAATCGTCAAATTGTAAATATCCATGACTTTAACAATTCTGATAATAATCTTTGCACTGGCCCTGGTGCTGTGCGTAGTGGAGACATTTCTCATCCCGGGCTTCGGGGTGTGCGGTGTGCTGAGTGCGCTGTGTGCGCTGATCGGCGTTGGTGCCACGTTTGGAATGTACGGTCTGGCGGCGGGTGCCATCGCCACAGCGGTGGTGCTGCTTGTGGGCGGCCTGCTGCTATACTGGGTGATGCACTCCAAGCGCATTGAGCGGCTCTCGCTTCATGCCACTATCGATTCCTCGGTAGCCACCGAGGCGCAGAGCACCGTCAAGGTAGGCGATAAGGGTACGGCTCTCACCCGCCTCGCCCTGGTGGGAATGGCCCGCCTCGGAGAGGTGGAAGTGGAGGTGCGCTCCGCCAGCGGCTTTATCGATGAAGGGACGCCGATCGTAGTGACGAAGATAAACAATAGCGAAATTTACGTTGGTTTGAACATTGACCACTAAAAAATAAAAATTAAATAATATGGAAACAACAATCCTTTTTCCCGCCATCATTGCCATCGCGGCAATCATTGTGCTCTCAATCTTTTTCCACTTCGTGCCATTCTTCCTGTGGCTCAGCGCTCACGTAAGCGGAGTGCATATCTCGCTGATCCAACTGTTCCTGATGCGCATCCGTAATGTGCCGCCCAACATGATTGTGCCCTCGCTGATTGAGGCTCACAAGGCAGGGCTCGACACCGTGACCCGCGACAAGCTGGAGGCTCACTTCCTTACCGGCGGTCATGTGCAGAGAGTGGTGCATGCGCTGGTATCGGCAAGCAAAGCGAACATAGAGCTGAGCTTTGAGAAAGCCGCCGCCATCGACCTTGCCGGCCGTGACGTGTTTGAAGCAGTGAAGACGAGCGTTAACCCCAAGGTTATCGACACCCCGCCGGTAGCAGCGGTAGCCAAGAACGGTATCCAGCTGATTGCCAAGGCTCGCGTCACCGTGAGAGCCAACATCCAGCAGCTGGTGGGCGGTGCAGGCGAAGACACCATCCTAGCCCGAGTAGGCGAAGGTATCGTGTCGTCAATCGGTTCGGCCGATACTCACGAGATGGTGCTCGAGAACCCCGACTCAATCTCCAAGCTGGTGCTGCGCAAAGGACTTGACGCCGGCACCGCATTCGAGATTCTCTCGATCGACATCGCCGACATCGACGTGGGTAAGAATATCGGTGCAACCCTTCAGATTGACCAAGCGAACGCCGATAAGAACATCGCTCAGGCAAAGGCAGAGGAACGCCGAGCGATGGCTGTGGCCCTTGAACAGGAGAATGTGGCCAAGGCTCAGGATGCCCGTGCTCAGGTTATCATGGCAGAGGCCGAAGTTCCCAAGGCTCTGGCTCAGGCTCTGCGCGACGGCAACATGGGCTTCATGGACTACTACAAACTACAGCAGGTGAAGGCCGACGCCTCGATGCGGGAGAATATCGGCAAGCTTGACCTCAGCGCCGCCAAAGATATCCTGAAGCCGAAGAAAGACTAAGCGGCCTAAGGAAAATGTAAAAATTGAAAAACGGAAAACTGAAATTCTTCCATTCTAATTGAATAAGATTTGCTGCATATACAATAGCGGGCTGCACTACCGCTGGGCGATATTCAAAGCACTGGCCGACAATTTTGATATCGACTTCTGCTTCGGTCCTGACACAGCCTACACCAAGTCGATCAAAACCTTCGACTACAACCAACTGCCCGGCTTCACCCGGATGCTCAAGAACCGGCGTCTTTTCGGCAAATTCTATTGGCAGAGCGGAGCTGTGAGGCAAGCCTTTAAGCCGTACCGCCAGTACCTGATGCTCGGCGAGGCTTACTGCCTCTCCTCGTGGGTTATCCTGCTGCTGACGAAGGTGATGGGCAAGCAGACGGTGTGCTGGACTCATGGCTGGTACGGGCGAGAAAGCGGCATGAAGCGCCGCATTAGCAAATGGTTTTATTCGCTTTTCAATCAAATACTTACTTACAACAATTACTCGAGGCAATTGCTTATCCAAGGAGGTATCAGTGCCGACAAGATACGTGTCATCGGCAATTCACTCGACTCTGCCAAACATCGAGAGATGCGTAGTGGCCTAAGCAAGACCGACATCTTCACATCCCATTTCGGCAACAGCGATCCGGTGCTGCTCTACTGCGGACGAATACAGCAGTCGAAGCGCCTTGACCTGATGATCACGGCAGCCACGCAGCTCAAGCAGGAAGGCACACCTGTCAACCTCGTATTTGTTGGCAAGGACTCCGAGGACGTTGGACTCGACTCGCTGGCAGCTGAAGCCGGCATTACCGAAAGAGTGTGGATGTATGGCCCCTGCTATGACGAAGGTCAGCTTGCGGAACTTTTCTACAATTCAGCCCTCTGCGTGTCGCCGGGCAATGTGGGGCTCACCGCCGTGCATGCTCTGTCGTTTGGCTGCCCTGTAGTTACTCACGACAACCTGCCCTGGCAGGGTCCGGAATTTGAGTGCATCAAACCCGGAGTGACTGGAGATTTCTTCCGTCAAAACGATGCAGATGATCTTGCTCGCGTTGTCAAAGGTTGGCTCCACCGCACCGATGCAGAGCGTAGCGCCACCGCTGCTGCCGCCTTTGCCGAGATTGATGCCCATTGGAACGTAGAGAGCCAAATAGAAATCTTTAAAGAGGTATTAATCAATAGAATATAGAATAATGTTAAAGTTTTTATTTCAGATAATCGGCAATCTCTTTAAGCGCAATATATCGCTCACGGCGATGGTATATGCGGGCTCCAAGGTTGACTCCTCAGCCCACATTCATCGTGGATGCAAGGTGCGCAATTCCCATATTGGGGCTCATTCTTATGTGGCCGCAAATTCGTGGCTTACCAACACCAACGTAGGGCGCTTCTGCTCCATCGGCAACAACGTAGTGGCCGGCTTGGCAACCCACACGCTAAGCAATGCCTCAACCTCCCCTATTTTCACTCTGCGAAAAAACGCCACCTGCACGGCATGGGTAAGCCAAGACGTTGCAGAGAACACCGACTCGTTTCCGCGCACCACCATTAGCGATGATGCCTGGATTGGCAGTAATGCCATGATTATGAGCGGCATCAACATAGGTGTGGGGGCAGCAGTAGGGGCCGGAGCCGTTGTCACAAAGGATGTGCCGCCATACGCCATCGTAGCCGGAGTGCCTGCCCGCATCATCAAATATCGCTTCAGCGAAACAGTACGCAGTAAATTGCTTGCATCCCGCTGGTGGGAGATGGATGACGAACAGCTCAAGAATCGCCTTCCGCACTTCCAACAGCCACTTAGTGATGACAATATCGACAATTTTCTGGCACAATTGAAGTAAGAGAGGAGGAAAAACACCACTTCAGGCAAAAAAATCTCCATTCCCAACTCGCAATTCTCATTTTTTTACTACCTTTGCACCCGCAATCACGAGATGGTTGCATAAAATTCAATCAAAGTTTCAAAAATTATTAAAAGTTAAAAGATGGCAACTAAAATCAGATTACAGCGTCGCGGCCGTAAGAGCTATGCTTTCTACAGCATTGTAATTGCCGACGCTAATGCACCACGCGATGGTAGATTTACTGAGAAGATTGGTACTTACAACCCCAACACCAATCCTGCCACAGTAGATTTGAATTTTGACCGTGCACTCTATTGGGTGGAGGTTGGCGCTCAGCCCACCGACACAGTGCGCAACATTCTCTCCCGTGAGGGCGTCTATCTTATGAAGCACCTTCGTGGAGGCGTGAAGAAAGGCGCTTTTGATGAGGCCGCTGCACAGAGCAAGTTTGATGCTTGGAAGCAGGAGAAGACCGCCAAGCTCAACAAGATTTCTGCAGACGAGAAGGCCGCTAAGCGCGCCGATGTTAAGGCACGTCTTGAGGCAGAGAAGAAAGTTAATGACGCAATAGCTCAGAAGGTAGCCGAAAAGAAGGCTGCCATCGAGGCTGCCAAGGCCGAGGCACTTGCTGCAGCCGCTGCAGAAGCAGCAGAAGCTGCTGCCGCTCAGGAAGCTCCTATCGAGGCTCCCGAAGCTCCCGCCGAGGAGGCTACTGAAGCACCTGCTGAAGAGGCTACTGAGGCACCCGCCGAGGCATAAAGCCTGCACCATTTCACAAAAGAGGAGGAAAACAAATCGGTTTTCCTCCTCTTTTTTATGATGCCTAAAATGTCGGGAAAGGCACTATTTTCTACGTAACACACGTTTCGCAACCGTCTTAAGAGAGCGAACAGCATTATGCCGATAATAGCGAACCGCCATTGGAAGTCGCTGCATGAAAGGCAGAGGTGGTTGGCGAAGAGAATAGCCATTGTAACGGCTGTCGTAAGGCACACGAAGGAAGCTTTGAGACTGAGCATTATCTGTTAAAGCTTGGCGCATAATCTTTTTCTCATGTATCTTATGGAATCGCTCTTTTTCGTCAAAGCTCATCAAGGTACTCATAAAAAGGCGGCAATTGCACATCTGCACAGAGGTAATTCCATCCATCATATCATATGCCTGCTCAAGCGAAGAAAGCCAACAACCCTCACGCTGATCCCAGAAAAGGCGCGTCCAACTATTGATATCCTGATTGTATGGATCATCAGCCACCAGCTGTCGCCAATACTCAATCGATTGATGGATAGGCTCACATTGCAACGCATAAGGATAGAGACGATAGATATCAAGCGGATCAGTGTGATGGCGATAATGATCATCGGTGCACTCCCAGATACTGTTGCGAAGCAGCAATACAGGCTTGCCCTCAACCTGCTCAGACAACTGTCTATACTGACCATAAGCCCAGAAATTGCGGTCTTGATCTACGGCATAACCACCACTGTGAGTGGTGTAGTCATCATATAACCTTTGACTCAGTTCAGAACGCATAACCAGCTTATGACTGCGCCCGAAGAGCCGCGCAAGATAGGGTGGAATATCGCAGTCGCCCGTCGTGATGCGAGGATGCCAAGCAGTAAAGGTAATGTAGTCGAGACCGGAAGCCTCGAGCAAGCTCATAGCTACACGGGAATCAACACCACCAGTCAGTGCAAGGCAAAGCACATAATCTGGGAAATGGCTGCGCATGTTTCGCAGCGATGTCGTAAAAATGTTAATAAAGAAGTCGAGCTGAGCCTTCTCAGACGGAAACTGCCGCACTCCGAATGGAAGGAGCGGACGAGGCTGCGGGGCGAACTTCAGGGACTGAGTATCTGAAATAGCAAGCTTAAGCACCTGACTCGGCAACAAACGGAAGATGCCATCATAACCAGTCAAAGGTCCAGGCATAAAATTGGGAGAAACGCCATACTTGATGTCTGGATTTACCACATCTCGTCCTTCGGCGTGACACAAAACACGGATACTACTTGAAATACTCGTGGAGGAGTAAAAAACTCCCATCATACCACAATTATCAAGCAACAGTAAATCGTTATAGATAAGGATATAACGCCCACACCAAGACTGTTCCATATCATAGATTTGCTCCAGACTCTTGTCGCCACCATCTGACTTCACAAGTTCTGACGGAGACAACGCATCGGGCAACACCTGCCACGCATGGCCGAGTAAAAGAACACTACACTCCTCGTTGTGACAAACGCGGAGCTGCTGGTGATAAGACAAAACAAGGCCGCACTGGAGCGATATGCTCTTCCAGCCTTCACGCCCCAGTGGTTGTCGACGAATAATAAACTGCCTATCGTCAATCATTGCTGGCTAATACTTCCTGAAAGTTAGTCGCACATCATCGGTGCGCAGAATGAGTGCCTGCTTGGTGAGACGCTCGATAGCGAACTTGCCGTCAGCAGGTACGCCGTATTTGGCCAACTCATCGTAGCCTACGATGTCATCCTTCGGACCATGATAAACGGTGCCGATAAAGAGACTGTCGCTTGTACGGCGGAAACGAGCAAGATATTGGTCTTTACCATTAAAAGCCATGAGGTCAAGTTGAACGCTATAGTATATGCCGTCGTGCTTGTCAGCCACAATCTGACCGTCAGCAAGATTCTTCCACTCGGTGAGTTGCCACATACCGGCAAAATCGCCGTTGGTCTCCAATTTGTCACAGCCGATAAAACAAAACAGCGGACAGAGTATCAAAATATAGAGGATAAGCTTTTTCATACTTTATATATAATGTCGTTAGGGATTACTTATGATTCTCTACTTTTTTGTGAAAAGACCATTATAGGCCAGCGTGAACTGGACACCATTGCTATTACCGAGTAATTCTCCACCATTGTGGCCATACGCCATAGCGAAACTTAGTCCTTTGAAGCAGCGAGGCTTGAGAGTAGCCTCGGCGAAAATAGTCCAGCCGGTTTGCGGATCAGTGAGAGGTGCACCGTATGTTCCCCAACTCTTTTGGTCGCTATAAAGCAAGCGATAACTAATCCCGTCAGCGGGTTGTCCTGCAATACCAAGATGATGAGAAATCAAACGATTATGGCGGATAGATATGCTGCCCGGATAATAGATGGGCGAGATTACCAGTCCGCAGCCATTCATAAAGCCCGCGTGCTGCCACGCTCCATAAAGGCCATGACCCCAATAACCATCCTTGGCACTAATCTGGTCAGGGATATTGGGAGTATGGTCATGGTAGATAGGCCCACTTTCATGCTTAGTATAGAGATACTCGAAAACCACATCCGAAACTATAGGATTATTAGGAAGATTAAGTTCAAGTCCCCAGAGCATATCCTTCCATCCATATTGCCAGAAGCACTGGCTGTGGTCATCAAACACATGCTCGGCATAACCGCGAGCTCCCCATCCTTTGCCTTTGTAATCGAGGCTAAAATGCCAAGAGCCGATCACGTTGCCCATCTCATTGGAGTAAATTCCATCAGTTGGATCATCACCGCTAAGCACAAGGACATTCCAAAAAGCCCCGAGGTCGGACTTCAGATGCAGCTTTTCATTAGTTCCCTTACGGTATCGCGTTCCTCCAAACTGTGTATTCATCTCCAAGCCACCTGTGAATGTGAGAGGAAATTTCTCCTCATTACCAATGCGCAACCAACCTGCCTTAGTATGGTAGAGAGAGTTCTTAGTATATGAATTATTGATGTCAACAAAATCCTGCTGCCAACCATTGTCAGTAAAGAAGCCATAACCAAGGCGTGCTTTCAGTCCGAGCCAACCATGTGTACCCGGTATGTCCCAGAAATCAGGCAGCTCCACACGCAATTGCGGTATAGGACGAGAATTGATACCACTAGTCAAACCACCAGCACTGAGCGCTTGATTACGTAATTCAGAAGGGCGCTCTTTCGCTCCCACCGATAGGCGGAGCTTCTTATATTGTATATCAAGGTATGCCTGCTGCACCACAAAGCGAGAATCGTGGCTTTGTATTACAGGAGCGAACTCAAGGCCATAACCGGTCTGCCATTTGCGTCCTGCGTCACCCGACTGACTGCGGCTTACGCCAAGGCGCATAGCTCCCCATCGCGGGTTGACAGAGGCCACACCATATCGGTTGTTACTCATCCAGTAGGGCGAATAATCACCGTGACTGAGAGTTGCGGTTAGCTCTGCGTGAAGCTGCAAAGTGTCGGTAAGGCGTGAGAGCTGTCCACTCGCACCTACAGCTACAACCATTGCAACGATAAAGAGAATTTTCTTCATATTCTTTTTTATTTAGAGTCTTTTAGGAGCAATTAGAATCACTGATATCTTCTTCCAAAGGATAGAGGAAATCATTATAAGGGAAACGCTGGACATGAAGTTGCCGCACACGTTGATAGAGTAGCTGACGAAACTCATCGATACCCTGACGAGTAAGTGCAGAGAGGAACACGCAGTCGTTACCGAGCTTAGCAAGCCACGACTGTTGCAGCTCTTGCATAGTCATATTCTCTCGGGTGGCTGGAGTAAGGTCAAACTCATCTTTCTCCACAAAAGTGTAAGCATCTATCTTATTAAAGATAATAAGGGTAGGCTTCTCGGCACAACCCAAGTCTGCCAGAGTTTTGTTGACCACGCTAATCTGTTCCTCAAAATCGGGGTGACTCACATCCACAACATGCAGCAGCAAGTCAGCCTCGCGCACCTCGTCAAGAGTTGACTTAAACGAATCCACAAGGTCGGTAGGAAGCTTTCGGATAAAGCCCACAGTGTCGCTAAGCAAGAAGGGCAAATTTTGCACAGTCACTTTACGCACTGTGGTGTCAAGTGTGGCAAAGAGTTTGTTTTCGGCAAACACCTCGCTTTTAGCCATCAGATTCATCAATGTCGATTTGCCCACATTGGTATAGCCCACCAAAGCTACCCTGATAAGGCGCCCGCGATTCTGACGTTGGGTAGTCTTCTGCTTGTCAATCTCGGCAAGGCGTTTTTTGAGCAATGACATGCGGTTGAGGATGATACGACGGTCCATCTCCAGCTGTGTCTCGCCGGGACCACGTAATCCCACCGAGCCCTTGCCGCCACCTGAGCCGCTACCGCCACCTTGTCGCTCAAGGTGAGTCCACAGTCTGCTTAGACGAGGTAGCATATATCGATACTGAGCCAACTCCACTTGTGTCTTAGCATTGGCCGTCTGGGCTCGCATAGCAAAGATGTCCAAGATGAGAGTGGTGCGGTCAAGTATCTTAATTTTCAGCACCTTCTCGATATTGCGCAATTGCCGCGCAGATAGTTCGTCATCAAAAATCACCATTCCCACCTCGCGTTCGGCCTCTGCCTCCGCCTCAATATAGCGGCGGATTTCCTCCAGTTTACCAGCACCCACATAAGTGGTAGTGTTGGGGCCCTCGGCACGCTGGGTAAAGCGCTTGACGGCATGAGCTCCAGCAGTCTCGGCCAAGAACTCCAGTTCGTCGAGGTATTCTGCTGTCTTACGCTCGTCTTGCTGCGATGTGACGATAGCCACAAGTACAGCATTCTCTGTCTGAGCCTCAGATATTACAAATTCCTTCACGCAATAAGGTGTAAGTGATAAGCGAACAAATTACTTCACCTGAATTACCAGATAGCGGCTCACACTCCAGAAGGTTGAAGGATTGGTGATATGGAGAGTGTAAGTCTTGTCCTCGTTTTTCTCGAGCGTATAGCTGCCCTTAGGATGAGTGGTCAGAATCTTAGCCGACTTGGAACCAAGTGGTATGGTGCGGAGATCGCGAATATCAATCTCGGTAAAGTAACTGCTGTTAAAGTCACTCTTTGTAAGCACTTCGCCACTCTTGAGGATATTGTGATCCTTGAGCTCACGCTTAGTACCAAAGATATACCATGCCTTGTTGAGGTTTCTGTCCTGCTGGCTGATAGTACGTGACTTAGCCTCATTTTCTTCATTAAGTCTTGCCTTGTCGCGTGAGAGTCTATCCTTGTCAGAGTTGAGCCCGGAAATTTGCTCAGCCTGCTGCTTGATAGTAAGGTCACGGTCAGCCAATTCTGCTGTAAGCCTTTGTATCTGCATCGACTTGTCATTGAGCTGGGACTGCAGCGAGGTGATAGTAGCCTTAAGGCTCTGCGCATTGATATTGCTGTTCTTGAGCTCTTTCTCCAGCTGAGTGATACGTTCCTGATTCAGCTCCATAGTGCGCTGTATGAAGGCCATCTGCTCACGGATGTCGTTGGCAGCAGAAGCTTCATTGCCCATGCCCTTGAGTTCGTTGATGCGGCCTTGTGCCTCAGTGATTTGGCGCAAGCCGTCCTGGATGTCATTTACAGTGCCGAGAAGATTGTTGATTTCGGCATCTTTCTGATTAAGGATGCGATTCACGGAGTCACCATCCACCAGATTCTCTTTCTTGCCTTCGCCGCATGAGATGATAAGAGCGGCAGCAAATGTCATGAGTAAAAGCTTTTTCATTTTAATCTATTTTAAGGTCAATTATTCGTTTAGGATAGTTAATGGTTGTTATGGATGTGGACCAATTACAATTACAAACTCGCCTCGAGGTTCATTGGCTTGGAAGTGAGCTATCGCGTCACTCAGGGTGCCACGCACAGCCTCTTCATGTATCTTGCTTATTTCGCGGCACACAGCTACTAGGCGTTCAGGCCCCATAACTTCAGCCAGCTGCATGAGCGTCTTCAGCACCCGATAGGGGCTTTCGTATATCACCACTGTGCGCTCCTCGGCGGCAATCTGCTGCAGGCGGGTCTGGCGTCCTTTCTTCTGAGGCAAGAAGCCCTCAAACACAAATTTGTCGCAAGGCAAACCGCTCATCACCAACGCAGGCACTAAGGCCGTAGCACCGGGCAGGCACTGTACTTCCACACCTTCCTTCACGCACTCTCGAGCCAATAGGAAGCCCGGATCGCTAATTCCCGGAGTACCGGCATCACTCACCAATGCCATAGTCTCGCCCCCCTTCAAACGCTCCACCAACGGCAGTACCGCCTTATGCTCGTTAAATTTATGATAACTCTGCATAGGAGTGTGGATATCGTAGTGGCGGAGCAGGACGCTCGATGTGCGGGTGTCCTCTGCGAGGATAAGGTCAGCCTCCTTCAGGATGCGCAAGGCACGAAGCGTGATATCCTCCAGATTTCCTACCGGTGTGGGTACTACATACAACATAGAAATGCAAAGGTAGTAAAAAAACGGGAAAAGCGAAAAGAGAAAAGTGAAAAATAAGAAATGACAAGTAAAAAGTGCTGATAAATCAAATAAAAACACTAATTTTGCAGCGTAAAGTCATTTCGCAATTGCACAATTTCACGATTTCACAAAATAATGAAGCCTATTACATTCGATTCGTTCATCCGCGGTGGATTGGTAGTATTGTCCATTGTGCTCATAGTATTGACCATCGACTACCTGAGCGTAGTGCTCGTTCCTTTCTTCGTAGCCTGGTTCCTGGCCTACCTCGTCAACCCCGTTGTTGATTTCTTCCAGCATAAGCTGAAGTTCAAGTTCCGCGTTCTGGCCATCCTGGCGACACTACTGCTTATCGGTGGCATAATTACGGGCATAGTGCTACTGGTGATGCCGTCTGTAGCCGAGGATTTTCAACGCTTCGTGAAGATCGTTGACAATTACCTCAAGCATAAGTCCTACGACAATCAGATTGAGCATTTCCTGGCGAGCTATTTCAACCAGTTCAACATAAGCAAGCTACTTCATGACGGCCAGTTTGTTGACCTTGTCAAGACCGTCATGCCCCGCATGATTTCATTCCTCCAGCACACCGCCGGCATTATTGTGAGCATCTTCTCATGGGGTATTGCCGTGCTGTATTTCTTCTTTATCCTTTACGATTACGACCGTATCTCGCAAGGCTTCCACAAGATGGTGCCGCGCCGCTATGCCCGTTTCACTGCTCAGCTGCTGGGTGACCTTGAGCGAGGCATGAACGCATACTTCCGCGGCCAGTTCCTGATAGCCCTGTGTGTTGGCATACTGTTCTGCATCGGCTTCACTATCATTGATTTCCCCCTCGCCATACCGATGGGCTTGCTCATCGGAGCCCTCAGCTTCATCCCTTACCTTCACGCATTGGGCCTCATCCCTGCCCTGCTGCTCTGCATCCTCAAGAGTGCCGAGACAGGTCAGAATTTCTGGATTGTGGCCGGAGGTTGCGCCGCCGTGTTTATAGTGGTGCAGGTGATAGAGGACGCCGTGCTCACCCCGCGCATCATGGGTAAGGCAATCGGCTTGCCGCCCTACCTCATCCTGCTGAGTCTGAGTGTATGGGGATATCTGTTGGGTATTATCGGCATGATTATAGCCCTGCCTGTCACCACCCTGATTTGTTCTTATTACAAACGGTATATAGCCAAAACCGAAGACTAGCTTTCCTATGAAAAAAACGCTGACATTTTTCTTCGCATTGCTGCTTGCCGCCCCGATGATGCAAGCTGCACAAAAGGTAAATAAGAAGGCGCAATTAAGCGCAGCTCGTCAGGTGATTGACCGTTTCCTGCAGCAATCTTCAACAGCCAATGGTCAACGGTCAACGGTCAACGTCCAGATGTCAATGGACAAGGTGCAGGGCTGCGACCAATACTGCGTGGGTGTGGATCGCAAAGGCACGCTACAGATTGACGCATCCAGTCCGGTAGCAGCGTGCAGGGCTTTCTATGAATACCTCCGCCTGCATGGCTACGGCATCAATTCATGGACCGGCAACCGCTTGCAGATACCTGCCACCTTTGAGCCGGAGGCCGACCGCCATGTGGTGTCGCCCTACAAACACCATAATTATTATAATGTGGTAACCTACGGCTACACCCTCCCCTATTGGAGCTGGCCGCAGTGGGAAAAGGAGCTCGATTGGATGGCCCTGCACGGCGTGGATATGCCGCTCGCCCTCGTAGCTAACGAGGCTATCAGTGCCCGGGTGTGGAAGAAACTCGGCCTCACCGATGAGGAGATACAGAATTATTTCGTTGGCCCCGCCCACTTGCCATGGATGCGTATGGGCAACATCACCAAGATTGACTCGCCCATGCCCTTGAGCTGGCACAAAGACCAGATAGCCCTGCAACACAAGATACTGCAGCGTATGCGCGAACTGGGCATGAAGCCCATCTGCCCGGGCTTTGCAGGTTTCCTACCGCCGGAGATTAAGCGCATATATCCCGAGGCCAACCTGGTGCAGACCGACTGGGACGCTTTCCACGGTTGGATGCTGATGGCTGACGACCCCCTCTTCCCCAAAATCGGCAAGATGTTTATCGAGGAATGGGAAAAGGAATTCGGCAAGTGCGAGTTCTACATCGCCGACTCGTTTAATGAGATGTCCATCCCCTTCCCGCCCAAGGGCACCCAGGAGCGCTACGACAAGCTCGCCCATTACGGACGCACAGTCTTTGAGGGCATCCACGCAGCCAACCCCGATGCAGTATGGGTGATGCAGGGCTGGATGCTCGGCTCCACTCGCGGCATCTGGGATTATGAAACCCTCTCCGCGCTGTTGCGCGATGTGCCCGACGACAAGATGCTCATCCTCGACATGGCCGCCGACTATAACTACATCTTCTGGCACAACGGCGCCAACTGGGAGTTCTACAAAGGCTTCGACGGCAAGCAGTGGATATTCTCCACCATCCCCAATATGGGCGGCAAAACTCCGCTCACCGGCATACTGGAGTTCTACGCCAATGGTGCACGCATCGACGCACTCAACTCGGCTTACAGAGACAACCTCGTGGGCTACGGCACCGAGCCTGAGGGCACCGAGAACAATGAAGTGGTCTATGAACTTATCAGCGATGCCGGCTGGACTGCCGACAGCATCAACCTCAAGGACTGGCTGCAGAACTACACCCTCTGCCGCTACGGCAAGACCTGCGACCGCCTCAACGACTACTGGCAGGAGATTACCCAGTCGGCCTACGGCGAGTTCATCGACTGGCCCCACTACCTCTGGCAGCTCTGTCCGGGCGTCTATGAACGCGGCACCGCTCCCATTGACTCGCTCTTCCTCCATGCCCTTGAGCAGTTTGCCGACGCGGCACCCCAGATGAAGGACAGCCCGCTCTATGCCACCGACCTCACCGAGATGGTGGCTCACTATGCCTCTGCCAAGATGGAGATACTCATGCAGTCGGTCAAGAACTGCGTGATGTGGGATGACATGGGCAAGACCGACTCGCTCATTGCAGTCCTCAACGATATCGCCATCCGCACCGACCAGGTGCTCAGCACCCACCCAATCCTGGATATGCAGCGCTGGATTGACTTCGCCAAGGCCCATGCCACCAATGCCGAAGAGTCCGCCTACTACGAGCGCAACGCCAAGCGTATCGTCACCGTTTGGGGACCGCCCGTCAACGACTACTCCGCCCGCATCTGGAGCGGACTGATTCGCGACTTCTACCTACCGCGCCTCAACAACTACCTGCAAAGCCTCAAGAGCGGAGACACCTTCGACGTCGGCAAGTGGGAGGTCAACTGGGTGGAGAACAGCAAGGGGCTCAGCCCCGTCAGCAAGCCCGCCGACAAGGTGCAGGCAGCCCTCGACCTCATGGCCATCGCCAAGACCGTGCCCTACAAAGCCTTTACCGCCGCCAACGCCAAAACGTTCGACCACTGGACGCCCGACATGATGAGCCTCGACTGGACCACAGTGGAGTGGCCCGTTCCCGCCGCCGAGCTGGAAGGACTCAAAGGGTTTAGCTTCCACTGGACTCACGGCCCCGAGAAACTGGAGATCAGTAAGGTGGAGCTCCTGCAGGACGGCAAGGTCGTGGCTGTCAACGAACACCAGGGTGAGACCGGCCTCATGAACATTCACAACGACTATCCGCTCACGAAAGGTTCAGTGCTCAATCCTCAGAAGGATGCCGTGCTCCGTGCCACCGTTCGCACCACCGGCCACTGTGTTTCCTACGGCGACGTGATAATAGTAAGATAACCATTTCTACACACCTACACACACTTCACCCCCGAGAGTATTGCAACTTTCGGGGGTTAATGCGTTTATCAATCATCCAATCATACCTCGTATCGATTGTGAATTCATACCTCGTATAAGGTATGAGCTTTTACCTCGTACAAGCTACCACCTTTTACCTCATACAAGTTGAGACCCTTTCCGGAGGGTGAAATTTTAATCGACCATTATGAAAAAGACCAAAAATTAATCGGTTGCGACCAACTTACGAATCGGTAACAACCAACTGGGCAATCGGTACGTACCAATATGAGAATCGGTACGTACCAACTGGACAATTGGTACGTACCGACATAATTACCGAATAGTTACCGAATTATTACCTTCTCCTTGTTGATGATATAAACGCCAGGAGGCAGGGTGATGGTCTCGCGGCCACCCTTGAGGCTGTAGAGTCGATAAACTCTGCCGTCGGCACCATAGACGGGAACTACGGCAGCCTCGCTGCTGCTCAGCGTTACACTGTTGCCCTGCTGCCCAACGATGGACACGGCACTGTTGATGCCCGTAGGCTCCTCGAGGCAGAATTCTACCGTGCGGCTGCGACTACGCTCGTCCTCACCGAGGGCGGTAGAGAAGAGAACGTTGCTGAGAGAGGTGCTAAGCAATTGAGAATTATTTTTTCCTAACTCAAGGGTCAGCTCGCTCTTGCCGCGAGGCAACTTATGCTTGCCGCTAGCATAGATTGAAACTCTGTAGCATTGAGCATTGTCAAGCTCGGTAATGGAGACGTCGAAGTCGGGAAGGGAGCGGCTCAGGTCAAGATTGTCGAGCGTCATGCCATCGGGGATACGCAGGTCGAACTGCAGGCCGCTGTAATCGCCGTCATCCACGGCAATAACGAGCGGGATGGCCACACCCTCGTCGGTGTAGGCCACACAGCCCGAAGAAATGGCTGCATCGGCCTCAGGCAAGCCGTAGTAGCGACCGCTGAAGACGATTGGTGGTGTGGTGGTAGTGATGAGGTTGCGCACATTAATCACATCGGCCACGGTGATTATACCATTCTTGTCGGTGTCGGCCTGATAGAACTCAAAGTCCTCGTTGGGCAGGTTGAGCATATAGTTGAGCACGCACACCACATCGGAGGTAGTGACGCTACCGTCACCGTTGACATCGCCTATCAGCGGCCTGCCGCCATTGGGCTCAAGATATCCCTTGGAGGCATAGCCGAGGGTGTTGCTCATATAATTGAAGATGAAGTTTGCACGGTCTTTGAGCCACGTCTTGGCGCTGCGGGTGATGCTGGCATAAGTCTGAGCATTGCCACGACCCCAGCGCGAATTATCGTGAGAAAAGGAGGGGGCTGCAAACTGATAATAGTCGTCGCAGAAATCTACAAGCTCGTCAAGGCTGCCGTCGTTGATGAAGTCGTACCAGAGGTTGTAGTATTTCTTGTCGAGGGCGGTAATGTTATAGCGCATGTCCTTCGACCAAGCAAAACCTACCTCGGAGCCTGTACGCGACCAGAAATCGAGCGTAGCATGGGTGGTGAAATAGTCGCGGTTGGAGGAGAAACCGTAAGCCCAGTCAAAGTCCCACACCGGACCAAACACGTAAGGCGAACTGCTGTCCTTGATGTTGGCGTTATATACGAAGGTGCTCTTGGGGTGCATCAGCTCCACATTAGCGGTATAGTCGGTGACGAACAGGAAACGAGCCAGATAGTCAAGGTCATAGTAAAACTCCAGGTACTCATCCTTGTTCTTCAGGGCCTCGGTGGAGCGATTGAAGCTCTCCTGAATCATGCTCTGGGTCAGACTGGTGGTGCCCTCGCTGAAGTCAGGCTCCTTGATATTCACCGGCAGGTTGTAGCTCTGGTCGCGGAACTTATAGGTCTCGTCATAGTAGCTGTCGAGCTCCAGCAACACCGCATTGGTCTCATCGTCAAGGTCCACACTGTTGTTGGAGAGGCCTATCTTCTCCGTGAGATTGTAGGAACCGCGGTATTCGCCGTTGACATACAGCTCCACGGGTATCTCGTGATTGAAGCCCGCCGTCTCCACCAGTTGCGCCATCTTCATGGCTACGGCATTACTGGTCATTGAATGGCTCTGGGCATTGGCAATGAGATTCCAGTGCTTGCCCTTCTTGAGACCGAGCACCTTGGTGGCGGTTTCAAACTTAAAATGGTAAGGGGCCTTGCCGCTGGATGTCCACGAACTGTTGCCGCGACCCTTAATCTGCATGTCTGTTTCTGGCAGGTCGGGGAACACTCCCGCACCGTCGATGCGTATCTTGCCGTCCCAATAGTAATGCTTCGAGGTGATACTGGTGCCGTCGTTTGTAGTGACATATACTGACGGAACCTTGTATGAGGAATTGGAATGGTCGGTGGCAAAATCCACACGCACCGTATAATCCTGTCCGTAAGGCCTTACAAGGTATTCACCGTTGAACCGGCGACGCAGGATGGTCTGACCACAACGGGCCACGGTATAGACCACATCCTTATCAAAGCGAACACGGGTCACCTTGCTATGCTGCAAAGAATCGCCAATCCAGGCCTGCACATCCTCGTCGAGCTTAAACGAAGGACGCAGCGTCTTGCCGATGCCCACCACCTGCAGAGTGATGAGGGTATCTTCCTCAAACACACCGATGGCATCCTCGATGATATGGTGGTTGAACTTGTTGTTGAACTTAAAGCTATTGAACTCCGGCAGCGGTGGCGATACCTCGCTAAGGGAGTCCACCTCGTAGTCCTTGAATGTATAAGTGGGGCCACTGTCCTTGGTGGTGATTGATAATTGACCATCGAACATTGACCATGGGCCATTGAGCGTTGACCATTCACCATTGGGCATTAAGCATTGAACTTTATCTATATAAGCACGGGGGAAAGCCTCTACCCTACCGTCGGCACGATAGACAAAGAGAATCTTGCCAGTGACCGGCTCCAGCTGACTGCCGGTGGTGTCAGGGTCAATAGGGTCAGGGTCGCTACTGGTGTGAAACTGCTTGCCCTTTTCGTCGTAGAGGTTGAATGTTTCGTTCAGTCCGTAAGGGATGCCGCTCTTGCTGTAAGCTCCAAGGGCATAAGTGCCGTTACGAACGTTAAAGAAATAACTCCCGTTGGCAACACTCTGGAAATAGAACAGCTCGGAGCCGTCGTCTGCAGTGGTATTGCAGATATACCACAGCGATGCCTCAGCCTCTATGCTGGAAGACAAATGCACATAGCGCAGTATCTCCGGCGAGTTGGTGTACTGGTCATCAAGGGTGATATACTGGCTGGTGGAGGCATTCTTAAGAGCATACTTGCCCGTGCCGGTGCCCTGCTCAATAAAATACCACAAGCAGTCGGCAGCATCAGGATCCTGGGTGGTTACGCATAGCGGCGAGTTTACACCATGATTGACACCCAGTGCCGCACTACTGCCCTCCAGGAAGAGGGACTCGATGCGATACTTGGTCTTGCTATCAATTCCGGTAATGATATCTGCCCCGCAATAAGAGACAAAAAACGAGAACTGAAAGAAAAGGACTGTCCAGAAGGCCGCTACTCTTGCTTTCATTCCTTACTCTCCTTGGATGATGAAGTTGTATATGGTAATAACATCGACAGAGTTGACATCGCCATCGCCATTGGTATCAGCGTATTCGCGGATGATTCCGCTCTCTTCGCCAATAATGATGTAGTTATACACGCTCACCACATCTACCGAGTTGACGCTACCGTCACCATTGACGTCGCACACATAGCGATACTTGGCGGTTAAGGTCACATCACGAGCCGGCATCGACCATTGATCGTTGACCATTGACCATTGACCATCGACCAGCTCGCCCCAGCCCACAAACTTCTGACCGTCGAGGTCGCCAGGAACGAATGCAGGCAGAGGATTGTTATATGCAACCTGCTCGGCATGTACCACCATATCGTCCACAACGAACTGGAGCGTATAGGAGTTGACACACCATCCAGCATAAAGGTCGAGGTTATGAGAAGGCATAACCGAGGGAACATCGCCCCACCCGCAGAAGGAATAGCCTTCACGCTCGGCAGGCTCATCAATCATAGGAATGGGTATTCCGGCCATGAGGTTGGTAGTGTAATATACCGTATCTGCATTCCAATAGGTCAGCTTATACGATGAACCCTGAGGCTCCAACGTAAATGAGGCTACAGCATTGTTCAGCACTGTCTCGGCACCAGCATTGGTGGTAAGACGCACATTCTTTGCCACCACGTCATATGTGCCTTCCGGAAATGTGGAAGTAGCATTAAACTTGATAGAGAACAGGTTACCACTGTTGCCCGTGATATTATTCTTCTTTGCCGAGGCGTAACCCACGATACGCGGCAGGCCATTGGTAGCGGTGCCGACCTTTATAGTCAGATTGCGAGTACGCAAAGAAGAGGTAAGCGACGCAGCATCCAGCGTCACCCCACTGGGCAATACGAAATCCATCTGGAAGCCACTATAAATGGTGGAAGGGTTATCCAGCTCTACCGTCAGAGTCCACTGACGACCGTCACCTTTCACAATGCCCATCTTTATGACATCGTCAGCCGCCCATACCACGAAGGGCATGATTGCCAGCACAATTAATGAGAATATGCGTTTCATCTTATTATGATTTTCTGCTTGTTGATGATATATACGCCAGGAGGCAGGGTGATAGTCTCGCGGCCACCCTTCAAGCCGTACAGTCGATAAACTCTGCCGTCAGCACCATAGACGGGAACTACGGCAGCCTCCGTGCTGCTCAGCGTTACACTGTTGCCCTGCTGCCCAACAATAGCCACAGCACTGTTGAGGCCCGTCAGCTCTTCAGAGGTAAACTCTGCTGTGCGGCTTTGGCTACGCTCGTCCTCACCGAGGGCGGTAGAGAAGAGAACGTTGGACAGAGAAGCTGACAGTAATTGAGCATTATCTATTGACCTTTGACCATTATATTTTCCCAATTCAAGGGTCAGCTCACTCTTGCCAAAAGGCAACTTATGCTTAGCACTGGAATAGATGGAAACCCTGTAACATTGACCATTGACCATTGACCGTTGGCCATTATCAAGCTCGGCCACAGTGATATCGAAATCGGGAATAGCATGGCTGATGTCAAGATTGTCTATCGTCATACCCTCGGGAATGCGAAGGTCAAACTGGAGACCGCTGTAATCGCCATCAGCAACGGAAATAGTAAGCGGAATAGTCACTCCTTCCTCAGTATAGCTCACCGATCCGGTAGCAATGGTAGCATTAGCTTCGGGCAAGCCATAGAATGTACCGCTCTTGATTCCACTCGTTTCCACAATATTACGCACTCCAATAATATCGGCAACGGTAATCATATTATTCTTGTCGGTGTCGGCCTGCTCGTACTTGAAATCTTCATTGGGTAGATTAAGCATATAGTTGAGAACAGCCACCAGGTCAGAAGTTGTCACACTACCGTCACCGTTTGCATCACCCATCAGCACTCCGGTGTCATAATCATTGAGGTAACCCATTGCATTGTAACCTAACGTGTTACCTAGATAGTCGTAAATATAGTTAGCTCTCTTGCGTAACCAATCCTTAGACTTCTCCGTTATAGTGGCATAGGTGGTTGCATCGCCGTGACGCCAGCGGGTATTATCGTGAGTATAGGAGGGCGCAGCAAACTGATAATAGTCGTCGCAGAAATCTATCAAGTCATCCAGACAGCCGGTCGTCATGAAGCGATGCCAAGTCTGATAGTATATCTTGTCGAAGTTGGTGCCGCAATAGCGTAAGTTATGTCCCCAAGCACTGGCCTCCATAGATGACCTGCTCCAAAAGTCGTAAGCTGGTGAGCCGTTGAAATAACCGCCGCTGTACTGGTAGCCATAGCCCCAGTCGAAGTCCCACACCGGACCAAACACAAAGGTGGAGCTGCTGTCGAGCAAGTTAGGATTGTACCAGAAAGTGCTCTTGGGATGGAAGAGTTCGTAGTTTTCGCTAAATTCATCCACCAGCAGGAATCGAGCCAGGTAGTCCAGGTCAACCACATACTGCATATCTTCGCCCCTATAGAGAGTGTCCCAAACGCGGTTCACACTTTCCTCTATCATGCTCTGAGTTAGCTTAGTAGTACCTTCGCTGAAGTCAGGCTCTTTAATATTAATAGGAAGATTGAAACTGGAAGACCGGAACTTATAGGTCTCGTCATAGTAGCTGTCGAGCTCAAGGAGAGTGGCATAGCTCTCATCTTCAAGATCCACACTGTTGTTGGAGAGGCCTATCTTCTCCGTGAGGTTGTAGGAACCGCGGTATTCGCCGTTGATATACAGCTCCACGGGTATCTCGTGGTTGAAGCCGGCAGCCTCCACCAATTGCGCCATCTTCATGGCGATAGCGTTGGTAGTCATAGAACGGTTAATAGCGTTGGCAATCAGGTTCCAGTGCTTACCCTTCTTGAGGCCAAGTACCTTGATGGAATTCTCAAACTTGAAATGATAAGGAGCCTTGCCTGTGGATGTCCACGAACTGTTGCCGCGCCCCTTTATCTGCATGTCAGTCTCAGGCAGGTCAGGGAACACTCCTGCACCGTCGATGCTTATCTTGCCGTCCCAATAATAACTCTTAGAGTTAATGCTGGTACCGTCATTTGTGGTGATATAGACAGTAGGCACCTGACACTCTCCCGTAGAATGATCGGTGGCAAAATCCACACGCACCGTCACCTCTCGACCATAGGGCCGGGTGACATATTGTCCATCTCCAGTGCGACGCAGGATGGTCTGGCCACAACGCGCCACGGTATAGACCACATCCTTATCAAAGCGAACACGGGTCACCTTGCTATGCTGCAAAGAATCGCCAATCCAGGCCTGCACGTCATCGTCGAGTTTAAACGAAGGACGCAGAGTCTTGCCGATGCCCACCACTTGCAAAGTTATGAGACTATCTTCATCAAACACACCGATGGCATCGCCTATGATGTGAGGGTTGAACTTGTTATTGAACTTAAAGCTACTGAACTCCGGCAGCTCGGGGGCCACATAAGATAGCGAATCGACCTCATAGGCTGCATAGGAGATGGTTTGTAACTTGTGGAAGGAAGCCTTGGGCATGAGAGTAAACGTCAGTCCTTCAGATGGCAATGCACTTCCTGGCAGGGGTAGCGAAGGAACATCTCCCTTTATATACTCCTGCGGTATAGCCTCTACACGCCCATCAGCTCTATAAACATAAACCACAGGACCACTAATTGGCTCCAGCTCAGAAGGATCTACACTTGAAGTGTCAACAGGAATGGTATCCACAGGAGCTGTGCTACCAGGCGTTACAAGTCCCTTAGAGGCAAGATAGTCACGATGACGGGCATCCTTGGACAGGAATGTAAACGTGGAGCCACCGTCAACGGTGAACCAGCAAATTCCCCCACTACTATAATCGTTCCAAAAAGTGCGGCCTGTAATAATGTGAATATTATTCTCGCTGTTTTCACTACATGTCTTCACCCCTATGGCATAACCTTCATAGTCTCCGCGAGAGCTCCAAGTAATCGACCAAGTGTGGTCATTGGCCTTAGGTGAACCCGAAACCACAGTAACATCGCTATCGGTGGTGTTCATTGTGTCCGTAAACTTACCACTCACGTAGTTGCCGCCTTCCACCATAATCTGCACACCGTCTTCTGCTTCTACGAAGTAAAAACGAGTCTTCGGGAGCTCACTGTCCTGACTCAGGCTACCCCATCCCGCATAAGTCAGCGGCTCAACCCAGTTCATGGAGCGCGAATTGCGGATATAGTAATACACTGGGCTATTGGGGTTGGTAGTCATCACCACCGGCACATCCAATCCATAGGATGTCCAATAAAGACCTTGCTCATCCTGACCGCATACATCATTATAATCTTTCCCGGGGTCATAGTACGAACCGTCCTCTTTCAGAATATAGAATATCTCATTACTTGCAGCCTCACTGGAACCGTGAGCATAAGTACCGAGAGCTCCCGAACCACTACGGATATTGAAATAGTAATTATCCATGGCCACATTGACGAAGTAGTAGATATCCTCGTCATACACCCCGATAGTCCAAAGCGAGGAATCGCCCTTGAGTTCAGTGGTCAGGTTTAGGTAGCGGCGTATAGGATTATCAGAGCGCACATCATCCCAAGTCATATACTCTCCAGTCTTGGCGTTGCGCAATGCATATTGACCCGCCTTATATTCCTGCACATACCAGAAGCAGTCGTCATCCGTAGCATTAACATCGGTAACACACAACGGAGAGTTCACTCCGTGAGTACTACCCGGAGCTACCGAACTACCTTCGGTGCGAACTGCCTGGATGCGAAACTTCGTCAACGGATTGAATGAAAAATTATCTGCTGACGCACCTAAGCACACTAGCACACATATTATCTGTAACAAAAAAGTCTTCATTCTATGTTGCATTGAAATTAGGGTTGTCGGCAAAATTACGTATATTTTCTGATATACAATGTAAAATAGGGTAAAAAAGAGCATTTTACCTAATGTAATGCACCGAAACGAGTAAGATTTGAATACAATCGGTGCCGTGCAGCAACATTCTGCACGGCACCGAAACACAGTGTGTAGTTATTTAGCGTCTACGATTAGTCGTTCTCTGCGAGACCGCTGTAACGTACACCGCTCACTCTATACTTGGCATAGCCGTCATCCGGATACCAAGGATCACCTTCATAGCTTACATAGAATACTATACTGTCAGCTACGGAACCGTTGTTCTGGTGACCGGCACCTTTCAGGATCTTACCCTCGGTGATAGTAATCGGATAAAGGTCACATTCATATCCGTTGACTTCTGCCAAATTCTCGGCATTATTGCAGGAGAAGGTGAGACTCTTCGTGTCGATATTAACCTTGCTTTTGAAAGCATAGCTAGGATAACCACCATAACCATAGAAGTCAGCAATGTCGAATGCGCTGAGGTCATCCACGAACATCTCGGTTGACTTGTTGTCTGCGGTATTATAGGTAAGAAGTAGTACACGTCCTACGCCAAAATAATCCTCGCCGCCGTCAATGGGATTACCGTCATCATCAACGGCATCAATCTGCACATACCACTGACCGGCCATCGAAACCGTAGCAGTCTTTTCTATGTCATCCTTCTCGCACGAGATAAGAAACGCGGGCAGAAGGAGCATTGCTGCGAAATATAATACTTTCTTCATAGTAATTTACTCTTTAACTTGTTTTACCCATGTCTGAACAAAATCCATGTTGGCATACTTAGTGGTCAGTGTAAACGTACCTGTTGCGGCATCGAAAGTTCCCTCGAAGCCTTCATCGGGACCATCATCCCAGCCCGGCACATAGCCATCCTCAAGAGTAACAGTGCCATCTGCAACAGATATTGTAGCACCCATTGCATAATCACTGCCGTAGCCTGCACGGTAGCAATACCAACCACCTAGCATGTCATCAACATCGTAGGTGCCATCCCCATTGCTGAGGACAACTACAGGATATTCATTACCATACTTAACCTCAGCACCCTGGCGGATTCTATAACTGTCCGAGCTATTCCAGTAGAGTCCCTCAACAGGGTCGTTAGGATCAGCCACGATTACAGTACGAGTAGTCGAAGCGCCGAAGCCATCCTCATTCTTTGCGGTTGTGTAAGTCAAGGTATATAAACCCGGCTTGCTTGTATCTACGTTACCGCTTATGGTAACCTGGTCGGATACGTCCTCGCCACCCATAATGGATGTATAACCGGGATCCTCCCATGTAGAGCCCTTATCAGCCACATAATACGATCCTCCGGTCAACTCAATGGTCGGGTAGTAAGTGATTCGCGACTTTCCTGCCGAATCGTCATCGCCGCAGCTAACCATAACGAAAGCAGCTGCCACGAAAAGCATTGTATATAAAATATTCTTTTTCATAATTTATTCAATATGAAATTAAAGTTTTTACTTTCCCCAGAAGATGGGAACGGTGTAGCCGGGGAACTCGGGTGAGTTTCCGTTGCGTGCAGATGAGCTCTCGGGATAAATCCAGCGCTCCAATATCTGGTTGGGGCCAACCTTGTCATCCACCTGGATGGGAGTGTAGAGCGTACCGGGCTTGTAGAGCTGGGGCTTGTAGGAAGAGTCATCCTTGAGGTTGTACATCTGGCTGCCCTGAACAGTGCCGAAGGCAGGATAATTCAGACGGCGAGCCTCACACCATGCCTCAAAGTTGTTGGTACCAGCGAGGGCAATCCACTTGGAGATACCGATGCACTCCTGCCACTTTGCCTGAGTATAAGGGAACTGGGCAATAACATCCTCAGCGCCATCAACACCAGCGGAAGCGCAAGATGCCTCGATAGCTGCATTGTAGTGAGCCTCAGCCTCAGTAGCATTGTTCTGACGAGCATAGTACTCTGCGATGAAGAATTCAATCTCGGAAACGGTGATCAGATAAACTGGCATATCATACGATGCCACAGGGCGGCACCAGTAGGTTGACTTGTAGGCATTCGATGTAGAGAAGTTGGTACCAGAGATACCACCGGTATATGCACCTGTGGCATTCTTCTCAAAGAAAGCACCCAGACGCGGATCCTCATAGATTACGTCATCGTTAGCATCCTTCTGAAGCATGGTGCCGATAATAGCCAGATTGGCTACTACGTTCTCCTGATCAGAACCCCAAGCAGAAGTGAACTCTTCTGCATAGAACGGACTGAATGATCCGGTCTCATCCTTCCAGCAGCCAGCATAAGCCACGTCCTCGGTGGGGAAGTTGCCCTCCTCGATAAGTGCCTTAACCTTAGCCGGTGCATCGTCAGCAACATCATACTCACGCATAAGCAGTTTAAGCTTCAATGCGTTTGCAAACTGAATCCACTTAGCAGCATTCTCATCCGGGAACAGGAAGTTGGTTGCTACGCGGTCACCAGCCTGAGCTTTCTCCAAAGCCTCATCCAGCTCCTGCAGTACACCGGCATAGATATCCTTACCTTCGTCATACTTGGGTGAGGTTTTGCCTGAGAATGCCTCACTATAGGGCACTTCACCATAGCAGTCAACAAGCACCTGATAGATAAAGGCGCGCAGTGTCTTAGCAGCCAGATAGCTACCCCATTCTTCGTTCTTCTCTGCGAGATCGCAGATAGTAGTGAGATTCTTCAAAGCACGGCCGTTAAGCTGAGTATAAGTAGAGCTTGAACGGGTAGCAGACATCGTAAACTGCGAAAAATCAAGAAAGTTCGACGTACCGAAAGCCTGAGTATAGTGTTGTGCATAGTATCCACCCGTTATACGCAAGAAGTCGCCATAGCTACCTGCCAGGTTCATCTCTGCTGCAGGCATCAAAATGTCGGGGGTCATATTCTCCTCGCTGGGAGAGTTGGGATCCTGGTTGATATCCAGATAGCTGTCGCACGAAGCGGTCAGCAGCAGTCCCAAAGCAATTGTAGTTAAAAATGCTATTTTTTTCATAATATTATCCTCCTTTTTATTTAGAATTTCACACTGACGCTGAAACCGATGGTGCGGCAGGCGGGGTTGGAGTACAATTCACCGAACATACCTTCAAGGTCGTTACCATAGGACGAGGTCTCAGGATCGAGATAACGATTGCCCCTATGAGTCCAAGTAATGAGATTGTTGGCAAACAGAGAGAGGGTAATGTCGCTCAGGTAGAGCTTCTTAACGAGAGTCTTCGGCAGAGCATAAGCCAAAGTGATGTTACGCAGTTTCACGAAGGAACGCTTGATGAGGTAGAACTCGCCACCCATAGCGGCTCCATAGTCATTAAAGTAATCCTGATAACTGCTATTGTTAAGATAGATAGGAGTGGTATTCTCCGTTCCGTCAGCATATACCGAATTGGGGATAATGAACGGGTTACGGTCATTGTAAAGAGTTATATCGCCATTACCGGTAAACTGCATGAGGTCCTTAGTACGAGAGAACATGTAACCGCCCTGACGAACATCAAGAGATGCGCTGAGGGTGAAGCCGTAGGCCGAGAACGATGTGGTCAGACCTCCGGTCCAATCGGGATTCACGTTCTTGCCGGTGTCCATCACCTCATCGCTAAGAAGTGGCTGACCGCTGGCACCTACGATGAGCTTGCCATCATCAGTGTATTGCGGCATGTATGTAAAGAGTTCGCCCATGGGCTTGCCCTCAACAGCTCGCATATAAACTGCATTATTACCTGCGGAGAAGGAGTTGATGTTAACCATACCACCGTCGAGGCTTGCAGGCATCGAAACGACCTTATTGCTGTTCTTAGCAAAGTTGAGACCCAACTCCCAGCGGAACTTCTTGTTCTGCACGGGCACAGTGTTGAGCAACATCTCGACACCCCTGTTGCGTACCTTACCAAAGTTGGTAACCATAAAGCTATAACCTGTAGCGGGATCTACCGGCAGAGTGAATATCTGGTCGGTGGTGTTACGGTCGTAGTAAGAGAAGTCGAAATTGATGCGGTTCTTCAAGAACGACAGGTTAACACCCATCTCAAACTCGGTGGTCATCTCAGGCTTCAGACTATTGGAGCCAGCAGTGGAAGCTGCCTGGAATGCGTTCTTGCCGTTGAAGGGGAACTTCGTTAGATCGGAACCATAGTAACCGTTGGAGTAACCCTGCACATAGCGGGGGAATACCTGATATACATCAGCGTCGTTACCAGTCTTACCATAGGCCATACGAGCCTTACCGAAGGTGAGAATGTCATTCTTGGGGAGGAGCTTGGTGAAAATCCAGCTCAGAGTTGCGCCCGGATAGAAATAATGATTCTTCTCCAGAGGCAGAGTACTCGACCAATCGTTACGTGCAGTCAGATCAAGGAATACCATATCATCCCAACCAAGGGTAAGGTCTGCGAAGAGACCTACGCTACGACGCTTCCACTGACTTTCAAATATCTCAGTCTTAGTAGAACCGTTGCTCAAATCCCAGAAACCTGTACCGAAAGTAAGACCGTCGGTCTGGTTGCGGCTCATTGTCATGCTGCGCTCATTGATGTTGACACCTGCCATCAGGTTAACATCAAGCCTGTCGTTGAGATACTTGTCCTTCCAGTTGGCAAGGAAGTCCTGGTTGAACTCATACTTACGCTGATAGGTGGTGGAAACATAACCGGACTGGTTCACACCCTGAGAGGGAGAATAGCCGTAGTCCTCGTTGATAAGAGCATCGTCGAGATTAATCTCTGGCACGCCGATCTTATGATCATAGTCGGTATAATCGAAACCAAAACGATAGGTCAGCGTCAGCTGCTTGAGAGGCTGGAGGTCAGCCTGAATCTTACCAAACACCTGCTTGGCATCGTTGTGGTTGTAGTTGTTTTCAATAGCCCAATAGGGGTTGGTGATACCATAGGGGGTAAACCAAGCCTCCGGAGTGTTGAAGGCCACACTGAGATCCTTACGGTCAACAAGGCTGATGTCACGCGCGAACTCGTAGATACCATCAATCATGGAACGACCTTGGAAGGTTGCCACGGTGTTGGTCTTACTCTTAGCAATATTCACGCTGGAACTCAGCTTAATCCAGTCATTAGCCTGATAGCTGCCGCGATAAGCGATAGTGTTACGCTTATAGGTGTCCTTGTCACCCGGGATGATGCCATTGTCCCTGGAGTCAGAGTAGCTCAGGTAGTATGTCATCCTGTTGTCGCTGGATACACCGTTGAGAGCAATACTGTGGTTTGTGGTGAGACCAGTCTCAAAGAAGTCCCTGATGTTGCTCTTCAATGCGCTGTACTTATGGATAAGCTGCTGGTTGTTCCAGATAGGACCATAAACCTGCTGCGAGCCGTCAAACTCAGGCCCCCAAGAGCCGTTCTCGATAAAGGTCTGAGTACCGTTCCAGCCCTGACCGAAGCGGTTCTGCAGCTTAGGCAGAGTGGAAACTGTACGCCACTGCCAGCTACCATCGTAGCTGATGGTGAAGTTCTTATCACCCTCCTTCTTTCCACTCTTAGTGGTAATCATGATGACACCGTTGGCAGCGCGGCTACCATAGAGAGCGGTAGCGGCAGCGCCCTTGAGCACCGTCATGGTCTCTATATCGTTGGGGTTGATGCTGGAGATACCGCCTACGGCATTAGTCATCTCCTCTGCCTCATTCTGAAGACCTTCAAAGGTAGTCTGCTGGAGAGGCACACCGTCCACTACGTAGAGAGGCTGGTTGTTACCGTTGATGGAGCTGATACCACGGATAATCACCGAATTGGCCTGACCCGGGTCGCTGGAGGTGGTGTTTACCTGCACACCGGCTACTTGTCCGGCCAGTGAGCTGGTCACATCGGTCAGGTTACCGAGGGTCAGTTTCTCGTTGTCCAGCGTCTGGGATGAATAACCCAGCGTCTTCTGCTCACGCTTCACACCCATAGCAGTAACCACGACCTCATTGAGGTTCACCTGAGCAACGCGCAGGAAAATCTGCATTGAGGGCTTGGCAGCAATCTGCTGAGTCTCCTAGCCCACTGCGCTAACAAACAGGTGAGTCCTGCCCTTGGGCACGTTCAAAGAGAACTTTCCGTCTGCCTTTGTCTCGGCAATTACGTTGGTACCTGTAACTACCACGATGACATTCTGCAGAGGCACACTGTCTTCCGACATCACGATGCCGTTGACCTTCATCTGTGCCAACGCTCCTTGCCCTATTGCGAACAGGAGCGCCAAGAGAAATAGGATTTTTTTCATGATAGAGAATTTAGAATTAAACTTAAATTATCTGATTACTTGTGTTTGTTTCTGATGTTTGTGTTATATAATACAACAAAGCACGCCATCGGGACAAATCGAAACCGATTTCCCTACGCGCGTACCTTATTTATATGTTAGTATTATGCAGTGTCATTTGAAAGTCAGCTGCAAAATTATAACTTTTTTCTACAATTCAAAGCCTTTTTGTGAAAAAAAATCAAAAAACATTAAAAATTTATACTTACCGCGCTAAAAATATCAATTTTTACACATCAATATGAGCAAAATGTCACCACATCGCCTAAATAGCACAACCCATCATTGTGTGGCAATCAAAGTCAAAATAAAGCCGTTTTAAAATCGACAAAGTACATGCCGAAACATATTAACTTCGACCTCACGCCAGGAAAGAACGTGCGGAAAATTTTTCTATGCCCTTAAAAATCCATTTGAAAGGGCATTCAAATACATTTTTAAGCCCATCAAAATGCATCTTGATGGGCTTAAAAATATAATGAGAACGTTCTAAATTAAAATTAGGTCGTACTTAATCCGATTCTCCACACTCTTAATCACCGTGCGAACATTATTAATAAATGTAAACACATTGAGCAGAGAGAAGAGGATTGGGATTAATCATTGAATTCGTCTTCGTCATCCTCGTAGAACGCTCCACTTTGCTCTGCTTCTATGCAGTACAGCACCTTTGCCTCTATCTCGGCAAACATTTCAGGATTGTCCTTCAGCACTTTCTTAAGTCGGTCACGACCCTGTGCGATGCGCTGTCCCTCATAGCTGAACCAACTGCCCGCCTTCTGGATAATCTCATAACCAGTGGCAATATCTGCCAGTTCGCCGGCGCGGGAGATTCCTTCACCGAAGGTTATCTCAAACTCTGCCTTGCGGAAAGGAGGTGCCACCTTGTTCTTAACCACCTTGACACGCACAAGGTTGCCCTTGACCTCATCACCACTCTTGATGGACGACACTCGACGAATATCGAGCCGCACAGTGGAATAGAACTTCAGAGCATTACCACCCGTAGTCGTCTCGGGATTACCAAACATTACACCTATCTTCTCGCGTAACTGGTTAATGAAGATGCAGCATGTCTTGGTCTTGCTGATAGTGGAGGTAAGCTTGCGCAGGGCTTGACTCATCAGGCGAGCCTGAAGTCCCACTCTATTGTCGCCCATATCGCCCTCAATCTCGGCGCGAGGGGTTAGAGCTGCTACGGAGTCGATAACGATGATATCCACCGCAGCAGAGCTAATGAGCTGATCAGCAATGTCGAGTGCCTGCTCACCATCATCAGGCTGTGAGACGAGCAAATCGGAGATATTTACGCCGAGCGCTGTTGCATAATAAGGATCAAAGGCATGCTCAGCATCGATGAATGCTGCCACACCGCCCAGTTTCTGAGCCTCTGCCATAGCATGGAGAGCAAGTGTAGTTTTACCAGAGGACTCTGGGCCGAAAATCTCGATGATTCGGCCACGCGGATAGCCTCCCACGCCTAGAGCGGCATTGAGAGCTATGCTGCCGGAGGGAATCACTTCTACCTTCTCTACAGGTTGGTCACCAAGCTTCATGATTGAGCCTTTACCAAAGTCTCTCTCTATCTTATCCATCGCCATTTGTAAGGCTCTGAGCTTATCCTCCATCATATTGGAGGCAGATGATTTTTTTGCCATAATTGTTATTTTTTATTGATTATTGAACATTATTAGATTAATCATTGTAGTGGGCTGTGATAGCACATATCTGTACAATAGTGTCCATAGCCTTGTGCATCGACGGAATGGGCAGATACTCCAATGGACCATGGAAATTTAGGCCGCCAGCGAAGATGTTGGGACAAGGCAGTCCTTTGAAGGAGAGCTGGGCTCCGTCAGTACCACCACGGATGGGCTGTATCTTGACAGGTACTCCGGCACGCTCCATCGCCTTGATAGCAATATCGATTACGTGCATCACTGGCTCCAACTGTTCGCGCATGTTGTAGTACTGGTCTTTCACCTCTGCTTTAACTACTGCTGAGCCATATTTTTGATTGAGCCTGTCACACACATCAGCGATGAAGCGCTTACGGTCTTCAAAGAGTTTGCGGTCATGGTCGCGAATGATATAGCTTAGTTCGGCTCGCTCCACATTACCACTGAAAGAGGTGAGATGATAGAATCCCTCATAACCTTCAGTCTGCTCAGGAGTCTCCTTAGCAGGGATCATTGCCACAAGTTCGGCAGCTATGCGAGCAGCATTAAGCATCTTACCCTTTGCATATCCTGGATGCACACTCATACCGGTGACAGCAATCTTGGCGGATGCGGCATTAAAATTCTCAAACTCCAGCTCGCCAACCTCGCTACCATCCATGGTGTATGCCCACTCGCAACCGAACTTCTCAACATTGAACTTATGCGCTCCCATACCTATCTCCTCATCCGGATTGAATGCCACGTGGATGTTGCCATGCTCTATCTCGGGATGCTCCATCAGATAGACCATAGCCTGAACAATCTCGGCGATACCGGCTTTGTCATCGGCTCCAAGCAGAGTGTGGCCATCAGTCACAATGATATCCTCACCCTTATGGCTGAGAAGTTCGGGGAAGGTCTGAGGCGATATGCGAATGTCAGCCTCAGCATCGAGCACAATATCGCCACCATCATAGCTCTCGACTATTCGCGGCTGGATATCGGCACCAGAACAGTCAGGGCTGGTATCCATGTGAGCTATGAAACCTATATCGGGAGCTTTCTTGCCACAGTTGGAGGGTAGTACTGCATAGAGATAGCCGTTATCGTCAAGCTCCACGTCATCGAGACCTATATCCTCAAGTTCGCCTTTAAGGTAGCGGGCAAAAGCCCACTGCTTGTCGGTGGACGGAGTGGTAGTGCTGTCTTCGGCAGACTGGGTGTCAAACTTAGTGTAATTCAGAAATCTTTCTACAATGTTCATAGTAATGATTATTAATGTCGTTTAGTTATTGTCTTTGGGTAGCTTATAAGCCTTGCGGCCGGGAGTCTTCGCCTCGCCCGAGATGGTAGTGGCCAGTTCCGGCTTCAGCTCCAATGCTCGTTTCAGATCTTGCCATGCTCCATCCTTGTCATGAAGTTGAAAAAGTATCTGACCGCGTTGCATCAGGAGTTCTGCATTGTCAGGCTCGTTCTGTAGACTTAGCGTCAGGTCTGCCAACTGGCGATATATGTCTTGTTCATTCATTGCGAGGTATGTTTTCTAGCTTCTACTTATCTGCAGGCCGTTAGCTGACAGGCTCATCATCACCACTCGAGAAGTAGCACAAAGAGGCTCCTCTGTTAGTATGCGGCGCAAACGGCAAGCAGCATCAGGGTCTTTTGCTACCATATACATATAGCCACCGCCACCGGCTCCCAGCAGCTTATAACCCAGACATAAGTCATCGATGCGGCGGCATAGCTCCTGCACTTTTGCAGGATTGGTACCGCTGTCGAGACGGCAGTTGAACTCCCATGAGCGGCGCACCAAGCGACCATAGTCATTCATGCTATTCTGTTCTAAAGCGCGTTGCATATTCAGAGCGTGTTGTTTCATCTCTCTCAAGATGACAAGCCGTTCCGCTTCCTTAACAAACATACCCTTCACTATATCTACAAGTATGTGCTTAGCTGTACGAGTGATGCCTGTGTAGAACATCAGGTGGCAGTTGGCCGCCTCCCCACCGAAGATATGTGTTGGCAAATACGTAGCATCTATCTTCTGATTAAGTCCTGGACGGCTTTGCAACAGCTTCACTCCCGGCAGCACTCCACCATACTGATCCTGCCAGCCACCACCGGTAGTAAGAAGTTGTTCAAGTACCAAAGTGCGACGACACACCTCCTGCTGACTCCACCCCAGACCGCAAAAATCGGACAAAGTTGCCAACACTGTGGCGGCCAATATACTACTGGTACCTAGACCGGAACCCGCAGGCACTGCAGCAAGCATTACTATTTCAAGACCGCAACCCATCGCCTCCAGCTGATTATGCAACGAATCGTATTCCTCACCGCAAAAACGCGGCAGGAAACCAGCGAGTGCCAGTGCTGCCTTGGGAATAGAGAAAGGCGAACCTACCTTGCCAAACGAATCCAACTCCTCATAAGTTGCAATGGTCTCGCTCATACCAAGGTCGATAGAGCGGCACACCATAACAAAATCCTTAATAGGCTTGATATAAACGTGAAGCGGTGGCTGTCCATTGATATCAAAAGCAAAATTCACTACTTTGCCGCCCTCATAAACAGAATAAGGAGGAGTGTCGGTCCACCCACCGGCGATATCAGCTCTAACGGGACAGCGCCCACATACGACCTGATCGGGAAGCACTGTCATGCGTGGTACACTCTTGTTACTTAGCATATTGTCCACCAGGCCGTCACGAAGTTCTGCGAAGGCTTGGTCGTAATCGGCAATTGGAATCTTCATGGCAGGAAGGTGACTGAGTTTGGTGCGCTGAATCTGAACACGAAGTAGTGCTGCCTTTATCAATATTGTATTGGCTGACACTCGCCGACAGCGACGCCATAACTCACTGACGCCTCTATCGGGCTTCTCGTCTACAAACCAACGCAACATGCTACCCAACAACTCTATGTCTCTGCTTACCGGAAACAGCTCTGCGTCCTGTATATCGGCAGTGTTGGAGAAATCCGCAGAGGTTACACCGCGCTTTTCCATCCATTGCTCCAACCACTGCTCCATAAACATAGTTGACTTATCTGTGACAGCTCCACTGAATTTATCGTTAAATCCATAAGGTCGCAGGACGAAATCCTCCTCATCCACTGGCACAATATCCACACAGCGACCTTCACTCAGAGTAATTTGCCAATCATTAGCAGGAACACCAGTAACAATATTCCGTCCACAGAGAGTCCAACTGGCAGGCAAGTACGAATTCTCCACCCACACATTGGTAGCGACATCATTTATAGAAGCTTTGCTGTCGGCATTGAATACAAACTGTGCCTTATCCAATCCTGGCCGTAGCGATGCTGTAGAACTGAGCAACTCGCGACTGGTGCCATAATGCAGGAAGCGACCGTCAAGGTTAACTATCTTCACATTGAGATCTGCCAACTGATTGCATGGTTTCGAAGGTTTGCGCCCCAGACCTAGACCATAGTCTCCGTAGAGGTCGTAATAATTTATATTACCATTCTCATCAGAAGCGAGACTTATCAGCCGCTCCACTGCCCTATCGCTAAGCAGCCATAGACCAATATCCATCAGGAAAGAATGGGTGGTAGAAAGTTCGTTGAGCACCTCTGTCGAAGGTTTTTGCAGCATATAGTCCAACACGTCAGGCTCCTCGCGACTCACGACGAACACGCCATGATTACTTGCCAACGAAGTAGGCTCCTTCATTCCGAAACAAACCACATCGGCATCAGGAATGTCACCTATTTCGGACGCTGTGATCATCACATCACCCGAGACAATCATAGTATTAAGCGAAGTCGGAGCATGTTCTATCACGCGGCTATAGAAAGGAGTCTGCAGGTCGAGCAGAGTTCGGGCTTCACACGGTTTCTCATTATCACTGATTAGCGGAATAGGAGTAAGCACCTTGCCGCAAGAAGCATAGGCGGGAATACGCCGGCCACAACCTCCGGCGTGAATCAGCACACGCTTATCTGTCTTTAGCCATTGACTGAATGTTACTTCGTTTCCCTCCGCCTCCTTGCACCGGCTAAGTAGCCACACTGTGCCACCACCCGACCCCAGTCGACTATCGACAGGATCGGCTGTGCAAAACCAGCTATCGGCACTATGACCTGTAAGTTCGTGGAAATGCTCCACCAAATTAGGAGGAAGAGAGAGAAGGTACTTCATCGTCTAATCGTCGAAGTGGGTTTTCCACCAAGGAGTCTCACGCAGTTCGTCCATCAACTGACGAGCATCCTTCTCACTGCACGTGCCATCAGGAGCGCCTACTACCAACGAATAGCCGAATACCGAGGCACGCGTCATCATCTTACGGTTGGCTACAGCCATGCCGTGCTGCACTTTACGCGCGTAGGGAGTGAGCGGAGAGTTGTAGTCGTTACGCATGGCTGATGATTTTGTTATAGCGATCCATGTCAAAGACAGTAGTCTCGCCATGATTAGTCTCTGCTACAACTACAGAGGTGGTGTTGTTATCTATCAGTATCCAGCGGTCAACTATTTGGCTGTAGGTCTCTATCAGATTCTGAATACCTGCATCGTAGCGGCGGCGTATCACATCCTCAGGAATATGATGACCGCCCTCCGAAACTCGCTTGGCCACACGTTTTACAGCCACATCGGGCGACGAAAGCCAGAGGAAGATAAGTTCCACCAGATAGCCCGCCTTATGAGCACGCTTGATCAGGTTCACATACGAATGAGTGGAGAGAGTAGTCTCTACTGCAAAAGTCACGCCCTTCTTCATCAGGTCGCCAATACGCTGAATCATCAGACGGCCGGCCTCGATGGGCACACTCTCCGGATGAAACGGTGAAAGACCACGAGCTATCTCGTCTGCGTTGATATACTCATCGCATTGCATAAACTCAGGCAGTATGGTAAAGCTGGCAGTAGTCTTGCCGGCACCGTTACACCCCGCAATGATATACATTTTCTTAGCCACGATATATTCTTTTTGAAATTTGAGGTTTAAGGTATGAAAATTGAGTGTTCTTTACATCTTACATCTAATCGAGTTTGCAAATTTATGATTTTAGAATCATATATGCCCTAAATCTGACCGCTTTTTTAGCTTTTACGACCATTTTTCCCATTTTTTTAGTACTTTTGCAACCAAAATGAGACGACGCGACGTTAAAGCTAAGAAAGCTCTTGGGCAGCATTTCCTCACCGACATCGAAATTGCATGCCGTATTGCGGACACAGTAGATATTGTGCCTGATTTGCCTGTACTAGAGGTTGGTCCCGGCACCGGTGCCCTCACCGAACACCTAGTAGCGAAAGGACGCGACATCACCGTAGTGGAACTGGATCGCGAAAGCATCGCCTATCTCAAAGAGCATTTCCCCATGCTTCGGGGCGGACGACTTATTGAAGGTGATTTCCTCCGCATGGATCTGGCCAAACTGTATGATGGCAAGCCCTTTGTGCTCACTGGCAACTATCCTTATAATATCAGTAGTCAGATTTTCTTCAAAATGCTCGACTACAAGGACATCATCCCCTGTTGCACCGGTATGATACAAAGGGAAGTAGCTTTGCGACTCTGCTCGGGCCCTGGCAACAGGGACTATGGCATACTTAGTGTACTACTGCAGGCATGGTATGATACAGAGTACCTCTTCACCGTTGAAGAGAGTGCCTTCAACCCGCCGCCCAAGGTCAAGAGTGCTGTAGTTAGGTTTACCCGCAATGACGTTCACAACCTTGGCTGCGATGAGCGACTCTTTCGTCGCGTAGTAAAAACCACGTTCAATCAGCGACGCAAGATGATGCGCGGCTCCATCAAGCCCCTGCTCGCCCAACTTGACAACGAACGCGGTAATCAACCACAGCCAATGTTTAATGCACAATCCTCTTTCGACCACACCGCGTTCTTAGAATTACCTATTCTTACCAAGCGACCCGAACAACTCAGTGTACAAGAGTTCGTGGAACTGACCAACACCTTAGAAAAGGAATACACCGTTTCATAATCGCCCAAGCGGTCTTTTTAATACCGTTTTTGCCAATTAGGTATTTACGTTTCTGCTTTTTTGTCGGTGATTGTGCAAAAAAAATGGATTTCTGTCCTCTTTTTCAAAAAAAAACACTAATTTTGCGGCCGTTAATTCAAATCGTAACATCTAATGGACGACTATTACGCGGATTATTACAAACGGAATTGAGGCAAAGTGACGGATTTTTAGCATCTCCACTCTGCCTCGGGGCCTTTATCAGTGGAGGACTAAAAATGCGAACCTTTTGGAACATCAACCGTACACTGCGTACACTGAATGAATGGGAACCTAACTGCTGGGTGCAGGTTACGTGTCCCACACAGAGAGACGAAGACTATCTAACCACGGAACTACAAGTGCCGAGTTGGTTTTTGGATGACATCCGAGATAAGGATGAGCGTGCCCGTTATGAATATGATGAAGGCTGGGGGCTAATCATTCTGCGCATCCCATACGTTAAGGAAGTGCGCTCACGCACTCCCCACACCACCGTGCCTCTAGGCATACTGATGCATGACGATGTGTGCATCACGGTGTGCAACTACGAGACCAATATGATGATTGACTTTGTGAGCTACCAGCAGAAACGTAACCAAGGTTTCACCGATGCCGTGGATCTTGTTTTCAGACTCTTCCTCAGCAGTTCTGTGTGGTATCTGAAAAGACTGAAACAAATCAGCGTGCTCATTGACGAATCTAAGCAAAAACTTGATCAGAAAATCAGCAACGAAGACCTCATCGGTCTCTCGCGATTGCAGGATAGTTTGACGTACTTCGTCACTTCACTTCGTGGCAATGAGACGCTGCTATCAAAACTAAAATTCAAGCTGCCGGTGGATGAGTTGGATGCCGACCTTATCGAAGATGTAAACATCGAGATGAACCAGGCACGCGAGACTACTAATATCTACACCCACATCCTTGACTCCACAATGGATACCTATGCCAGCATCATTAACAACAACACCAACTCGGTAATGAAGACGATGACTTCTATTAGCATCGTGCTGATGTTCCCCACGCTGGTTGCAAGCTTGTTTGGAATGAACCTGTTCACCGGCATTGAGGGCACTTGGTGGGGCTTCCCATTGGTAACCGTGCTCTCTATCGGTGTAGCTGTATTCAGTTTCTGGATTTTTAAACACCGCCATTGGATTTAGCGACACTTAAATATATATAAGGTACGCGCGAGGAACTACGCCACATACACCAACAATAGTAGGCGCATCCCAAGAAATGCCAAAAAAGGCAAAAAACACTGCCTTTTTTGGCATTTTCGCATTTTATGCCATAAAAAACAACAAAAATGGGTAAAAAACTTGGGCATATTGAGAAATTTTATTTCATTTGCAGTTCGCAAACCTGTAAAACAGGCTATAATCACTAATTGTTTAAATGATATCAACATGGAAAATGTTACTGATCCAAGAACTGACGAGTTGCAGGAGCAGCCTGTCGTTGAACAACCCGCAGAAACCGCTGCTCCCGTAGCAGAGGAAGAGGTTAAAGAGACTGTCGCCGAGGTTACCGAGACCGTAGCTGAAGCAGAAGAAACTGATGTAGAAGAAACCGAGACCTTTGCTGAGGAAACTCCTGAAGAACCAGCAGAAGAACCGGAAGAAACAGAAGAAGCTCCCGTTGATTTGCCCGACACCAAGGAAGGCATCATAGAGCGCATTGCAGCGATTGCCGCAAGTGGCGATGCCGGCTCACGCGCCGAACAGGAGCAACTGAAGCAGGCATTCTATCGTCTGCAGCGCGAAGAAAAAGCAAAAGCTCTGGCCGATTTCATTGCCAACGGTGGCAATGAGGCAGACTTCACTCCCGATGAAGATCCGCTTGAGGATGAGCTTAAGGCACAGCTGACACTGCTTAAAGAACTACGCGCAAAACAGATAGAAGACAACGAAAAGAAAAAGGAGGCTAACCTCGAGCGTAAGAAAGCTATCATTGAGGAAATCAAAGCTATCTGCACCTCGCCAGAGGAGGCCAACAAAGCATATGACACCTTCCGAAAGCTACAAGCCGAATGGAAGGAAATAAAGCCCATACCCGAAAGTGCAGCCAACGAAGTTTGGAAGCAGTTCCAGTTCTGCCAAGACCAATTCTATGATCTACTGAAGACCAATTCTGCACTGCGTGATTACGACTTCAAGAAGAATCTAGAAGCCAAGACCCGCTTATGTGAAGCTGTAGAGGCACTAATCGATGACCCCGACATCATACGCGCCTCTCACCAACTTCAGCAACTTCATCAGGAGTTCCGTGAGATAGGTCCCGTAGCAAAAGAATTGCGTGAAGATCTGTGGACACGATTCAAGACCGCATCCACGGCTATCAATAAGCGTCATGCCCAATACTTTGAGGGACTTAAAGAAAAAGAGGAAGAAAACCTTGCCAAGAAGACCGCCATCTGCGAAGAAATAGAGGCCATCGAGCTCGACAATCTCAGCGGATATGCTCAATGGGACGGCATCACCAAGCAGATAATAGCCCTGCAGGAAGAGTGGAAGACCATCGGTCGCGCCACTAAGAAGATGAATACAAAGATATTCGAACGTTTCCGTGCTGCGTGCGACAACTTCTTCAATAAGAAGGCCGAATTCTTTAAAGAGCAAAAGAAGAACTACTCCGAAAATGCCGCCAAAAAGCTGGCACTCGTTGAGAAAGCCGAGTCTCTAAAGGAAAGTACCCAGTGGACTGCCACCACTAACGAGCTCATCAAGCTACAGAAGGAGTGGAAGGAAATCGGTGCTACCACCCACAAACTGAGCAACTCGCTCTGGGAGCGCTTTAATGCTGCATGCAACGAATTCTTCGACAAGAAGAAGACTATCCTCGGCGATCAGCACAAAGAGGAGAGCGAGAACCTTATAAAGAAAAAGACCGTAATCGAAAAACTGGAAGCTCTTGCAATCGAGGGAGGCGAGAATATTGCCGAGGCTGTCAAACAACTCCAGGAGGAGTGGAACAGCATTGGACATGTGCCCTTCAAGAACAAGGACAAGATTTACGCCAAATATCGCGACATAATTGACAAACTCTACAAGGAATTTAACCTCCGTAGCCCACGCCGCACTCAACGAAACGGCAAGGAAGGTAGCGGACGTCCGATGCCCGAAGGCAACAATCTGCTACGCCTTTATGAAGCTAAGAAAGCCGAGTTGGCCACATACGAGAATAACATCTCCTTCCTCACCTCCAACTCCAAGAAAGGCTCTGCCCTTATCGACACGATGATGAAGAAGATTGAGACTCTAAAGGCAAACCTTGCAGAACTTGCTGAGAAGATTAACAATCCACAACCCGAAACTGTAGTTGAGGAAACTCCTGCGGAGGTTGCCGAAACTCCAGTTGAGGCTCCCGCAGTGGAGGAGGCTCCTGCCGTGGAAGAAACTCCTGCAGAAACTCCAGCTGAAGAATAAATAAGCATTTACCGCGAGATTCGCATGAAACGCTGTCAAGACGACTTTTTCATGGCGAATTGTGCGAATTTCGCGGATTTTATTTGGCAGGTATTAAAAAAAGTCTTACCTTTGCCGCGAAAAACCTTTTGGGGGTATAGCTCAGCTGGCTAGAGCGCTTGCATGGCATGCAAGAGGTCATGGGTTCGAATCCCATTATCTCCACCCAGAACCGCAGAAGTAGCTCTCAATGAGCGCCGACGCGGTTTTAATTTTATCAACACATCGACTAACAACTAAACATAAAACATTAATCCTGCGCGCAAAAAAATAATCGCGCAACTATTAAAGATGCGCGACTTTTAGTTGGGATACCCGGACTCGAACCAGGAAAGGCAGGACCAGAATCTGCAGTGTTACCATTACACCATATCCCAATCGTTTTGCGATGCAAAATTATAACATTTGGCTAACACTGCAAAGAAATATCAGAAAAAAAATGGTTTTTCCCTGAAAAAATACTATTTTTGCACCCCGAAACATAGTTTTTTGACCTACACAAACATTTTTCAGCATAAAATACATGCAAAACAAGACAATAGAAAAGAAAAACAACACAAAGAAACTGCTAACAGCCATCACCGAAGGTATCCAGGAGAAAAAAGGACACCGAATAGTGATTGCCGACTTCTCAAACATCAAAGATTCCATCTGCAAATATTTTGTTATATGCCAAGCCAACACTGCCACGCAGGTTGAGGCGATAGCCGGCTCAGTGAGCGATACTACACGCGAAAAACTTGGCGAAAAAGCCATCGGTGTTACCGGACTGGAAAACGCATACTGGGTAGCTATCGACTACGGTGACATCATTGTACATGTGTTGCAGCCGCAAGCTCGAGAGTTCTACGATCTGGAACATCTATGGGCTGATGCAAAACTTACAGAAGTTCCCGAAGACTATTAAAAAAGACCATATACATATGAGCGCAAACAATAATAATAACACGAAGATGCCCAAGTTCAGTTTTAATTGGGCCTACATGATTATCATCCTTATACTGGCCTACATGTTCTATAACAACTCGAACAACGGCAACAGTTTTCAAAAGGAAGTCACTTATTCTGATTTTCAGGAATATGTCCAGAAAGGCTATGCTCGCAACATCGTTGTAAACAAGGGCGACGGAAATGTAAAGATGTTTATCAAGCAACCATACGTAGGTGAAATCTTCGGCAAGGCTGCTGAAGCCGGGCGTGACCCATCGGTTGTGGCCGAGTTCCCTTCTGTTAGCGATGTCAACGAGTTCCTCGCTGCGGAAAGAAATGCCAAGCATTTCACAGGCAAGATAGAGTATGACGCAAATAGCAACTTCCTTGGCTCTCTGTTCCTCAATGTAGTGCTACCCGTATTGCTTTTTGTAGGCATTTGGGTATTCTTGATGAGACGTGCCGGTGGTGGCGGAGCAGGCATTTTCTCCGTCGGAAAAAGCCGTGCCCAACTCTACGATAAGGGCGCCAAAATAAGTATCACTTTCAATGATGTAGCAGGACAAGACGAAGCCAAGCAGGAGGTACAAGAGATTGTGAAATTCCTCAAAGACCCCAAGAAATATACCGAGTTGGGCGGCAAGATTCCCAAAGGCGCCCTGTTGGTAGGTCCTCCGGGCACTGGTAAGACTCTGCTTGCTAAGGCAGTGGCCGGCGAAGCTGACGTACCTTTCTTCTCGTTGTCGGGCAGCGATTTTGTGGAGATGTTCGTTGGTGTTGGTGCTAGCCGTGTAAGAGATTTGTTCCGCCAAGCTAAGGAGAAAGCCCCATGTATTGTTTTCATCGATGAGATTGATGCTGTGGGACGTGCCCGTGGAAAGAATCCTGCTATGGGCGGCAACGATGAGCGTGAAAGCACGCTCAACCAGTTGCTCACCGAGATGGACGGCTTCGGCACAAATAGCGGTATCATCGTGATGGCAGCTACCAACCGCGCCGATATTCTTGACAAAGCGTTATTGCGTGCCGGACGTTTCGACCGCCAAATCCACGTAGAACTGCCGGGACTGCCGGAGCGTAAACAAATTTTCCTTGTACACGTTAAGCCTCTTAAAGTTGACCAGAGCGTAGATCTCGACCTCTTATCACGCCAAACCCCGGGCTTTTCCGGAGCCGACATAGCCAATGTCTGCAATGAGGCCGCCCTGATTGCTGCACGCCACGACAAACAAGCTGTAGGTATGCAGGATTTCCTTGATGCCATCGACCGTATTATCGGTGGTTTGGAAAAGAAGACGAAGGTGATGACTCAAGAAGAGAAACGTAGCATCGCTATCCACGAGGCTGGTCACGCCACCATATCATGGTTCTGCCAGTATGCCGACCCACTTATCAAGGTCACTATTGTACCACGCGGTCAAGCACTCGGCGCAGCATGGTATCTGCCTGAAGAACGGGTAAATGTTACAAAGGAGCAGATGCTTGACAAGATATGCTCTCTACTGGGTGGACGTGCCGCCGAAGAATTGTTCACCGGTCACATATCCACAGGAGCCCTCAACGATTTGGAACGCGCCAACAAGATGGCTTTCAGCATGGTAGCCTACTACGGCATGAGCGACAACTTATACAATATAAGCTTCTACACCGCTCAGCAGGACTACTTCCAAAAGCCCTACTCTGACATCACTGCCAAGCAAATTGACGAAGAGGTGAAAGCACTTATTGCCGAACAGTATGAACGGGCAAAGAGCATCCTCGCCGAGCATAGCGAGGGTCATAGTAAGGTGGCTCAATTGCTTATCGACAAGGAGGTAATATTTGCCGAAAATGTAGAGCAGATATTTGGTAAGCGCCAATGGACTAGCCGCTCCGATGAGATAATTGCCGAGAACGAGCGACTAGCAAAGGAGCGGGCCGAAGCCGAAGCTAAGGAAGCCGACAAGAAAGAGGAGGAACAAAAAGCAGAGATAGACAAACTCATTCCCGGCATCGCCAAAGAAAAGAAAGGAGAAGACAAAAATGCCTAACGTACTGATTCGCACACTATCTGGCATCGCCTTTGTGGCAGTGATAGTAGGATGTCTGCTTTGGGGCATGTCAACCTACTGCGTGCTTTTCGCCGCCATCACCGCCCTGCTAATCAATGAGTTCAACGAACTGTTACTTGAGCACAATTTGGCGCAGGTCAATAACACCGTCAGCATCATAAGCGGTGTCTATCTGTTTATTGCCTTCTTCCTATATTGTAGCGGCAGCGCAGGCTCTGCTGTGTTTGCCCCATATTTACTGTCCTTGATTTTCGTGCTGGTTAGCGGTCTTTACTTCAAGCAAGAAAATCCCGTCAGCTCTTGGGCTTATACCTTTGCCGGCCAACTCTACATCGCCCTGCCAATGGCACTACTTAATGTGTTGGCTTTCAATCAAATCTACTCCCCCACCCTGCCTTTGGCCGTTTTCGTTTTCCTTTGGCTTAACGACACGGGCGCCTACTGTTTCGGTTGCACCTTGGGCAAGAGAATCAAATTCCAATTCTCCATTCTCAATTTCCATTTTACCCAGAAACTCTTCCCCTCGCTCTCTCCTAAGAAAACGTGGATTGGCAGTCTGGGCGGTGGCATCGTAGTATTGCTGGGCGCATGGGCTTTCCACCTACTCAGCGGCGAAGGCAGCCTACTTTTTTGGTTGGGTCTCGGCGCCACCGTTTGCGTGTTCGGTACATGGGGAGATCTGGTGGAGAGTCAACTCAAGCGCTATCTCGGCATCAAAGACAGTGGTCACTTTCTGCCCGGCCACGGTGGAGCGCTCGACCGTTTCGACAGCGCCCTACTAGCCATTCCTGCCGCCACTACCTATGTTCTTTTCTGGGCAGCATAGATTATTATGCGACTTCTTCTTTCTGTATTGCTGAGTATGTGCGTCTTAACTTCTGGGGCGCAGGTCATAGCTGAGCAATATCGTGAGTTGCTAGTACAATCCAGAGACATATATCAGCAAGCCATCGGGAAGGTATCGGAAATGATTCCTATCACCGGTGACCAGCTAAGCAGCAACGCCAGTGATTTTCAAGAAGGGAAACATATCGAACATATGGTTGACGGCAACGCCACTACTTTTTGGCACAGCGACTGGCACAATCAAATTCAAGACACACACTACATACAGGTTGACTTCAACCAGCCTGTCGGTGGCAACATCGGACTCTATGTGTTGCGGCGGCAGACCAGTGCCAACCATGTTACCCTGATGGGAGTTCTGGGGAGTAATGACAACACACAATGGGATGAATTGGGCACAATAGCGCTCGGCAATGCAAGCTCCGGTCAGGAATATACCTCAGCCCCCGTTTCTTTAGGCGATAAAACCTATCGGTCGTTGCGTTTCACCATACTCGCTAACACCTCAGGAAATAAATTCGGTCATTTTGCAGAGTTCCGACCAATCCATGTTAATATTTACGGTCCTTCTTACCTGATTGATTTGGGTCCTATCGCCACCGCTTTGCACAAGCAGATAATGGCGGGCGAAGTTCTCAACGATGATGAAATCACAGATGATGTTCTGCAAGAGCTGCAGGAGGCATACAATACCTTTTGTTCTGAGTTGGATGGTCTGCGCCAAGGTAATATTCCCTCCTACATTAAGCAGCATACCAACTTGCCGAGTCTCTATATCAACACTTACGACGGCTCCGACATAACCAGCAAACAAGTCTATCAATATGCCAAGATGTGGCGCGTACGCGATGGACTCATCGAGATATTCGATTCTTTGCAGATTCGCGGCCGAGGCAATAGCACCTGGCGCTTGCCAAAGAAGCCCTATCGCATCAAGTTCAAGCACAAATCCAAATTCCTCGGCAACAATCATGCAAACGCCCGCAACTGGACACTGATGGCCAACTGCTGCGACAAATCTCTTATCCGCAATGCCGTTGCCAGTTATATAGGCAAGAATTTGGGACAATCCTTTGTGCCCGCCGCCATGTTTGTGGATATCAGTTTGAACTCCAACTACGTTGGCAATTATCAGGTGAGCGACCAGATTGACATACACAAATACCGCATTGACATTGTGGAGCAAGACACCATACCCACCGACAATTCCGATATCTCCGGCGGCTATTTCATGGAGATAGGTGCGCCTGCCGCATGGGAAAGCTGTTCGTTCCGTACCGACAAGAGCGTGCCCATTTCCGTCCGTTCGCCTGATAGTGATGTCATACAAGACACGCAGGTCGACTATATCCGCCAGTTTATGAACAACGTGGAGACCCATATCTTCTCCGACGATTTTAAAGACCCCGACAAAGGCTACCGCTCTCTCTTTGACAGCCTATCACTCGCCACATGGTTTCTCACTGTGGAATACAGCGGCAATTGCGATGGTTTCTACAGTATCTATTGCTACAAGCAACGAGCCGACGACCACCTCTACATGGGGCCGATATGGGATTACGACATTGCCTTCAACAACTGTCATCGCATTGGCGAAGTCACGAATCGTCTTATGCTCGATGCAGGATACGGCGGTAACAACGGCAAGAATTGGTTTGTCCGCATGTACGATGATCCGTGGTTTCGCAACCTCGTTGGCAGGCGATGGCATCAAGCGGTCTGTAAGGAAAGCCTAGTTGAAAAGACTCTCGCCTTTGTTGACAGCCTGACAGCAGAAATTGACCAAAGTCAGCAGCTGAATTATCAGGTTTGGCCAATCAATCAGCGCACTCACGACGAGCTGCAGCTATTCAGCACCTATCAGGAAGGTATCGATTATCTGAAAGACTTCCTCGTTGATCACGCCACCTACCTGTCGTCAGTTTTCCCAAATCCCGACAATCTTGAGCCACCCATGCCGCCACCAACTAATCCGATGGACATCGACGAGGATTACTACTATTACATCTACAATGTAGGGGTGGATCATCCAATCGACATTTGCGACGGAACCGACCTCATCGGTACCTGGAGCCGCGACAATGACAGATATCTGACACAACAATGGGATATTCGTCCCGTTACTGCCGATTATTATCGCCTCGTAAGCAGAGAAAGCAAACTCGCCATTACCGATATGGCCGCCTACACTGACGGGCAGTATACCACTGGTGCCCAGCTGCAGCTCATGCCTGTTGATGACAATGACAACCGCCAGCTATGGCGATTTGTGAAAGCCGGTGACTATTGGGCCATCGAAAACAAGGCAACCTCTTTAGCCTGGAATAACTCACATGGCGCAAGCACCAACGGAAACGCCGTAATCAGCTGGGCCAATAATGCCGACAATGCTACTAAACTCACACGCCAGTGGTATGTGGAGTTGGCTGACGAAAGTGTATCGGCAGTTATGGCGATGCACTCAAACGAAGATATCGATTACCGCATTACACTCGACCCTCACACCCGGCAAATTCATTTCCGCTTACCCGATGGTCAGAATTTGATGTTCAATGCCCAATGCTCAATGTCCCTTTATAACCTTAGCGGACACATGCTTGCATCCGGCTGTATAAATCAGCCGATTGATGCGTCAGTGCTGCCCTCGGGAGTTTACATCCTCCGCTGGACAATAAACGGGCATAGCCGCTCAATAAAGATTAAATTATAGTGGAAAGTTTTCCTTAAGGCACATTCAGTTTCTCCACTATAATCTTGGCAGCACGCTGGGGCGCTCCGGGGGCGCCAAGATATTGAGCCATCTCTTCGTAACCCTCAAGCTGGGCATCACGGTCAGCACCTCCTCTAACAATACCAGCCAAGCGGGCGGATAGGTTGGGCACCGTCATATCGCTTCCCACCAATTCGGGTACTAACTCGCGGTCAACTATAAGGTTAACAAGCGAGATATACTTTACTTTCAGGAGCACCTTTCGCAAAAGAGCAAAGAACCATCCTGCCTTGATGTAATAACATACTACCTGTGGTACATGGAAAAGAGCCGTCTCAAGCGTAGCAGTACCGCTTGTCACAAGGGCAGCCTCGCTATTTGCCAGCAGTTCGAAAGTCTTGCCATTGACCAACATTATGTCGGAATCTCCATCTAAGTCCGAATTGAGAATTGAAGAATGACCAATAACCTTGCTCGTTATTTGTTTGTAGAAACTTTCTTCGAAATTGGGCGCTCCGGCAATAACAATCTTGTAGCCTTTTTCTACATACGGAGCGGCAGCCTGAAGCATACGACTCAGATTATCGGTTATCTCTTTGCTGCGAGAGCCTGGCAACAGGGCGATGATGGGAGATTGGAACTTGGACAATAACCTATTGTCCGTTGCCTGTTGTCTCCACTCAGCTATCTCATCAACAGTAGGATTGCCAACATAGTGTATGGGATAATCGTGGCGGTTGTAGAAATCCACCTCAAAGGGCAGTATCGAGAACATCTCGTCCACATCGCTCTTGATGGCTTTGATGCGATGTTCCTTCCACGCCCATATCTTAGGAGAGATATAGTAATATACGGGTATGCTGGTATGCTGGCGCAGATACTTGGCTATTTTCAGGTTGAAGCCCGGATAGTCAACGAGGATTACCACATCGGGCTGCCATTCCACGATTGCTTCGCGGCATTGTTGCATAGCTTTGAGTATCGTGCGCAGATGAATCAGCACGGTGAGAAAACCCATGTACGCTATATCCTTGTAGTGCCGCAATAAAGTACCGCCCACAGCCTTCATCTTGTCGCCACCATAGTAACGAAAATCGGCATTAGGATCTTCCTGCATCAGCGCCCTCATCAGATTCGACGCATGCAAATCGCCACTAGCTTCACCAACTATAAGAAAGTATTTCATTGATTAAATCCTTCAATAGTCAACGGTCAACGGCTAAAGATCCCACTCTTTAAGAGCCTGTATCAGTTCATAATCGGTGGGGTCAATCATTATCGGAGTGATAGCCACGTAGTCGTGACTCATCGCCCACAGGTCGGTGGAATCATCACTCGGTTCATCATCAACCTGCTCCCCACTAAGCCAGAAGTAGTGGCCGCCGCGACTGCGCGGACACGGCTCAAACTCCTCCACCCAGCGGCTGTAGGCCATACGGCAAACTCGGATGCCCTGTATTTCTTCCGTTTCGGGGATATTCACATTAAGGTAGGAACCATACGGCAGGCCCTGCTCAAGCACCAATCCGGCAATATGGGTGCATATCGGCACCAGGTGCTCCAACCTTGCCTGTGGGTCATGATTATTGAGCGAGAACGCCACCGATGGTATGCCGTGAAGCGCTGCTTCGGTGGTCACAGCCGTAGTGCCCGAATAGTGTACATTTATCGAGGCATTACTACCGTGATTTATACCTGCTACTATAAGGTCGGGTTGTCGCATGAGTAGCTGGTCGAGCGCCAGCTTGGTACACATCACGGGCGACCCGCTACACGAATAAATCTTAAGACCTTCCTCTGAGTGGACATGCTTGTAGCTAACAGGCACCGCATCTGTAATCGAGCAACTCGCCCCGGAACGAGGACCGTCAGGAGCTACCACGAAAATATCGCCCAAAGGGCGCATTGCATCAATGAGAGCCGCCAAACCACGGGAAGTATATCCGTCGTCGTTAGAGATTAGTATCAGTGGACGCATAACATTTGCTTTATCTGCGGCAAAATTACTACAATATTCACAAATGAAAAAGAAAACTAAGCTCGTATAACACATTTTTTAACATAAATAATCATAAAATTCCGCGAAAATGCGGTCTAATCGAGAAATATGCGCTATCTTTGCAGTTATATTTGCCTTGATAGACGGGAAACCGCCTGTTTCAGGGGCGCAAAACAAAAATAATATGGGTAAGATAATAGCTATAGCCAATCAGAAGGGCGGCGTGGGCAAGACCACCACTGCTATCAACCTCGCAGCCTCACTGGCAATGATGGAAAAGAGTGTTCTGCTCGTAGATGCCGACCCTCAGGGCAACTCATCTTGCGGTCTCGGTTTGGGCACGATAGATATCGACTGCACCATCTACGACTGTCTCATCAAAGGCGTTGACCCGCATGAGGCAATCTACACCACCAATGTCCCTAACGTGGAAATTATCACCAGTCAGGTTAATCTGGCCGGTGCAGAACACGAACTGTTTGCGATTGAGAAAAACAGGGAAAAGGTGATGAAGGAAATGCTCGACAAACTAAAGGACGAGTACGACTTCATCCTCATCGACTGTAGTCCTTCGCTGGGCTCAGTTACGGTCAACGCTATTACCGCCGCCGACTCCGTGATTATCCCCGTACAATGCGAATACTTTGCTCTGGAGGGTATCGCCCAGCTCCTCAACACCATCAAACTCATCAAGCGCAAGCTCAACCCCCAGCTGCAAATAGAGGGTTTCCTCATCACCATGTACGACGGACGGCTCAAGCTCGCCAATCAAGTATATAATGATGTTAAGCGCCACTTCGAAGACCTGGTCTTCAAGACCGTCATCCAGCGCAACGTCAAGCTAAGTGAAGCTCCCTCCCACGGACTCGCTGTGGTGCAGTATGATGCCGATGCCAAAGGCTCACGCAACTATCTCTCACTAGCAAAGGAAATCCTCAGCAAGAATA
>JAFZXF010000006.1 GCA_017616915.1 Bacteroidaceae bacterium
CAGAGGTAATCGAAGTGGTCGGGTTGGCAAGATATACGCTTACGGGAATCTTAGCCTTGTCGTCGGAGTTGCCTACATGTACGGTCAGTACATTGTCGGAGCCGGTGATGTTTGCCTCGGGGAAAAAGCTTCCGCTTTTGGCAAATGCCTTGCTCTCAGAACCACCAATGATGATGTTATATTCGGCTACTACGTCAGCGGAGTTAACCTCGCCGTTGCCGTCAATGTCAGCTACTTCCTTAGCGATGCCGGTCTCTTCCTCACCAGTAATGATGAAGTTGTAGATGGCTACTACGTCAGCGGAGTTAACAGTACCGTTACCGTCAACGTCGCCAGGAACACCCTCAGAAATAAGGTTGATATCACCTACGATCACGAGAGTTGCAGCGGTCTCTACGCCCTCAACCTCACCACGATAAGTGGAAGGATCGATGAAGCCAGTCATGGCACCGAAACCACCTGAGTAAGGAATGAAATCCTTACCGGTAGATACGGCTACATTGGAAAGTGAGATAGAATGCAAACCGCCAAAGATACCGTTAGCAACGAAATTGTGAGTGTGGTCAACCATCTCGGTGGGGAACGGAATCACAAGGTCATAAGGCTCATAGGGAGCAGTCTCTTCGTCCTCCTGCCAGTTGCCGAGGGCGATGATGCAAGGCTCGCCGGCCTTGAACTCGTTCTTCTCATAGAGCTCAACAGTGGTTACAAGCTCACCATCTTCGTTGGTCTCCTGAGTCATCTTCTTGACAGCATAGGTGTGAACATCCTCATTGAGGTCAGCAAGATCCTTAACGTCATAAGGTACTGCCATTACGTCGATGAGGTTCATAGCAAAGATGCTGATAGAGATAGCCTGCTGCTCCTCGGGATCAATCTCAACGAAGGTCCATGCGGAAGCTGCGTCAACAGAAGGATGGCAAACTACGTCTGCCTCATAGCCCTCAGGCCAGATTGCGAGGTGGCTCTTGTTCTTAGGACCACGCGGATAGAGCAGGAAGCCGCCCTGACCAGACAGAGTGATCTCGTAGGGAACCGGAGTCTCGCTGACAGGCAGGTTGATGTTGTCACCTGCATAGTCGCCCAAGTAGTAGCCGGTGTACATATTCTGGATAGCATAGAACTCGGTGCCCTCAACGGGAACGAAGCGCCACATGGCTGCCGGGTTGTTGTCGGCATTGAGAGTCATGCTTGACTCGTCGAAGAGACCCCACTTGGTAATGGAACCGTCGGCGTAGTTCTTGTTGAGATAGATAGCGTTGCCCTGGCAGAAAGCATCCTCTGCGCCAGCTTCGCCTGCACGCTCAGTGTCCAAATTGGTGATAAAGTACCACTTGCCTACCTCGAAGCTCTTGATACCTGCCATGAAGGCAGCCTTAGCTTCGCGTACAGCTGTTTCAGCAGCCTTAACTGCAGATACAGAGATGGGGCTTACGAATGCGGTTTCGCGAGCGTTAGCAATAGCAGCCTCAAGGTTGGTCTTGAGTTGCTCATCGCTCAGCTGACCCATTTCGTCACCAATCTCCACACCGCTAAGCATTGTCTCGCACTCGGCGATGAGGTCAGCAAGAGCTGTGGTATCGGCATACATTTCCTTAACTGCAGAATAAGCAGCCTGCATTGTCTGGATATCCTCGTCAGTAGCAGTGTTGTTTGCAACGATCTCACGCATTCCAGGCAGCATGTTGAACATTGCATCAGCCTTCTCGCTCATGCCCTCAGTGGTATAGTACTGAGAAGTAGCTTGGTTAGCTGCAGCCTCATACATCTGGAACTCGGAAACGGTGAAGTAGCTACCGCCATTTGCATTCTGAGTTACATAGAAAGCTACGCGGTTTACAGGCTGACCGAAGTCGAAGGTATAGGTTGCCGGCAGAGGCAGGTCGCCCATGTCGATACCGGTACCCTTAGCTTGGCCGAATACAGTGTCGCCGGCCAGAGTGTTGTAACCGTAGAAGTCAATCATCTTAGGACGCTCCTGAGCACCCCACTGCTGCCACTTGGCATTAGAACCGTGACCGGAGGCATCGCGCGTGTTATATACAAAGGTAATATACTGCTTCGGCTCCTTGAGCTCAACGCGGATGTAACCGGAACCCTGCATGTAGGTGGTATCGTCGTCGTCGATGAGGAACTCATACTTGTCAGCGAAAGCTACACCCTGAGTACGGATGGTAGAGAAGGTGAGCTGGTTGCCTTCTGCGGGATCCTCGTCGGCACCGCCACTAACGGTGGTGATGAGCTTCTTAGAGTAGTCGGGCTCATAGGAGAACAACTTAGCATAAAGCTCGGTAGCATCGTTCACTATCTCCCTGAGTTGAGCCGTACGCTGAACCTGTTCCCTCTGCAGTTCAAAGTTTTCAATTACACTCTGGTCGGTAATCTTGCGGAGATACCAGCAGTTGTACTGGTCGCTTACTGTACCCTCGTCGCCCCACTGGCCCCAGTTGTACAGCTTACCCGCGCCATCAGACGGAGTACCTGCGTTGGTGTTCATAGTGTAAGAGCAAGTATGTTGGCTGCGGCTACCCCAGAACCACTTACCGGTGCACTTGCCACCAGTGTAGTAGCGGATGTTCTGCGGCTCGTCCTTACCCTTTGTGACAGGGATGTTCTTGCTGTACCAATCGGAAGGAGTTCCGACATAGAGTCCAGAGAGGAAGTGCTGAACCCAGTATTCATTATTCTCTTCGCCTTTAGTAACCTCAAATACGAATAATGCATCTTCGGGATCGAAAGTCTTGTAGTAAAGGAAATTATCTGCATCATTAGCATATGCACCCTTTTCGTGTCCATACTCATTGAGATACTTCTCAAATGCGCATACGAAATAGTAGTAGCCCTCGGTGAGGGGAACGAATGCATCTGTAAGGGCATCATGAGCATTCTTGAGCTTATCGATGGCTGCCTGATAGTCTTCATCGGAGGTACCGGTGATGGAAACCTCGAGAGCCTCCTGCATTGCCTCATTATATGCATCTACAGCTTCCTCTTTGTAGAAGCCGGGATCGGTGCCTGCAATGTACTCACCCTCTTCCATATAAATATCGACAAGGTTCTGGAGGTCATCCTGAAGGCTCTTCTCATAGGTTACACCATAGACGTTCCATTGTTGGGTATCTGTATAGTTCCACAACAAAATATTGGGCTTAGTTGAAGACCAGAACGCAAGGTATTTAAAATCTTTCTCGTTCTTGCTCCAGCTGAAGCCGACAGAGTTATCGTCTGAACCGCGACCAGCACCGTTCTCACGCCAGTTGGCTATGGTTTCGTCGCCACTCAGCCACTTGTCCTCCTCAAAGCGAGAACGATAAAACTCCTTGCCATTTTCGTCTTTCATATAGTTTTCTTCACTATAGAAAGCGTCCCATCCATAGGTATTGGCCCAAGGGATATCCTCGCCGCAAGAGATTATCTGGAAATTGGCAGCATTGCCAGGGTCACTTACAACGCCGCAACCATTGTCCCATGAGGTGCTTTGGCCAATGTACTTGTTTGTTTCAACAAGTTTGATATAAACCGTAGGTGCACCAGTACGAACATCCAGAGGACCTTCTTCCAGCACTACAATTGCAGCAGCACCAATACCAAGGCCCTCTTGAAGTTCAACTCCCTTTTCGGTCAAGACGGCACGCAGATAATGCTCCAAGTCAGCCGTCCTACTGGAATGCTCCAGTACTACAGTGTCGCCGGGCTGAATTTGACTCGCGTTTTTGCGATCGCCTATAACCCATTTGGCGTCAACACTGCTCCACATTGCTCCCATCAAGATGGTAAGCATCAAAAGTAAAAACTTTTTCATTAGAGTAATTGTTTGAAATTAATAAATATGTTAATAACACTAAATTGTATGTATGCAAATTATTTCGAGCGGCAAATATACCACTTTTTTCGGACATAACATTAATATAATGTTAAAAAAGTAGTTTTTCGCTTATAAAAATGCACGGGCAAAGCCCTTTTACAGTAGTTTTCCTACAAACTCACTGTTTTACCGTCAAATCACCTTCCGGTGAAATAACCAAGGGCGTTGAGGGAAAGTCTTCCAAAGTCAGCTGCCTTATATTTTTGGCTGCGGCATTGTTGTCGTCTTTTCTGGGGCCTACGCCTTCTCGCTGAAGAAAAGAATGGATGTGACCGCATTTCAATGTTCCATCCTCCGCATCAAGCGTTACTTCCAACAAGGGAGCATACGCCGTGACACCTCTTACCCCCATACGATAAGGAGTGCAGAAATTCCCTAGCGAATATGCAATAAGATGTCCGTTGTAAACCTCCATTCCTCGGGGCACATGAGGGCCATGACCTATCACTATGTCCGCTCCCAGATCAATGCAGTGATGAGCAAACTCATACACATTGCCTCTTTCTTCGCCAACATAGTATTCCGTTTTTCGTGGCACATGCTGATAGGCCGTTCCTTCTGCACCGCCATGAAAGCTCACTACCAAGATATCGGCAAGCTTCCTGTATTTGGCAACCATCGAGTCAACCTCTGCCTTGTCAAGCATATCCAGCACCTTGGTGCATGATGCAGCAAAGCCGATGTAGGCGATCTTCTTTCCTTTGCGTTCCAGGATTACTCCCTCAGCAAGCTCACGCAGTCCAGCAACCTCTATGCCCACACTTTTCATGGTGCGTAGCGTGTTGCGACGACCAGTCATTCCAAAATCAAAAGAATGGTTGTTGGCCATGTTGACAGCATCAAATCCTGCATCTGACAACCTGGCGGCATGATCGCCCGGCATACGGAAAATGAAATAAGTATTGGGATTAGTCATTTTCCGTTGTTCTCCATCAGTTCCATCATAGCAGGTGCCTTCGAGGTTCGCAATAGCCAAATCCGACGCACGCGTTATGCTGTCACAATCCTTAAACAGAGAGCGGCCACGGTCAGGCGTAATATAATTACCGGGAACATTTGTGCCCATCATTACATCGCCCACAAATGTCATCGTCAGTGTCACAGGCTTTGCGGGACAATCCTGAAAAGAGGTGTCGGAAGCAACCTTTCCCTCTTCCGTGGCATTTACCTTCTTTTCACTTGCACACGAACATCCCGATATGAGCATTGCCGAGAACAATATAACCGTAAGCACTATATCTGTTGTTTTGGTCCTCATCTTTTGTTCTTCATTATTATATATATACACCTTAATATATAAGCCGCAGACTGCGATGCAATCTGCGGCTTGTAATAAAGTTTTTCTTTTATTTAGAACTTAACGGTCTTGCCGTCAACTACGTAGATCTGACCCTTCTGGGGAGCAGCTACCTTCTTGCCATCGAGGGTGAATACACCCTTAGCCTTTGCAATCTCCTCAGCGGTGATGCCCTGAACGGCAGTTACCTTGCCATCCTCACCAATGGTGAAGGTGTCGCTGGTGTCCTCAGACTCATAGATTGCGGTGGTCTTCTTGTCAGACCAGATGGCCAGGTTGCCTACCATATCGATAGTGTAAGTACCGGCTGCCAACTCGCTACCATTCAGGAACACGGTGATAACCTTACCCTCGGTGCCCTTCAGGTTGGTAGTCTTGGAGCTGGTGATACTGATGAACAGAGCATCAGGATTCTCCTTAGTACCGGCTGCGATGGTGGCAGTGTGAGAGGAGGTGAAACGGTCCTTGTCGGCTGTCTCAAAGATGTAGTCACCTTCGTCCTCATCATATTCACCAAAATTGGTGGGAGCGATGGGAGCCTTCAGGTTAACCTCTACAGAGGTGATAGAAGTGGTCGGGTTGGCAAGATAAACGCTTACGGGAATCTTAGCCTTGTCGTCGGAATTGCCTACATGTACGGTCAGTACATTGTCTGAACCCTTAATGTTGTCGGCATAAACCTTGTTTGCAAACATAGCAGCAACAGCTACTAAGCAGAGAGTAAAGATTTTTCTCATAATTTTTAAATATTTAAAAGTTATACATTATCTATTTGTCTCCAACGCCTATCTTAGAGTGGAGATTTGGGGCAAAGTTAAGACAAAATTCTTATTCCTCCCACTTTTTTTTCAAAAAAAATGCGTTTGCAAGCAAAAAAAAATGTTTTTTCTCCGTTTTACCTATAAAAAAGCACAAAAAAACGTCTTTTTTAGCATGTGGTAGCAGATTATGGCTAGCAATGTAAAGCAAAAAACTACTCAAGAATATAACAGGAAGCCGGCCAATCCACAAAGAATAATCATGCGGATGGGATGGACCTTATAGAAAAAGGTACCCACAAAAGCGGCGAGGAACAAAAACACACTAACGCAAAACTGCCAAGGTGTGTCAGTAACACTTCCAAAATTATCTTTGGTCATCAATACTATAACCGCTGCCAATAGAAGTCCAACCACCGTAGGGCGTAACGCGGCAAAAATTGTCTTGGTAAGAGGATGTTCGCGATAGTGATTGAGTATCTTCAGAACCAGCAATACCAACAGAAACGACGGAAGTACTACGGCAACTGTTGCTATAAGACTGCCTAGTATGCCTACGATTGCGGGATAACCTTCATTGACAACTGATATGTAACCTGAATAAGTTGCAGAATTAATGCCTATGGGACCCGGAGTAGACTGGCTGATAGCCACTATGTCGGCAAACTGAGAAGAAGTTAGCCAGTGGTTGGAAGTAACCACCTCCGCCTGGATCATCGATAACATAGCATAACCGCCGCCAAATCCGAAAAGGCCTATCTTGAAAAATACACAAAACAACTCCAGAAACAACATAGGCTATCCTTCCTTGAAAAAACGGCCATAGCAGTAGGCGCCTACCGCAACAGCGATTATTACATAAACAGGCGACACTCCGGCAATCGCTATGATCACAGCTACCAATATAGGAAAGAACGCTGTAGCCAAAGTGATATGAGCCACACGGCCAAGCTGGATGCACGGCACAGCTATCAGTGCCACTACAGCAGGACGGATACCTTTGAATATCGCTTCTACAACTTGATTGCCTGCAAAGGCTTGGAAAAACATAGCTATCAGCAATATTATCACGAAACTGGGTACTACGATACCGGCAGCTAGTGCCAAACTGCCCCGAAAGCCCCTGAGACGATGACCTATATATATACTGAAATTTACGGCAAACACTCCGGGCAGCATCTGCGACAGAGACATAAGATCAAGAAACTCTTCTTTGCTTAACCACTGGCGACGTTCCACCACCTCACGCTCTATTAGCGGAATCATAGCATAGCCGCCACCTATGGTAAACAGTCCTATCTTTAGGAAAGTAAGAAAACCCTGCAAGTAAAAGTTTCCTTTCATAATCAACGGGCATCGTTGTTCTCTACAGGTTCCGGATTATTGTCAACAGGCGTTGCTTCTTTGTTGGAAGAGGGGTTTTCTTCATTTCTTTCTTCGCCCTTTTCCTTCCCTGAAGCTTCCTCTTGGGGAGAGACCACCTCTTTTTCCTTAACTACAGAATCCGTCTTTGCCTGTTCAGCCTTATTCTCAGCTTTCTTCACTGCTGTGGTATCAAGATTCCCTTGTTTGTCCAACAGTCCGTAGGTTGTCTTAAGCACAGAGAACTCGGTACGACGATTGAGTGCATTACATGAATCCTGTTGCTCAGGAGTTAAAGCCTTTATATATTCCACGGTAAGGGTGTCACCAGCATTAAGAAACGGGTATCGCTCCGCAAATTTCTTAGTAATAATCTTCGGACGGCTTTTACCATAGCCTTTTGCCACTACTCGGGCTTTCTCTATGCCATGGGTTATCAGATAGTTGACCACCGACTCGGCACGAGCTTGGCTTAGTTTGATATTATACTCATCGGACCCGCGATAATCGCAATGGGATGACAGCTCGATTGCTATACTAGGATTCTGCTTAAGTAAGCCCACGAGTCCCTCCAACGCAGGTATGGACTGCGGCGTGATAGTAGCCTTGTCAAAGTCATAAAAGACATTACGCACCAGTACTGGAATATTGAGCGAAGGCAGTGGGAACTGCAAAACATACTGCTCCGACTCTAACGCAGGCTCCACACATATTTCCTGCTTATAGTTCATATATCCCTCACAAGTAGCCAAGAATAGATATTTCACATGAGGCTTTATTTCCACCTCAAAGGAGCCGTCTAGTTGTAAAAGCACTTTCGTATTGGTGCCGTCGTCACCAACCATATAAACAACGCCTGCAGGCAGTTCATAACCATCCTGCTCATATACCCAACCTTTGACAGTCTGCACAACCTCAGGACAGAAGAAACTATAAATCTTATCCCAACCCTTGCGATTGGCACGATTGGACGCAAAATATCCTTGATTAAGCTCACCATTGAAAGTCATCCCGAAATCATCGCCATTAGAATTGACGGGATAAGGCATGTGAAGCACCTCCCACTCATTCGTCAATGAATCGAAGCGTGCTCTATAGATATCCAAACCGCCCAAGCCTCCCATACCATTACTGGAATAGTAGAGATCGCCATTAGGACGGAACGTTGGAAACATTTCGTCACCCTCGGTATTAATTTGCGAACCCATGTTCTCAACGGCACCGAAACTACCTCCCGTAATCTCTGCACGCCATAAATCAAGTCCGCCCATCCCGCCTGGCATATCAGACACGAAATACAAGAAACCATCGGGCGACACTGCAGGATGAGCAAAAGACGAAAGCGTGTCCTTCGCCAATTCGCATAGTTTGGCCTCACCCCATGCAGCATCACTGCGCGGCGCACTATAAATCTCTGCCATACGAGGATAATTGGCATCCCATCGGCATCGCGTGAAGTACATCGTCTTGCCATCAGTAGAAAAAGCCGGCGTCCCTTCGTCATATTTAGAGTTCACAGTCTCACCGACTGCCTCGTAACGTTTCCAGCGACCTTTGTCATCCTTCTGCATAAAGAATATGTCACCACTCTTCATTCCCGTCACACCATTCACATCGTCGCCATTACAGTCGCGGCGCGTGGAGGAGAAGTATATATCATCTCCATTGAACGCGGGAGAGAAATCTGCATAGTTGGCGTTAAAGTTTTTGTCCATTTTGACCGTGTAAGCAGAACCGCGCTCCTTTATCGCAGGCGCTTCTTCACACGACTCCAACCCTCGAAGCGAGAGTTTATGACCAGGATGCTTATCGAGGAAAAGTTGATAATCTCTAGCAGCCTGCTTATACTCCTTGTTATAACGCTCCATCTCTGCCAGATAGAAATAAGTGAGCGTATCGGTATACTTATAGCGTACCGCATTACGATATGCGGCCTGCGCCTTGGCATAATAGTTCATCTTGCGGTTTGCTTCAGCCACCTTATAAGCTACCATGCCCCTCTTCTCCTTGTCATTTGCAGGAGTTTTTGCATAAGCCCTGGCATACTCTAATGACGCGTTGTAGTATTCGCCTATAGCCCAATACTGATCACCTTTCTTGAGATTTTTCTCAGAGTTACACGCAGTATTAACTAGCGCTAGAATGAACACAACTATCGCAAGATGAACTATTTTCCTGATTCTATTCATACTATTAAATAACTCAAAAAGCGCGCAATTATTGTTTGCGAGCCTTTTTAGTTTTCACTTCCTCGGGCACAACGGTAACCCTTCGATTGGAGTTATCTGCTTTCACCTGCGCCACTATATCACAGACCATTTCTTTTATTTCTGTTACGAAAGTTCCTGCATCGTAGGTCTTACGTTCTATGTCTCGCAACTTCTTCTCCCAACGTCCTGTAAGTTCTGCGCTCTTCAACAACTCCTCACGGATTATATCAATAAGTTCACAGCCTGTGGCAGTAGCATACAGACTCTTGCGCTCCAACCTGATATAGCGACGCCGGAACAAGGTTTGTATTATGGCAGCGCGTGTAGAAGGACGACCTATTCCATTCTCTTTCATGGCATCACGCAATTCCTCGTCATCTACCGTCTTGCCGGCCGTTTCCATAGCACGAAGCAGTGTTGCCTCTGTATAAGGTTTAGGTGGCGTAGTCATCTTCTTGGTAAGTTGTGGCTCATGGGGACCACTCTCTCCTTTCTGGAAATCGGGTAGCAAGCGCTCTTCGTCCTTCTGTTCTTCATCTTCATCCTCTTCCGTCTTACGGTCACGCTTATAAACGGCTCGCCATCCTTCTTCAATGATATGTTTCCCCTGCACCTTAAACGGAACTTCGCCAGTTTCTCCTTCAACGGTGGTTGTATCAAACACACAGTCATCGTAGAATACGCTAATAAAACGTCTAGCCACCAAATCAAAAACTTTACTTTCGGCATCGGTAAGATTCTGCGGAGCCACTCCCGTGGGAATGATAGCGTGGTGGTCAGTCACCTTAGAGGAATCGAACACCTTCTTGCTTTTCCTTAGAGCTTTGCCTCGCAGCGGAGTCATCAAGTCCGGATAAAGGCCAGAAATACCATTGAGAGTATTCGGACACTTGGGATAAATATCGTCGCTCAAGTATGTGGTATCAACACGCGGATAGGTTGTAACATGTTTTTCGTATAAGCTTTGTATAAGGTTGAGAGTTACATCAGCTGAGTAGTTAAACTTCTTATTACAATCCACTTGCAGCGAAGTTAGATCGTATAATTTGGGCGGTCCTTCTTTGCCGCGTTTCGTGGCTACCGCCGTCACGGTAAAAGGCTTTCCCGTAATCTGCGCTAAAGCCTGTTGAGCTTCTTCCTCCTGAAGATACTTTCCTTTTTGAGCAGTAAATAAGGTGTCACGGTATTTAGTAGCCAATACCCAATAAGGTTCGGGCACAAAACTCTCTATCTCGCGCTGACGCTTCACTATAAGAGCCAACGTTGGTGTCTGCACTCGCCCCACCGACAGAGGTGGAGCCTTCATTTCGCGGCGCCCATATTTGAGAGTATAAAGGCGAGTAGCATTCATTCCCAAAACCCAGTCACCTATGGCACGACAAAGTCCGGCCTGATACAAAGAGTCACGATTGGCTGCAGGCTCCAGATTTTGGAAGCCTTCACGAATGGACTCCTCCGTGAGTGAAGAGATCCACAGCCGCTTCACAGGACAAGTGATTCCAACTTTCTGCATCACCCAACGCTGGATAAGCTCACCCTCCTGACCAGCATCACCACAGTTAACTATATATTCGGCCTGTTTCATCAGACCCTCAATAATATGAAACTGCTTTTGCACACCTTCGTCCTGCTTAAGGCGTATGCCGAAAGGCCGTGGCAGCATAGGCAACTGGTTGAGATTCCACTGCTTCCACTGAGGATAGTAATCCTCGGGGTACTTCAGTTCACAAAGGTGACCAAAAGTCCATGTTACCTGATAGCCATTTCCTTCGAGGTAGCCATCATGCTGTTTGGTCGCTCCTAGCAAACGAGCGATATCACGGGCTACTGACGGTTTCTCTGCAATACAGACAATCATATTTTATATGGGATTATCAGGATTCTTCTTTATCTATGTTCAGCGAATATTGCATCGTCTCACGGTCAAAACATATTCCTTCACCACGGAACAAAAAATCTATCTGTCCCTCTTTGGCAAGTATACGTGGCTCACCTTCCACGAAATTCTCATCACCTAAAATCCAGAGCCTATCTGCAACCTGGAGTGCCAGCTCAATATCGTGGATAGACAACAGCACGGCTTTATTTTGCTCTTTTGCAACGCGGCTTAGCAACCGTAGCACCCACACTTTACTAGGAAAATCAAGGAAAGCTACAGGTTCATCAAGCAATATCACCTCGGTGTTTTGTGCCAGCGCCTTAGCTATCATCAGTTTTTGTTTCTCGCCATCGCTTAATGAAAGGAGACGACGGTTACTAAAGTCACTCATGCCTACTAGCTCCAAAGCCTCGCTTACTATCTTGGAGTCCTTGCGCGAAAGAGTTCCCCAATAATTAGTATAAGGCATTCGTCCCATCGCTACCAGTTCGTAAGCAGTAAGCGATTGCACAGGAATCTCATCAGTAAGCACTACGCTCACTGCCCGCGCCATTTCCTTGGCTGTATAACTATGTAACAGGCGGCCCAAGAGCTTGACGCTACCGCCCAGCATAGGTTGTAAACCTGCAAGCGTACGTAGCAGAGTTGATTTGCCCGCGCCATTAACACCTATCAGACATGTCAATTCTCCACACCGCAACCCCGCAGTCATATCGCAAAGTAGGCGTTTCGCGCTTTTCCCACTGCCGTAACCAGTGGTCAAGTGCTCTATCTCATAAGCATATGTCTTATCTGCTTTCATAATTATCGGCAAAGGTAGCAAAAAAAAAACATATACAAAACTCACTGTTCAAAAATCCGATGATTAATCACACAAAAAAGCTCTGCGAGCACACGACTCGCAGAGCAGAATATGAAAAATGAAATGACTTTCAGTTTATATCTTTCATTTTATTCACCAACCCAGTTATTAGGTCTTACTATAAACATGCGACTACTGGATGAGCCTCCAATAATTGCGTTGTATATAGCAACTACGTCAGCGGAATTAACATCACCGTTGCCATCAACGTCAGCAGCTTCTTTGGTGATGCCACTCTCTTCGCCTATCAGAATGAAGTTGTAAACGGCTACTACGTCAGCAGAGTTAACCGAACCATTGCCGTCAACATCGCCCGGCTCTTCTGGTCCAACGGGTTCCGGAAGCTCTGCCAAGCCCGTTATCACGAGTGTCAAAGCTGTCTCTACACCGGTAATCTCACGCTTATAGGTTGACAAGTCGATTACACCAGTCTGATCATCGAATCCGCTTCCACCTTCACCTACGGCAATAAACTTCTTGCCAGTGGAGATAGCGGTACCCTCTGCGCACTTCATATTGTGCAGACCGCCTACAATACCATTGGCCACCATCGGTTGGGTATGATCGATTACTTCTGTCGGGAAAGGAATCACAAGTGAGTTGGGTTCGCACTCTACTTCCTCGTCAATGCTGCCAAGCACAATAATACAGGGCTCACCGGCCTTAAACTCGTTCTTTTCGTAGAGCTCTATAGTGGTAACACGCTCACCTTCCACCTCTTCCTGAGAGATCTTGCGGATTGCATAGGTAAACACATCAGCGTTGTAGTCAGCAATGTTACTGATATTGTAAGGCACTGCCATTACATCGATGAGGTTCATGGCAAAGTCGCTAATAGAGATTGCTTCTTGCTCCTCGGGATCAATCTCGATGAAGGTCCATGCGGAAGCTCCGTCGATAGAAGGATGACATACTACGTCAGCCTCATAACCTTCAGGCCAGAGTGCCATATTGTTAGAATTCTTCGGCCCCTTAGGATAGAGCATAAACTTAGCATTGCCTGAGTATGCCACGTTGTAGGGCACGGGCTCCTGGCTAACAGGCAGGTTGATATTCTCACCTGCAAAATCACCAAGATAGTAGCCGGTGTACATGTTCTGGATTGCGTAGTACTCGGTTCCTTCTACGGGAACGAAGCGCCACATTGCCCTCGGGTCGTTATCAGCATTGAGGGTCATGCTGTTCTTATCAAACAGACCCCACTTAACACTGGTGCTGGTGTTATACTTATTCCTCAAATAAATTGCAGAACCACCGCAGAAAGCATCCTCTGCTCCCTCTTCGCCAAAGCGCTCTTCATCGAGGTTAGTGATGAAGTACCACTTGCCTACCTCAAAGCTCTTAATGCCGGCAAGGAATGCAGCCTTGGCTTCTTTTACAGCGGTAGTAGCTGTGCGAACAGCTTCATTGGAAATCGGAGTGGTGAACGCGTTCTTACGTGCCTCGCTAATGGCGGTTTCAAGGTTGGTCTTGAGTTCCTCATCGCTCAGCTGACCCATCTCATCACCTATAACGACACCCTCGAGCAGCACCTCGCTATCAGCGATGAGCTGTGAAAGTTCAGTAGTGTCGGCATAGAGTTCCTTTACGGCAGCAATGGCTGCAGTCATCTTCTGCACATCTTCCGAAGTAGCAGTATTGGCTTCTACGATAGGAAGAGCCTCTTCAATAGCAACCATCAGTGCGTCTGCCTTGTCCTTCATTCCGTCGGTAGTATAATACTGCGAGCTGGTCTGATCAACCCCAGTCTTATAGAGTTGGAACTCACTAATAGTAAAATAGTTGCCGCCAGTTGCATTGGTAATTACCTCATAGCGCAAATACTTATACTCTCCGCCAAGGCTGAATGTCTGAGTAGCGGGAAGTTCCAGACTTCCCATATTAGCAGAACCCACGAAGTCCCACTTGCCTCCCTCACCAATATCATTGGTTGCATAGAGGTTCACCTTGTCGGGACGCTCCTGAGCTCCCCACTTCTGTTGGTTTTCATTACCATAAAGGCCCGATGCGCACCGTGTATTGTAGCTTATCGCTACAGCATTCACCGGCGTATTACTAATATCTACATCGATATAGCCGGCACCTTGCATATAGGTGGAATCAATGTCATCAATGAGGTACTTATAATCATCCGATCCGGGAACGCCTTGCCCACGGATAGTCTGGAAGGTTATCTGGTTGCCCTCAATAGGATCCATTACCTCACCACCGCCAGCTACTGTGATAAGCGGATTTTCCTTGTCAACAGTGTAATTGAAGAGTTTGCCGTAAGTCTCACGACCTTCCTGAATGAGTTCCTCCAGTTGCTGGGTGAGTTGCTTCTGTGCCTTGATGGGAGCCATAACCTCCATCACCTCATCAGAAACCGGACGGATGTACCAGAGGTTGGTGTGCTGGTCGAAGATATAAGCCTTGTCAGCATCAATGGTGGTACGACCCCAAGCGGCCAACTTGCCACTGACCTTCTCACCATTGCCACTTCCACCGAACGGACTCTTACCATTAGAGTTGCCAGGATAGCTCTGTCCAGGATCGGTCCACAGCCACATTCCCTCGGTCTCCATGGTGAAGCGCTGGTAGTAACTCTTGCCGAAAATGAGCGGAGTAGTGGCAGAACTTCCAGTCCATGCCTCAATCTCGCCGGCATACATCTCTGAGAAGTAGTGCTGCAGATAGAACATATTATCCTCTCCCTGAGGTTCTATGAAGAAGATAAAGTCACCATCCTCAGGATCGAAGGTCTTCCACTCCATCTTATTAGTAACCAAGTTGGGGAAGGCAGCCTTCTCAACACCCTGCTGGTTCATAAATTCATCGTAAGCACTTACAATATAGTAGTAGCCACTCACAAGAGGAATCACTGCGGCTTCGCAAGTGAGCTTGGCCTGCCTCAATTCTGCCATCATAGCGTCTATCTCCTCGTCTGAGCCTCCGGTAACGAGCATTACAACGGCCCTCTCCATAGCGCTGTTATAGGCATCAGCAGCTTCCTGCTCATAGTAACCAGGAGTGGTGCCGCCTACAGGAGAGAAGTCAGAGTAAAGGTTTACAAGATCGTCAAGATCACCCAGCTTATCGTTCATATAGTCAGCCTTGAACACATTCCATTGGTTACACATCTGCAAACCGGTAAAGCTAATAGTTCCCCAATAGCAGGTCATGTAGCTCCACCCTTTTTCATCGCGTGCGTAGAAAAGACCGACAGATTTGTCGTTAACTTGCCAATCCGGGTCAGGGTATTGTCCGTTATCACCATTATAACCCCAGTTGACAATCTTGTCGCCACTCTCGCCTTCCTTCAGCTGGTCACCGTTAGGAGTCCACGCAATACAGTTGGAGAACGGTATATCCTCGGCGCAACTCGGGAAAAAGATGTTGGCAGCCTTGTCAATCTCGTTGGTTGTACTGAACGGAGAGCTATAACCACCGTTGGCAACAACGTAGAGACCTGTGACAAGATGTCTTAGATAGAAGGTCTTACCCTCCTCATAGCGAAGGTCAGCCGGACCTTCTTCCAATACCCAGATATTCTCGTCATTGAGAGTTCCCACTTTTCCGAGCATACCCGTCTTTTTCTGAGGGTCAATCGTCAAGTACTGACCAGCAAACAATTTACTTGCCACATACTCGAGGATTACAGTGTCGCCATCCTTGAGATCTGCAGAAGAAAGCTGCTCTCCAAGGTTATACTTGGCCGACACACTGGTGCTCATTGCGCCCAGAAGCACAAGAGCGAGTGAAAGTAAAAATTTCTTCATGTCGTTTGATTTATAAGTGAATTATTTGGCCGCAAAGTTACATAATTATTTTATAACACATCATCTTTCCTATATAAAAATTCTTCTTTCTTACTAAAAAAGTAACACTTTTTGCGCAAATTTTTCTTCTATGTATTTCTTCCCTTTTTTCTTAGCCCTCACGCGCGCGAACATTATATATAATATTATATAGGGAACAGAGTGTCGAGATAATCAGATAATAGAAAGAAAAGCCCCGCAACCGGGAATGGCTGCGGAGCTTTATCATTGGAAGAACCTCTAAGGTTCTGTCTGAGCGTTTATCTTACGATAACCTTGGTTCCGTTAACAAGATAGATGCCGGGAACGAGATTGATGCTAACGGTTTCGCCAGCCTCAACCTTCTTCACTGCCAATACAGCACCGGCGGCACTTACTACCTGAACCGTCTCTGCCTTGTCGGAAGTGAACGTTACCTTACCCTTGCCGGGAACTACACTGAAGCCCTCGCCACCGGCGGCAATGCCACCAACAGCTGTCAGCTTCTCCTTCATCTCATCGCCTACAGGAATGAGGTACCATACGTTTACACCAAACTTGGCGGCCTCAGAAGCAGAGCCCCATACCTTGATGTTGCCCGGCTCGGCCTCGCCGTTCTTGGAACCGTTATGGCTGGCAGTCAGAGTATATACATACTTGCCGCTGCGATCCTCGCTCCACGTGATGGCGAACTTACCCTCACTTACCAGAGCAAATTCCTGAGTCATTACTGCACCCTCGGTCACTGTTACATCCTGACCATAAGCTGCCTTACCCTTCTCAATGTAGGTGTTGTCAGCTATGTTCTTCAGGTTCCAGTTGCCGTCAGTGCCCTGCTCGAACTTGTAAGCGAACTTAGGATTAGTGTTATCGAAGTTGCCCCACTTCACAACGCCGTCGGCATTGTACATAGCGTAGGCCTCACGATCGTCATACCACTCGCTCTCTGCGGGAGGATCGGCTGTCGTGTAGTAGCCAGGACCATAACCGGCGCTGACAATGAAGTATACCTCGTCGGCAGAAATCGCAATGGTCTCGTACTCCTTCTTGCCGGCTTCCTTCAGAGCGGCGGTAGCAGCACGCATGGCGTCCTCATCAGCCTGACTCTCAAGTGCGGACTCGGCAGCGCTAACTGCAGCATTGTACTCTGCTACAGCATCAGCGCTATAGTAACCGGGATTCGTACCGCCCTGCATCTCAAGACCGCCATAGGCCTCTATAGCAAGCTGAAGTGCCTTAGCGGCGTCAGCCTTCGGAGTGGCCTCGTAGAACAACCAGGCTACGTCCTCACGCCAGGGCTCGAGAGCGGCGTTGTCGCCCTGAACACCAAGCTTGTAGAACTTGCCCAATACCTCGTCCTTAGCAGTGAACACATAGCTGTTCTCTACCAAAGTCTTGTCCTTGCCTACAGAAGTACGGCTGTCCTCCTCGGTAGCGGTCGGAGCAAGGATGGTGAACAGCTGGGCACCGCCGATGGTGCCGAACTCGGCGTTCATGCCGGCGTAGTTGTACCAGTCATAGCCGTCATAAGGAGTGCCGTCTTCCCAAGCCTGGCTTGAGTATTCAACATACTGCCAGTAGCCGGCTTCGGACTCTGACTTCAGATAGTAGAAACCATCGTCGGCGGCCTCTACTGACCATACCTCGGTGTCCTCGATAACGTTAACACTGGTCACGGTTCCACCGTTGGTGCTCAGGTACTTGCTGTTGTAGGCGTTCTTGAGTACGTAGGTCTTGCCGGCCTCAAACGTTGCAGAGGGCTCCTCGGCAATCTCCCACAGGTCGCGCTCGCCTTCCTCTGCCTGGGCAATAGCCTGCTCAAGAGCGGCCTTCATTGCGGCATAGTCGTCAGCGGTTGTGGTCACGTCATACTTCTCTGCCTTCTGAGCGGCAACCAAAGCATCGTAAGCGGCCTGAACGGCGGCCTTGGCGGCGTCGGACAGAGTGCTGCCCTCACCCGTCATCTCGGCTACCTGATCTGCTACAGAAGCAAGATACTCGTCGGCGGCCTGAGCGGCTGCATCGGCAGCTGCATCGGCGGCCTTGGTCGAAGCTACAAGCTCGGTAACCTTATCCTCGCTTACGGGGATCAGCTCCCATGCATTGTACCACTGGATGGCCTCGGCGATATCGTCGGTGATCGTCGTCCAGCCGTATACAGAACCGCGCTGAACAATCTTCTCCGGATCAGTGTTGTTGCGAACGCAACGGCTAACGGCATCGTCGGTCTCGTCGGCAATGAAGAACTTACCTACACCGTAGGGCTTCACAAGCTGTGCATTCACAGCAGTCTCGGTACAGGTCGTTACCTCACCATACCAGCTGTCGCCGTCACCGGTATTAACATACCAGCCGTCAACGGCGTTCTGCATGTTGAAACCGTTCTCAACGCCTTCCTTGGCGGTGAACTTGAAGATGTAGTGAGCGTTGTTCTCGTCGAACTTGTCGGCAAATACAGTCGAGAGGCCGCTCTCGCGTACCTGATCGGGAGCAGTGTACATTGCTGCGGGAGCACCGAACTTCTCTGCATAAGCGGCATACTTGCTTACTACATAATAGTATGCACCGTCAACAACAGGCTGAACGTCGTTGTTGGCCTTGCCGTAAGCCTGAGACAGGTCTGCTACCATCTGGAGCTTGGCCTCGGGCTCGGCGCCGCCCATAGTCTTAGCCTGGGCATACAGGGTGTTGAATGCGTCAACATTCTCCTGCTTGCAGTAACCGGGCTGATCCTTAACCTCGAAGGTGGCGTTCTTGTACTGAGCAATAGCGTCGATGAACGCATTGTTCACAAGCTGCTCAAGATCGTCCTCGGCTACAGTCTTCAGACTCCATGTCCACTCCTGATAAGGCTGGCCGTTGTCGCCGTTGTAGCCCCATACAGGATTCGGGCCGTCCTTGTCACCGCCGGGGTTACCCTGCGGGCAAAGCGTCCAGTCGTTGGTCTTGATACGGTACGAACCGTAACCGGGATAGCCGTAGAACGTTGCAGGATAGGTAGGCTCAGCGGTCGACGGGAAGTAGTCGCAGAAGCCCTTGCCGCCGCCAATGTAAAGACCGGTGGCCAGACTCTGCAGATAGAACTTGTCATCCTCGTCGGTGGCAATTGCCTTGAATACGAAGCCGAGGTCCTCAACATTGTACTTGCCCCAGTAGAGGTTGTTGTTGGCTGTGTTGATGTACATAGCCTTGGCTTCCTTGTTGTTCTCCTTGATCTTGGCATTGTCATTGAACAGTACATAATATGCACCGTCAACAATAGGATTGGGCACGAGAGCCTCATCGTATGCCTCGGCAAGGGTATTGATGGCAGCGCGTACCTCAGCAGGATCTGCATCGGTCGGCAGAGCCTTCAGGGCTGCCATTGCCTCATCGTAAGCACCAAAGTTGGCCTCATTGAACAGACCGGGATCGGTACCTACCTGATCGGAGGTAACATCAATAGTGTAAGCGGCCTGGGCTAGCTCTACTTCCTTAGCGAAGTCGGTGCCCTGGGTAGCCTCGTAGAACAACCAAGCGCAAGCATCCTGCCAAGGAGCAAGAGCTGCATTGGTGCCACGCTGAGTGTCGAGCTTGAACAGATAGTTCAGGAAAGGCTCAGCGGCAGTAACTACGTAGCTGCCGTCAACCAGATCCTTACCGCCAATAGAAGCGCGAGTCGTAGCGTCGGTCTTCTCGGCAGGAAGAATGGTGAACGCCTGGGCCTCGTCGGCAAAGCCGAACTCAGCATTCATACCGGCGTAGTCATACCAGTCGTAGCCGTCGTAAGGAGTAGTGGCATCCCAGGTCTGGCTTGCATAGTC